>JAITHA010000083.1 GCA_031280235.1 Puniceicoccales bacterium | reverse complement strand
GCGCCGTTTTTCTCGAAGCCACCACCAGCGCCCCGCATTACAAAATGTATGCCTTCAGCGACGGCACCCTTCAAAAACCCGCCATGCTGCGAACCCCCGCAGGTGGCGTCGCCTGCCATCTCGAACTCTACGAACTCAGTGCCCAGGCCTTCGCCCGATTCATCGCCGCCATTCCAGCCCCTCTCGGCCTCGGCAAAATCGAACTCGCCGACGGACGCCGGGTCAGCGGCTTCATCGGCGAAGCCGACATCCCTGCCTACGCCCACGACATCTCCCACCTCGCCGACTGGCGAAAATACTCCCGCACGTGATGCAAACAAAAAACGGACATGAAACCCGGAACGGCGTTTGGGGTTCAGCATGGGCGCCCGGCCTTCGATAGTTGTCGCGTCCCGGATGGTTTGATATGTAAGAAGCTGTTCACGATCTCTGCGAAAATGTAGGCTATGGTAATGAGAAAAAAATACCCGAGTGATATAAGCTGAGAGCAGTTCGAAGAGATCAGGCCCTTGCTGGAAAGTGTGCGCAAGTGAATCCAAGCCGCGCAAGATCGACCTGCACGAAGTGTTCTGTGGTGTGCAGCATCTGTTCAAGAGTGGTTGTCAGTGGCGCCTGCTGCCCAGTGAGTTCCCGAAGTGGCGTACTGTGCATTCGTACTTTGCGAAGAGGAGTGAGCCCGACCGGGATGGCGTGAGCGTCTTGGAGCGGGCTTTAAAAAAATCAGGTGGGCGTGGCCCGTACGGAATTGGGATGCCGCGCAAAGACGAGCTTCTTGATCGTCGATGCGCAGAGCGTGAAGAACGCAGCGAGTGCGAGGCACAAAGGCTATGATGCGGGCAAGAAAGTCCCTGGCATCAAGCGCCATATTGCGGTTGATGCGCAGGGGACTCCACATGCAGTGCTTGTCACAACGGCAGAGGACACGGATCGAGCCGGAGCGCTGCAAGCGGGCGAACGCTGAGCGAAAAATCTAAACGAGGTTAAGTGCTTACTGGTTGATGGCGGCTACACGGGTAAACCCTTTGCCAAGATCATTTACGAGAAACTGGGAGCGGGCGTCCAGGTGGCCAAACGCAACGAATTGCATACCTTTGCGGTGATGCCTTAGCGCTGGATCGTCGAGCGCTCCTTTGCTTGGCTTGAACAGTCGAGGAGACTTTGGAAGAACGCTGAGCGTCTGCTCAATTCCAGCCTGCAGTTCATGCACTTGGCTTTCCTATGTGTATATTGCTAAGAAGATCGTGAACAACCTTTTAGAGTTTTGTGCAAAGGGCTTCGGCGGCGGTGTCGCGTTCTTCGCGGAGTTCGTTTACGGAGAGGGTGATTTTTGCCTTGGAGAATTCGTTTATCTCCAAGCCTTGGGCGACTTCCCACGAGCCGTCGGTTTTGGTACGGATGGGCAGGCCAGTGATGAGGCCGGGCTCAGTACCGTATTCGCCCTTGGAGATGACGCCGACGCTGTGCCATTTGTCGGCGGGTGTTGGGGTTACGAGGGCGCGCACGGTGTCGATGGCGGCGTTTGCTGCGGATGCCGCAGAGGAGAGGCCACGTGCTTCGATGATGGCGGCGCCGCGTTTTTGCACAGTGCTGATGAATGCGCCTTGGAGCCAATCGGTGTCGGTGATGACAGCACTTGCTGGTTTGCCGTTGATCGTGGCGTTGTAGAAATCGGGATACTGTGTGGCGGAGTGGTTGCCGAAGATGGTGACGTTGGCGACGGCGCTGTTATGCACGCCTGCCTTAGTGGCGAGCTGGCTTTTGGCGCGGTTTTCGTCGAGGCGCGTCATGGCAAAGAAGCGTTCTTCCGGGACGCCTGCGGCGTGGCGCATGGCGATGAGGGCGTTGGTGTTGCACGGGTTCCCGACGACGAGGACACGTACGTCTTTGGCGGCATTTGCGGCGATGGCTTGACCTTGGCCGACGAAGATCTTGCCGTTGATGCCCAGCAAGTCTTTGCGTTCCATGCCTTGTTTGCGCGGAACGGAGCCGACGAGCAGCGCCCAGTTCACATTGGAGAAGCCGACTTTCAGGTCGCTGGTGGCGGTTACTTCGGAGAGGAGCGGGAAGGCGCAGTCGTCGAGCTCCATTACAACGCCGGAGAGGGCCTTCATGCCTGGCTCGATTTCGATGAGACTCAGCGCGACAGGCTGGTCTGGGCCGAAGACAGCTCCTGAAGCGATTCGGAACAGGAGCGAGTAGCCGATTTGTCCGGCGGCACCAGTGACGGCCACGCGGATGGGTTGCTTGTTTGCCATAGAAGGAATGTGTACGAAAGGGGGCGAGGTTGGCGGATGGGCGGGGCGTGTAAATGTGAAATTTGATTTTTGGGGCGCATCTCCGCCTTTGACCGTTGGGCGGTGGCTATCTTGTGTGTGGGGCAGGCAAATACATTCCAATTCATCATGAAATCGTCCACTTCTTTCCATGTTTCTTATGCGTCCTCGGAGGCGCTTTTTGCTGGGGCGCAGAGGCTCATTCCTGGCGGCGTCAACTCGCCCGTGCGGGCGTTCCGACAGATTGGGCGTTTGCCTTTTTTCACGGCTTCGGCAAAGGGCTGCCGTTTGCGCACGGTGGAGGGCGCGGAGCTTGTGGATTTCGTGCTCGCCTGGGGGCCGGCGATACATGGGCACGACGATCTGGACATTCGTGCTGCCGTTGTGGGCGCCGCTGCAGAGGGCTTGGGTTTTGGTACTTGCCACCCCAGGGAGCTGCGCATGGCGGAGCTTTTGCAAGAGTGCCTGCCGTTTATCGGGAAAGTCCGCATGACGAATAGCGGGACGGAAGCCACGATGTCGGCCATTCGTTTGGCGCGCGGTTTTACGCGGCGGCAGCGGATTATCAAGTTCGCCGGGTGTTTTCATGGGCATGTGGATGCGCTGCTCGTCAAGGCTGGCTCGGGTGCGTTGACTTTTGGGCATCCGGACAGTGCAGGTGTGACGCCGGGTGCGGCGGCAGACACCCTTGTATTGCCGTACAACGACGTTGCCGCTGTCGAGGAGTCGATGGACGAGTCGGTGGCCGCCATCATCGTGGAGCCTTATCCTGGCAATGTAGGCTTGCTGCAGCCTGTGGCGGGTTTTCTGGAAAAGCTTCGCGAAGTGTGCACGCGTCACGGTGCTGTGCTTATTTTTGACGAGGTGATGACGGGTTTTCGCCTCAGCCTGCAAGGCACGATGGGGTTGCACGGGGTGCGCCCCGATCTTGTTTGTCTTGGGAAAATCATCGGTGGTGGGTTACCCGTCGGTGCTTTGGGGGGGCGTGCTGAGATCATGGATCAACTTGCGCCGTTAGGCCCGGTTTATCAGGCGGGTACTTTTTGCGGGCATCCGCTTTCCCTCGCGGCGGGAATTGCCGCTGTGGAAAAGCTGCGTCGCGTCGATCCCTACGCGCGCCTTGCGTTTGCTGGAGGAACTCTTGCAGCTGCGGCTGCCGGAGCTGCCCGGGCTAAGGGCATCCCACTTCAGGTGCACCAGTGCGGATCGATGTTCACGCTCTTTTTTCGCGAGGAGGAAAGCCCGGTTCGCAATCTTGCCGATGTGTTGGCTTGTGATGCGGCGCGCTATCAGGCCGTTTTCCGGTACGCGCTGGAGCATGGTGTCTTCCTGCCGCCGTCGCCCTACGAGAGTGCCTTCATTAGCACGGCGCACGATGAGGCGGCGATTGCGCAGACTGCCGAGGTGCTGGATGGTGCCATCCGCTCGCTTTGATGGCGTGGGGGCTGGGCGTTATTGCCGTGTTTATGCGAGGAGGCGCGCCAATGTGGTTGGAGAGATTTTGCCGCGCTCGTCGAAGGGCAGGGCGGGGATGCGCGCCCAGCGACTTGGTACACTGTGTTTGGGCAGGGTGGCGCGGGTGATGTCTGCCAGCTTTTCTTGCCAGTCTCCGGCAGCAGCATCGCTGAGCTCGACTAGGGCCGCGACGCGTTGTCCCCACTCGTTGTCTGGAATGCCGGACACGTGTGCGGCGCGCACCCAGGGGACTGCGAGTAGGGCGGCCTCTACGCGACGTGGGTCGGTTTTTTCACCGCCGGAGATGATGAATCTGTCCACGCGCCCGAGCACGCGCAGGCGGTGGTTTTCGAGAATTCCCTCGTCTTGGGTGGTGAGGTGCCCGTTGGCCTCGGGCGTGAGCGATGTGGCCTTGATGTCGATGAGTCCCGGTGTGCCCAGAGGTTGCGTGTCCCCTGCTGTGTCGAGAATCTGAATTTGTGCGTGGGACAGGATGTGCCCCGTTACGGGCCATTCTCCAGTAAACTCTTCCGGCGAGTGCAAGGCGATGAAAGCTGCCGTTTCCGTCATGCCGTAGCCGATAGCGATGCGTAGTTTTTCGAGATGCGCAGTGGCGAGCAGAGAGGCTGTTGGGGGAGCGCCGCCGAGGAGCACGCAGTCGAAACGACGCAGCCAGCGTGTACCACCGGGTAGCGCGAGCAGGCGAAAGAGCTGTGTGGGAACGAGGGAAATTTGGAGCGCATTTTTTGCTGAGGCATTGGGTAGGTGGGGCAGGGGCGCGCTTGCTGGGGCGTGGGCGTGAAAGCTGCCGTCGCACAGGAGCAATGTTCCCCCGCAAGTGAGCGCGCGCACGATGGGCATGAGGCCGCTGATGTGCCACGGGGGTAGTGGGGAGACGGCGTTGAGCTGTCGCCTGCCCGCCAGCGCGGTCACCTGGGCGCGTGCGGCTGCCGCCAGCGTGGTGTGCGTGTGCGAGATGAAACGGATTCTTCCGCCTGTGCCGCCTGTCGGGATGTGGAGCAGGGGGCGCGCGGTAGGCGAGTTGCCTGGGGTGAAAATTGCCGCATGGGCTTCTCGCCACTCGTGTGGGCTCCAACGAGGGTTTGCGCAAAAGACGCTGCGCCCGGTGGCCATGCCCGCCAGCCATGTGCCGATGTACTTGGCCACGTCGTCGGTTTTTACCAGCAGCGGGCCACCTGTTGCGTTTGCCGAGTACGCCTCAAACGCAGCCTGTGCGCGCTCTCCGGCCTGGCTTGGGAAAAGTTGTTTGCGGAGGAATTGCCGGATGTTGTCTGCGGCGAACATGCGGGGTGGACTCAGGATGGGAAGATTGCTTGCCCATAGACGGCATCCTCCGCATGGGTACCGCATTCGCAGAGCGTATCGTGGTTCATATGGCAGCAACGCTGGGTGTGTCGCCGCACTCTCGTCGCCGGGAGAGAACAGTCAACACCCATCCCAGCGGCGTCGATGTGCTGTTTTTTTATTCTGCCCAGCCGTGGTTTGCCCGCACTTGGAGCATGACGGAGAGCACTTTGCGCCAGGTTTCGGGCTTTTGCAGGACGTCGTTGGGGAACATGCACCCGTCCCAGCAGATGTGACGGCATTTGCGGGTGACGCCGTTTTTGCCATCGCGCAGCCAGTAGCCCGCATCGCGCCCAATATTCAGTTTGCCGTTGAGGTCGTCCGGAAGGCAGTGGCGGCCAGTCACGTCGTGCATGCCGGAACCTTTGACGGTGGCGTCGTTTTGGGCGACGTGGAAGTCGATTGTCCATGGGCGCAGGAACTTGGTCATTTTTTTCATGGCGCTGTGGAATTGATCGGGTTGCCAGCTGAAATCTTTTTTGACGAGGCAGTGAGAGACTGGGGCATTGTAGCCGAGGGTGTAGAGGAGGGTGTGCGCCATGTCTGCCTGAAAGCCGAGCACTTCGGGCTGGCCGACTGCTTCAAGCATCTGGAGCATGCACTCCCAAGAGTGCATCCCGCCCCAGCAGATTTCACCTTCGGCGGCGAGGCGTTCACCGTGGTCTTGGGCGATGCGAACGGCTTCCTTGAAGGTGTTCGCGATCAAGGTAAAGCTGTCCCACGGGTTCTTTGCCCACTCCTCGACGGAGCAAGCCGAGTCAATGCGGACGATGCCGTCCGGCCTCACCCCCAGTTCTCGCAGGCGTTTGCCTATGGCGCAGGCCTTGCGTACTTGTGTGAGAAAGCGGTTGCGGGAGTCGGCGTCGCCCATCGCGGAGCCACCGCCCGTTGCGGGCCACACGGGCGCGCCCACGGAGCCGATGGCGAGCTTGCGGCTGCTGGCTTTTTCGGCGAGGCGCTTGATGTCGTCATCGCTCGAATCAATGTCAAAGTGGGGCGAGGCCAGATTCATATCGACGCCATCAAAGCGGATACCGTTGATCTCAGCGTTTGCGGTGAGGTCGAGCATCGTGTCGAGGGAGATAGTAGGCTCGGCCCCTGGGGTTCCCTTGCCCACAATGCCCGGCCAGAGGGCATTGTGCAATTTGGGATAGTTGTTGCTATTCATGGTGAGAGTAGATCCTGAGTGTTCGGGATCTACCTTGTGCCTCAGCGATGGCAACAAATATCAAACACGCGCCTAGTGTAGTAGTTTTTCCACGAGGGCGTTCATCGCATCCAATTGCCGCTCAATGGAGGCGACGAGGGCGAACTGGTTGCGGCAGCGTTCGAGGTTGTGTTCCGGATGAGCGATTTTGAAGTAGGTGTCCCCGGCGAGGTAATCCGTCAAGAAGCGCATCCCGACTTCGAGTGTGAGCAGCTTGCCGGAGAAGGCCAAGAGGTGTTTTTCTTCGGTGTTCAGTGTGTCGCCGAGGGCGTCGAGGTAGCCGCGTGCGAGGGCCTCAAAGTATTCCTGACGGCAGACCACGCGTGCGAGGTCGGTCTCATCTTCGCTCGTGGGAGTGGTGGCGGAGCGCACCATGTCGCCGAAATCGTAGAGGGCACTTCCTGGCATTGCAGTGTCGAGGTCGATGACGCAGAGGCCTTGCTGGGAGTAGTCGTCGAGGAGGATGTTGTTGAGCTTGGTGTCGTTGTGGGTGACGCGCTCCGGCACTTTGCCCTGTGCGATGGCGTCCACGACGACGGAGCAATCGGTCTCGCGTTGCTGCAGGAAAGCAATCTCGGCCTTGACCTTGGTGGCGCGGTTGAGGCTATCGGCGGCGAGGGTTTTTTGGAAATTTTCGTAGCGTTTGCGTGTGTTATGGAAGTTGGGGATGACCTCCACAAGACGCTCGCCGGGCAGGTCGGCGAGGAGGCGGGTGAACGTGCCAAAGGTACGCGCGGCTTCGTAGGCCTGTCCGGTATTTTCGATGATGTCATAGGAACGTGCCCGCTCGATGAAGAGAAAGCAGCGCCAGTGGTTTCCGCTGGCATCCACGAACCAGTCTGCTCCGTTGTTGGTCGGGACAAGGGTTAGGGTGCGCCGTGTGGTGTCGCGGATGCCTTCCTCGCGGAGTTTGTCGCGCGAGTGGCGGCAGATGCGTGCGGTGTTTTTCATGACGCTTGCCGCGTCTTTGAATACGTTGTGGTTGACGCGCTGGATGATGTAGCGCAGGCGGCTTGCGCCTTGGTCGCAGGTTATCGCGTAGGTGTCGTTGATGTGGCCATTGCCGTGGGGGCTGGCAGAGACGAAGTCGCCGGGGATGTTGAAGTTGGCAAAGATCGATCGGATGTCGTGTTTCATCGTGTGCGCAGGAAATGGGGAGCGGAGCAAAAGGGAATGCGGAAATGGCCTGTGCTTCGCGCGGTTTGCCTATTTTACTTTGCAGGAGAATCAGCGGGCGTCTGCAGCAAAGAGGCACGTTCCTGACGCTTGGCGATGAGTGAATGGTGGATGGGGAGGCGTTGGGAAAAGAAGGTCTCGTGCTCGAAAGGCCAGATTTCCTCCGGGAGCAGGTGCCAGGCTGGGTGCTGGGCTAGCAGGGAGTGTGCCCAGGAGAAATAACCGTCGTGGTCTGTGCGAAAATGCAGGCGTGTGTGCTCAGGCGTTGAGAGCTCTGCAAGGCGGTCAAGCAGCCCCGGCTGGATGAGCCGATTCTTGTGATGGCGCATTTTGGGCCAGGGGTCCGGGAAGATCAGGAAAATGGCTTGGAGCTGCGTTTTGTCCGGGAGGGCTTCCAAGAGCTCAAAGGCATCGGCTTTGATGAAGGTCAAGTTGGCAAGGTTTGCGCGGTCGCGTTTTCGCAAGGCGCGCTCGATGCGTTTGGAGATGAGGTCTAGGCCGAGGCAAAAGACCGCCGGATGGGCAGCAGAATAGGCCGCGAGAAAATGCCCGTGCCCACAGCCAATTTCCAGGACGACGCCCGTCACCCCGGCTAACTCCGCGCTCATGCGTGTACGCAAAGCCTCAACGCGCGCTTTTCGTGCTGCCTCGATGGCGAACCGTTTTTCATCGGACATGGAGGTCGTTCAGCTCCCGGGTTTGATGGCGGGCAGGGTGGCTAATTCTGGTGGCAGGGCGTCTGCCGGATAAGTCGCGAAGCTCAATTCGAGCAGCGACACAAAGGGTACAGAGAATTGCGTTTTGCCGTCCGAGCGATCAACCAGCGCCGCGACAGCCTGCGCTGCCCCGCCTGTCGCCTGAACGATGTCGAGGCACTCTCGCACGCGCCCGCCCCGGGTGACCACGTCTTCCACGATGAGCACTTTTTCCCGGGGCCCAATCCTGAAGCCACGCCGCAGCACGAGCGCGTCGTTTACTTTTTCTGTGAAGATGAAGCGCACACCGAGTTGTCGCGCCACTTCCTGGCCGAGCACTAGCCCGCCCATTGCCGGAGAGAGCACCAGCGACACATCAAAGGCGGCGAGTTTGGGGCGGAGCAGTTCCACCAGGCGCGTCACCTTTCCAAGGTGCTGGCATACTTGTGCGCACTGGAAAAAATGCGCACTGTGCAAGCCGCTGCGCAGGACGAAATGCCCATCCAGCAACGCACCCGATTCCCGAAAAATTTGTAAAACTTCCTCTTGCGTAGGACACATTCCCGGGCAACTACCCATAGGAGGCGGGAGATGTCAAGGAGCGTGTAGCCCGCTTACCGGCGTCGCGAGATTCCGGCTTTTGCCTCGACGATAACGACCTTTGCAAGAAACCATGCAGTGCATGGCGTGCGCTTTTTTTCCCATTGCAGGGGGTGCGTTGGTGGCCATGTTGCGGCTGGTATGAGAAACCATGCCAATACTTCACTTATTGGGGCTTTCGTCCTCGGTGGAATCTTACTTGTTGTTACCTGTATAGGTTTCTTTGGCGCAGGCTTTTTTAGCTCCAAAAAAGTGAATTTCATTTGTTTTTTTGAGGACTCCGTCAACGGTCTTGAGCCTGGCGCGCCAGTGAAGTTCAAGGGTGTCACCATAGGCAAGGTTTCCGCTGTTTTGTTGCGCGCGCAAGTCCAGGCTGAAGGAGACAACACTGTGCCAGTCATTATCGAGATAGACGACCGGCGTTTATCGCAGCGCGGCGTTGCCGAGCACATCGGGCAGCTTGCCAAACAGAAAGCCGTCCAGGAAAATGGGTTGCGCGCCCGTCTCCAGCAAGTGTCCATGGTCACAGGGCTGCTTTTTGTGGACCTCGATTTTCACCCTGGCACGCCCGCTGTTTTCCATAAAAAAGACCCCGACGACGGCTTGCCGGAAGTGCCCACTCTCGCATCTCACTTTGGGACACTCATGCGAGCGGCGACGCGCACGGTCGAACAACTCAGCCAGATAGAGTTCGTCGCAATGGGCAATAAAATGGACCGTATTCTCGCGCAAGTAGAGACCAGCGTGGCCTTGATTGATCTCAAGGCCATCAACCAAAGCATACTTAAACTTACAAAGGCCGCAAACGACATTTTGCAAGACCCTCAGGTGACCACTCTCCCGGCAAACATAAACGCGACTTTGGCGGCAATTCGCGAGCTTTCGCGGAAACTGGAAGGGCAGGTCGATCCCGTTGCCGCCGAGTTGAAAATGACCACGGAGGAAATGCGCAAAGCGTTGGCCCAAATCGATCGCACAGCCGAGAGTTTACGCCAGTTGGTGAAACCGGGCTCTGGGTTACGCGTGCCATTGGAGGAAGCCTTGAGACAGATTGCCGAGGCTGCCTGGGCAGTGCGCGCTTTGGCTGACTATCTGGAGCGCAACCCAGGGGCCATCGTTTCCGGGAAGGCTGGCATCAAGCACGCGGAATCGGCAGACGTGCCTGTGGGGAAAAAATAACAGCCGGTCTTGGCAGCCCTGCAGGAGATACGCGCCAAACCGACCAGTTCGGGCTGATCTGCCGGATCGGTGGTGATCGGGTTTGGGCGCAGGAGGGGCAGCCTATGTTTCCTTGACGAGGGCGACGATTTTTTGGGCGGCGTCTGACATGTCGTTGCCGGAGATGATTGGCAGGCCGGAGTTCGCGAGTGTTTTTTTGCCGTTGATGACGTTGTTGCCTTCGAGGCGGACGACGAGGGGCAGTTTGAGAGAGGTTTCTTTGACGGCTTCGACGATGCCTTGGGCAATGATGTCGCAGTCCATGATGCCGCCGAAGATGTTGACGAGGATGCCTTTGACGTGCGAGTCGCCGAGGATGATCTTGAAGGCAGCTGCGACGGCGTCTTTGGAGGCGCTGCCGCCGACGTCGAGGAAGTTGGCGGGGTCGCCACCATAGTATTTGATGATGTCCATGGTAGACATGGCGAGGCCTGCGCCGTTGACGAGGCAGGCGATGCTGCCGTCGAGTGCGATGTAGCTGAGGCCGTATTTGGAGGCTTCGATTTCCTTGGGGTCTTCTTCGGCAAGGTCGCGCAGGGCGCTGATTTCGGGGTGGCGGAAAAGGGCGTTGTCGTCGAAGCCGACTTTGGCGTCGAGAGCGACGAGTTTGTCATCGAGTGTGGTGATGAGGGGGTTGACTTCGACGATGGAGCAATCTTTTTCCCAGAAGAGTTGGTATAGGCCTGTGACGAGTTTGCCGAATTGCTTGAGGAGGTCGCCTTTGAAGCCGAGGGCGAAGGCGATCTTGCGTTTTTGGTAGTCTTGGAGGCCGAGGCTTGGGTCGATGTGGATTTTGACGATTTTTTCGGGTGTTTTTGCGGCGACTTCCTCAATGGATGTGCCGCCTTCGGTGGAGGCGATGATGGTGGGGCGTGCGGAGGCGCGGTCGAGGAGGACGGCGAGGTAGTATTCTTTTTTGATGGCTGCGGCGCAATCGAAGTAAACGGTTTGCACTTTGCGCCCTTCAGGGCCTGTCTGGCGCGTGACGAGGGTGTTGCCGAGCATCTTGCTGGCGAGTTCGCGGGCTTGGGCTTTGGACTGGGCGAGTTTGACGCCGCCTTGGAGGCCGTTGGTGAAGGCGCCTTTGCCACGCCCGCCGGCGTGGATCTGAGATTTGACGACGATGGGGCCGTCTGGGAAATGGGCGAGTGCGGTGACGAATTCGTCTGCGGAATGTGCGGCGTAGCCTTCGGGGACGGCGATGCCGTAGGAGGCGAAGAGTTGCTTGGCTTGGTATTCGTGGATGTTCATTGGGTGTCGTTTGGGTGGCTGTCGTTTTTCGTGTGTGCCGCGCGGGTGTTGGGCTGTCAGATTTTTTGCAAGTCGCTTTCCTTGGCTTTGAGGGTTTTGTCGATTTCGGCGACCCATTTGTCGGTAAGGTTCTGGACTTCTTTTTCGCTGCGTTTGAAGTCGTCTTCGGAGATTTCCTTCAGGCCCTTTTTGAGGGTTTCGAGGGCCTCGCGGCGGGCGTTGCGTATGCGCACGCGGCCTTCTTCGGCGAGGCGGTAGGCTACTTTGACGAGCTCGGCGCGACGCTCTCCGGTGAGCTCAGGGATGGGGCAGCGGATGGTGTTGCCTTGGGGGATTGGGTTGAAGCCGAGGTTGGCGGCCTGAATGCCTTGGACGATGTCCTTGGTGGCGTTTTTGTCAAATGGCTGGATGGAGATGGTGCGTGCGTCGGGCGTGGAGATGGTGGCGACGTCTTTGAGGCGTACTTGTGTGCCATAAACTTCGATGGCTACGTTTTCGACCATTGATGGCTGGGCCTTGCCTGTGTTGAGGCCGGCGAGCTCGTGTCGTGTGTGTTCGACGGTTTTTTGCATGGCGCTTGCGCCGGAGGAGATGATGGCCTTGGTGTCCATGGGAAGATGTTGGATGGTTGTGTGAAGGTATGTGGAGTTTCCCTTTTTCTTGGGAAAGGCGGAGCTGTCTAACACGCGGGTGTTGGTTGGCAAGACAAGGTGTGCGCGCGTGCATGGCTAAAGACCGAAGCAGGCGGGGATGCGGGGGTCGAGACGGCTGGGGCGTGCGGTGGCTGGGTTGATGGAGCACCAGCGTGTCTTGACGGAGGCGAGGAGAGTGTTGTCGCTGTCGCGGTAAATACGGCAGTGGCGCTCACTGGTGAGTGCGCTCATGGTGGCGACCCATGTGTGCACGCGTATGCGGTCGCCGAGGTACGCAGCTTTTTTGTAATCTATCTCGTGGCGGACGACGACCCACGTGTGCGGGTTGGCGATGTGGGCTGGTACGGCCGTCTGCCAGTGGTTGGTGGCCGCGTCTTGCACCCAGCGCAGGTAAACAATGTTGTTGGCGTGGTTGTTGGCGTCGATGTCTGCTCGCAAGACGTCCGTATAGTGGTCGTGTGCGAAGGGTGAGTTTTCGGTCGGTTCCATTTCGCGGTGTCTTGGTGTGGGCGGTTTCGCGAGTTCTGTGGCGCAGGCTTGCTTTTTTGGCATGTGCCTCAACGAAAAAACACCCGGGTGGGCATTGTCTGGCGTGGGCCGGGCTTTTTCACCGTTTTTTTTGAAACGCATTGACCCGGCGGGCCGCACGCATGAGCATACCTCACCTCTTCGCCTCATGAAAAATTTCATACTGTTCCTGCTCTTTTGTGTGTGTGCCGCCAGCTTCGCTGGTTGCGCAAGGGAGATTCGTCTTGAGAACGAATCCCGCCCGCAGGGTGTGCAGATCCGCTAACAGATTCGCGCAGGGCAGGGAACGCGGCGTGCGCTTGGCTTGTCGTGGTTCCTGCTCTCTTTTCATTTCATCATTTCACACTCTTCCCGCCCACATTCATGAGTCAGGATAAACCCAAGAAAGCTTCTGTTGACGGTACCGACCTTTACTTCGGCATCGTTGCCGCGCGCTATAACAACGAGCTTGTTGAGGCGCTCATTAAGCGTGTCCGCGCCACGTTGCGCGAGGCACGCGTCTCAGAGAAATCGATAAAGGTGCTCCGCGTTCCCGGGGCTGCCGAGGTGCCCTATGTCGCCAGTATGCTCGCGCACACAGACGAGTATGATTGCCTGATTGCGCTCGGGGTCGTCGTCAAGGGCGACACGAATCACAACGAGGTGCTTGCTCACAGCACGGCGATAGAGCTGCAGGCCATCGCCACGCGCACGGAAATACCGGTCATCAACGGCATTCTCAGCGTGGAGACGCGCGAACAAGCCGAGGAGCGCGTCAACGGCAAGACGGACCGTGGGGCGGAGTTTGCCCGTGCGGCGATAGAGATGGCCTGGCATCGTGTGCAGCTTGGCGATTATCTCGACAGCCTTGACGCCGAGTATGAGCGCTCAGCCATGGCCGCCGAGGCACAGGATTTCCTCGGTTTCGACAGCGACGATGAGGATGGCGATTTCAATCCAGGCCGTTCTCCTTTTCATAAAAACTGACCTTGCGCGCATGACTGTTCCTGCTCCTCGCGATTCCGAGAACATCCCTTTACCTGACGTGTCCAAGGCGTCCATGCCGCGTCGTCGCCATGCCAACCGTATCGTTGCCATGCAGTACCTTTATCTCTGGGACGTGGTGCGCCCAGAAAATCTTGCCGAGTCTGTGCGCCTTTTTCTCAAGGCCCATGCGGCGGAGCTGCCCGAGGACCACCTTTCCTTTGCTCGCGAGCTCGTGCACGGCGTCGTCGAGCACATTGACGAGATAGACGAGGCCATCCGCACCTATGCCCAGAACTGGTCCTTTTCGCGCATCTCCAAGGTGGACCTCGCCATCTTGCGCGCCGCCACCTACGAGATAACCCGCCGCAACGACATCCCGCCCGTCGTCACCATCAACGAGGCCATTGAGTTGTCGAAAGAGTTTTCCGCTGCTGAGTCGAAGCGCTTCATCAACGGTGTTCTCGACCGTCTTCGCGAAGCCACGGGTCGCCCGTCTCGCGAGGCCATCAAGTAGCGCCGCCCACCCTGCCCATCATAATGCCCGAGGCCAAAGACATGCCAGAGGATGGCGCGCAAGGGGTGATTTCTCCGTGGCGCATGGGTTGGGTTGCCGCCCGTGCCAACTTCATCCCTGGTCTCATCTTGCAGGCCGTCGCGCTCGCCCTCGTCGTCACTTATTACACCAACGACGCCGCAGGTGCTCGGCTTGATGAGCTTGCTCGCCTGAAAGACCGCGTTGGCTTTGCATATTCGGCCACGTCGGGCGCGTTTTTTTGCGGTCTCCTGCCGTGGTTCTTCCGCGTCGCCATTCCCTCGTTGCGTCCGCGCCGCCTCTGGGGGGACCTCGTCTTCAGCCTGCTCTGGTGGGCCGCGATGTGCATGGGCACGGATGCCTTTTACCGCGGGCAGGCCATGTTCTGGGGCGCGGAGAATTCCGTCGGCACTGTCATCCTAAAGACCGCTTGCGATATGTTGATTTTCACGCCCATTACGGCGGCGCCCCTCAACGCCATTTCCCATTTGTGGAAGGAAAATGAGTTCTCCTTTATCCGCACGCGCGAGGCCTTGCGTGGCAATTGGTATCGCAAAATCGTCATGCCAAACCTCGTCCCGAATTGGATGCTCTGGACGCCCGGTATTGCCCTTGTTTACAGCCTGCCCACGCTTCTTCAGGTGCCCATGGCCAATCTCATTGGCTGTTTCTGGTCGCTGCTCTGCATCACCATCGCAGCAGGCGGGCGGCCAAGGTAGGTGGCAAATATTCTTAGCGCGGGGCGAATAATCGTTGCGCCACGGGGCGCGAATCCTTCCATGTGCGGCCATGCAGCCCAAGACAGCCGCACAGTGCGCACCTCCCAACCTATTCCTTGTGGGGTTCATGGGAACAGGTAAATCCACGCTGGCGCGTATTCTTGCCGAACGCTGGAGGCGCCCGTACGCTGACACCGACCTGCTCATTGAGGGGCACACCCAAATGTCCATCCCCAAAATTTTCGAGACATCGGGCGAGGCGGGGTTTCGTGAGCTGGAGCGGCAGTGCATCGAGAAATGGATTCCCCGGGCGAACGCCGTGGTGGCTTGTGGGGGTGGCCTTGTCATGCCGCCGGGGATGCTGGAACTGCTCAAATCCATCGGCATCATCATCTGCCTTTTTGCCAGGCCGGAAACGGTACTCCGGCGCACGAGTCATTCCGTTGTGCGCCCCCTGTTGTGCGCGGCAGAGCCCGAGGCGCGCATTCGCGAATTAATGGCACAGAGGGAGGAAGTGTACCTGAGGGCCGGAGCCGGGGTGTACACAGATGGGCGCTGCTTCTCCGAGCTCGCTATTGCCGTGGAGCGCATCTATAGGCGACAGGCCAAGGGCTGGAAGGACGCGCCCGCTGCCGTCCGTCTTCAGGGAAGTGCCTCCTCTGTGTAAGGTGACCCTCTCACAATTCATTCACCGCAGGCAATGATTCCCTCAAAAGAAGCAAACAATCTGGGCACATCCCAAGCCTTGCTCGATGCCGTCTGGCCCGAGGTTGAGGCGCGCTGCGTGGCGGGCCATTCCGCTCTCCCACGGGAAGTTTTCTGGCTCAACGGCGCGCCGGGTTCAGGCAAGGGCACGCATACTTCGGCGCTCATGCAGCACCTCGGCTATCGGTCATCGCCTGTCGTCACCAGCGACCTGTTGAAAACACAGGCGGCGCGTGCGCTTATCGACGCGGGCCAGCTCGTCGGAGATCGTGAAGTGTCCTCCATCGTCTTGCGCGCTCTGAGCGAACCTCATCACCGGGAGGGTGTCGTCGTGGACGGCTTCCCGCGCACGCGCATCCAGGCCGAATTTTTGCGCCTTTTGCACGCGCGCCTCGTGGCCCACCGCAGCCAATGCGGCCCGCCGCCCCGCTTTCACATCTTCGTGCTGTTTGTTGACGAGGAGGAGAGCGTCCGCCGACAGATGCAGCGCGGGCAGGAAACCTTGCGCACATCGGGTGGGTCTCAGGCCGTCCGCAAGACCGACCTCGACCCCGAGCTCGCGCGCCAGCGTTTCCGCGTTTTCATGGAGCAGACGATCGAGCCGCTTCGGGCTCTGCGTGATCTCTTCCCTTTCCACATCGTCAACACCACCGGCACCATCGAAGAAGTCCGGCAACGCATTGTCGCACAGCTGGGTTGCTGCGGCAAATGAGCCGCATGGGCCAGCAGGTGCGCCAGAGAGTCGGGGTGATGGGCGGTAGCTTCGATCCGCCGCACATCGGGCATCTTCTGCTTGCGCAGGATGCCCAAGAGAGTCTCCACCTCGACCGCGTCGTCTTTGTCCCCGCAGCCACGGCCCCCCTCAAACCCTGCCCCCCGGTGGCCTCCGCTGAGGCACGACTTGCGATGGTGCGCGCCGCCGTGGCCGGGCGCCCGGCTTGGGAGGTGTCTGCCTGGGAGCATCAGCAGGGTGGCACCAGCTATTCGCTCCATACAGCCTGCCATTTGCACGAATATTTTCACGGCGCGGAGTTGCTCTGGATAATCGGCGCCGACCAGCTTGCCCAGCTCCACGCCTGGCATCGCATTGGCGAACTGGCCCAGCGCGTGACCTTCGCCGTCGCCTGCCGCCTAGGCAGCCTCGCAGGTATTCGGCCCGCCGCCCTAGACCCCGCTATTTCCCTCGTCGAATTGCCCGCGCGGCGCATGGACATCAGCTCGACGGAGATTCGCCAGCGTCTGGCGCAAGGGGCGCCTGTCGATCTGTTTTTGCCCCCGCCGCTTCCCGACATTATCCGCCGCCAGGGGCTTTACCGTCCGTAGTGGCGCTGCCCCACGGTGGGCGTAAAAAAAGAATGCCGCTGTAAATACAGCGACATTCTTGGTTGAATCTTTGCGGACTGCGGCAGGGGCCTCAGTAGTTGTTGTCTTGATGATAGCCGCCGCTGCTGCCTTCGTAGTCACCGCCGCCACGGTTGCCGCGGTCATCGCGGTCGAAGCGCCGCCGTGGGCGATCCCCGTAGCCACTGCCACCACGTTCGCCACCGCCGCCGTTGAAAGAGCGGCGAGGGCGGAAGGAGCCGCCACGATTGCTACCGCCGCCACGTGGGCCGTTGTCACTAAAACGGCGCTCGCCTTGGGGGCGGTCTTCACGCGGGCGGGCCACGTTCACCTTCAACGGGCGTCCCATGAAATCCTTCCCTTCCGTGTTGTTTGCTGCCGCTAGCGCCTCCTCCGGTGTCTCGAAAGTCACGAAGGCAAAGCCTCGGGCGCGATTTGTGAAACGATCACGCATGACCTCGATTTGTTGGATTTTCCCAAACTGGCCGAAGTATTGCTGAAGATCTTCTTCCGCGGCACCCCATGCGAGGTTACCGACGAATAACTTGTTATCCATTACACTTACTCTCTGTTCTTCTGTTGACCCGTGCGACTGTTTCCGACCATCGGATTTCGATTTGCCTTTGACCAACGCCAACAGGCATTCCACCAGCTGCACAGGTTGGCTTTTTTCAAGCCAACGCGCATCAGGGAGATTTTTGCCTTCGCTTACAAGAAGAAAAAAACGCCCACACCAGGCGCCCTCTGTGCACACGAGGGCCCAGCCAGCCAAGGGCTGTGTGCTTTTATCCTTCTCCCTACAATGGCTCTCTGCAATTTGCCGGTACGCATGATTTGGTTTTATCGCCTTTTGTTTCTCCCGGTACTGTGGGTAGCCGCCCCATATTACCTGCTGCGCATGTTGCGGCGCGGAGGGTATGGCCGGGATTTTTCGCACCGTCTGGGCGCCATTGGCCCGCTCTCGCCCAAGGCGCCCGGCAAGCACAGGATATGGTTCCAAGCCGTCTCCGTGGGCGAGGTGAAGGCCATCGAACCACTCTTGCGCCAATTGGCCGCGCAGGGCGAAACCGAGCTTGTGCTGACGACCACGACGAGCACCGCCTATGCCATCGTGCGGGAAAGACTCGCGCCCTTCCTCTGCGCCTCAGGCATTTTCCCCCTGGATTTCGCCCCATTCAGCCACCGCGCTTGGGAGCGCATCCAGCCAGACAGCATCGTGCTCATGGAAGGCGAGCTCTGGCCGGAGCACTTGCACCAAGCCCGCAAGCGCCAGGTGCCTGTGTCACTCATCAACGCGCGCCTCTCCGATCAGTCTTTCCGCCGCTACTGCTTCGCTCCTGTCATTTCCCGGCACATCTTTTCGCTCCTCAGCAGCATTGGTGTCGCTGCCGCCGAAGATGCGCAACGCTTCACTCAACTTGGCGTCCCGCCAGGCAGGATCCGCGTGACTGGCAATCTGAAAGTTGACGCTGCCATCGGCATCAGCAACGGAGCGGAAGATCTCGGCAAGTTGCACGCCTCCCTTGGTTTCAGCGACGCCGTGGATGCGCCCATCCTGCTCGGTTCCTCGACTTGGCACGGGGAAGAAGCCATGTTGCTCGACGTGTTGGCCCGCGCCCGCGCTGCGGGCATTTCCCTGCGCCTGTTGCTCGTGCCACGCCACGCAGAACGCCGCGCCCAAGTCGCCGCCCTGCTCAAAGGCACACCCTGGCGCTGGTTTCTGCGCTCTGTCCACCCCGTCGCTCCCCACCCCGCCGACGTTTGCGTGGCGGACACCACAGGCGAGCTGAGCCAACTGGCCCAGTTGGCCTCAGTCGCCTTTGTCGGCAAAAGCCTTCCACCCCATTCCGGTGGCCAATCCCCCATCGAGTGCGCGGCGTGTCGCGTGCCTGTTGTTTATGGGCCGCGAATGGATAATTTTCGGGACATTTGCCGGAGCTTGGAAACTGCAGGCATCGCCTTCCGCGCCAGCAACGCCGAAGAAGCCAAACAACTCCTGCTCACGCTGCTGGAGGATAAACAGAGACGCCTCTGTTTGGGTGAAGACGCACACCGCTGGCTCATCGCCAACCAGGGTGCAACAGACCGCACCCTGAACCTGCTGAAAGAAACAACCCGGGGGAATGCAGCATAGTTGCTTCGCCACCCACTCGCCGCACAGCGCCGTTGATGCACTCTCGAATGCGTTCTGTTATGGAGCGCGGGACTTCAGCCACGCTTTTGGAGTGAGGAAACGGCGATGAGTCGCCTTTGAGAAAGCGGAGATGTTCCGATCAAAGGCGACAAGACCGGGCGCGGAGCGAACCGAACCATCTCCGCACTCCATCCCTGGCGCACTCACAGCAAGCGTGTTGGCGTGCCTTCCCTCGCGTCTTTGCGTGAGACTCATTTCCTCCCTCAGCGCTTTCGTGTCGGGTCTTGATGGGTTGGCTGTGCTCCTCGCGCCTTCGCTTCTGACACGCTTTGCGACATTCCTCATTGCCGAGTATTCCCCCCCCCAAAAAAAAATGATAAAAGTCGCAAAAAAAGACTTGCGCTTGTTTCGCATATCCGGAACATTCATCCGCTTCTGCCAGGTGAAAGCCAGCGCGGACGACCGCTTGCCACGAAACATTCTCTTCCCTTTGTCAATGCCTGCACACGCTACAATCAGGTCTCTGAAAAGTTTTGAATGCCTCCAAATACCAGGAGGCAGGGCGGGCGTTTTATCTGTCAAAGTGGAGCGCGCTTCCACTTCCCCATCGGCTTCGATGGTTTCAAGCGAAGGGACAGTGCTTATCGATTTCTTGTTCCAGTCTATTCCAGAAATGGCGCAGGTAGGTCGCGCGCAGTGCCGTCGGATTCAGGTAGGGCGCTCCCGTCGCGCCGCTTTACGTCCTGTTATGGAGTGCGGGACTCCAGTCTCACGGTGTGCTTTACCGCTTCGTCGCAATTGCACCCTTCCCGTCCGTTTGCGAGCAAACCTAGCATTCGCCTGCCGAAAGGCAGGGAATTTAAGCAAGCGTTTTCGAACAGTTCTGATCAAGGAGACGGGAGTTTCCCGATCCTTGTTTCAGGTTCTTCTGGCGATGACGGGAGCAGGATGCTCCCGCCACCTTGCCCCGCTGTTCCCGTTTTCCCGCAACATAGCATTTTTAGTCAACTCAACATTTCCTGCCAAGAAAATGAAAACCTCAAGCGAGCATTTATCGTGCCCGCGTCTACTGAGAACTATACCGAAAAAGGCAGGACATGAAAGACACAAAATCCCTTGGACTAAGATCTAACTCCGCGTGCGCTGCGGCTTCTTCTTCCACGAAGAAGGAACGAAAGACAAGTGTTTCCATCCCGGTTTGTCCGCCCGGCAAAAAGCGTGTGCTTTGTGTCGCGACTCTCTTCGCGGCAGCCGCATGTGCGGTACTTTGGCAGCCCGAAATCAAGGCGGTAACTGTTAACCCAGGCACGAACGTGCCCGGCACCACTGGATCCTACGAACTCCTCGGGAACGCGACTTGGGCTGGTTCCAAGAGCATTAGTGGTACTTATACGATTCAAGCAGACCCAGGAGCCTATCCTGACCCTTCGGTTTCAAAGCCCATTCTTACTGTGACGTCCTCGTCAAGCGGGCAAGCGCTGAATAGTACAGGCGACATATTTAATCTCTATAACGTGGAGCTCACCCGGAGTGGTAGCGCGCAAAGCAATGCTTTGTTTGTAAGCAACGGAACGGCAACGTACAATCTGGACGGAAGCGTTATCAAGGGTATTAACCAAAGTTATACTGGCACAACTCGGAGGGGTGCGGTCTTCTCGCCGATAGAATCAAGCGGTGCCGTAACCCTTAATATCAACGGTGGAACCGCTGGAGTCGTATTTGAAGGAAACTATGGTTCACAGAACACGGGTGGTGTGATAGGTTTGGGTTCTGCGGATAATCTATCCGGATATGCAAACAGGACCTTAAATATGAGCGGGAATGTTGCCTTTCTAAATAACAGAACAGGGAACTTTGGTGGTGCTATTATCGTTCACGGTTACAACACAGGAAGTGCGAGCCAGACTGGGCGGAACATACTCAATTTTAATCAGAGTGCTGGGCAAACACTTAGCTTTATCGGAAATAGTTCCAACTTTTACGGTGGTGCCATAGATTTTTTTGGGGCCCATGCAACGGCTAATTTTAATGGAGAAACAGAGTTTATCAACAACTACGTTCAATATCTTAATGATAACCAAACCAGCTTTACTACACCAAACTGGGATTCTGCAAACAAGTGGCAGCGTGGGGGGGCGATAAATGTTGGCGCTTTAAATGGATACGTGACTTTGAACTTTAACGAAAGAGTGGCTTTTACTGGGAATCGGGTCATTGCGATGAACGGGTCGGGTGACTGGAGCGGGTCGGGTGGTGGCGCGATAAGCGCTTCCCGTAAAGACAGTGGAGGTCAGTTCGTATTTAATTTCAGCAAGGCAGCGGTCTTTACTGGCAATTATGTTCTCTCGCCAAGTGGCGGGCAAGGACACGGAGGTGCCATCTTTCATTTTGTATCAAATGCAGTAATCAATCTTGGGCCTGGGTCGCAGTTTGTGGGCAATGCAGCCCAAACTAGCGGTGGGGCGATTTACATGAGTGGTGGCACCATCTCACTGACGGCAGATAGTACGGGGGACATTCTTTTTGAAGGCAATGTAGCAAATCCAACTTGGAGTGGTAGCGGAAATTCTTACTCTTGGACTGGCGGGACACGCAATGCGATTCAATTTGGTGGTGCTGCAACTCTTAATGTTTCTACATCCGAAACTTCGAAGGTGATGTTTAAAGATCCGATAGCCGGGTCTGCAGCCACGATCAACAAGAATGGTACCGGGGATCTGATATTTTATGATTACAGCAGTACCCCGACGATTACCACGAATGTGAATCGAGGGCGCTTGGTGTTAGAGAATGAACAATTTCTCTCGCCGGTTATCGAATTTGGTACGACGAGTGGGGGGACGCTTACGGTGGGAAATGGCACAGGTTTTGCGGCAATTGTCGGAGGAACAGGGACGAGGTTTAAATCGCAAAAGCTTGTGCTGAACGCTGATGGCCGTATTATCGTCGAAGATGATTCTCTGCTCGCCGTGCAGGTTGGTAGCGGTGGTTTGACTGTGAATAACAATGCAGGGATTGGCGGGCATGGTATTGTCAGGTTGGAGAACGCCAGTCAGAACCCGATTGCCATCACAACAGGAGGGGCTGGCAATAATTTCTACCTTACCACGCCGAATGCCGGAGATAATTTCCGCTTGGAGTCTTCGACCGCAATAATACAGGCGGGAATCATTGGATCAGGGAAATTACACAAGGAAGGGCCAGGGACTTTTTATGCGAACGGCTTCACTTTCCCTGACACCACAGGACGCAATAAAAACACTTATACGGGAGGAACGGCGATCTGGGATGGCACTTTACGGGTATCGGATTTTGGCCAAGGGGATGCTCTTGCGAGCAAATCCACATTCTCTCTTGGTACTGGGGCAGTGGAGGTAAATGCCGATTCTCCTGCTGGCGCGTACGGGCGCTTAGCGATTGATCTAGCACCCTTGGATGTCAACGGCACTTATACGATAAATAACGCGATCACCACGAGTACGACAACGGGAGGTGAGGTGTATGTGGACTTGGCCCGGGTACCGAGTAGTTTAACGGGCTTGCCAGATCAAAATACGCTTGTTGCGGAGAACATGCAAAATTTCAAGGGCGATTTCCATTTGCGGAATTTGCAATATGTATTGACCTCTGGCTCGGCGGCAAAGGCCATAACGAACGCAAATTTAATCGTCGGCCCCGGTAGTTTTATCACCGTTCCTACGGGTGATACGAAGATGGCGGGTTTGAATCTTGCAGGCGGTATTTTGCATTTCACGGATCTTGGCTACCAGTTTCCAATTGTGACGTCTTACCCTCGAATGAAGAGCTTTGTCGATGCGATGGCGGTCTCTCCGAAGGGTGTGCTCGCGTTGGGAACATACGGCACGGATCCCGTGAGTTACATTCGCCTTGAGGGAACGGCGGACGATGTCAGGGATGTTATCGAAGGCTCCAATAATCAGCCAAACACCACGCCACTTTTGCTACAAGATAATTATGGCAATTTGCGACAGCTTGCGAGCGCACGCACGACGACGGGCGGTGTTAATAATGTGATCGTACAGGTCAAGCACCCAAGTATTCCAAATCAGTATGTCCCATATGTTTATGTGCCCAGCTCCGCAAGCGGGATTGATCTCGATCAGGGGGCGTCCACCGGTCTCAACGTCTATGAATTTGATTTTGCGCAATCTTTTGGGTCATCGGTTACCGCAAATGCTCAAAATATCACAGCCAAGAAGATAATCGACACGACAGCTGCAAATCTCAACACAGGGCCAGGCAATGATGGGCTTTATCTCGGCACCAAATTAAGTGAGTTGAATCTGCAACAAGATAAGATAACCCTGTTTGACAACGCCTCAACTTATTCACACTCGGGCGGCAATGACTTCATTGCGAAGATTTCCGGCGCAGGGCATCTTGGGATTGTCGGTAGAGCAGGAGGACCGGCACTTGTCCTTTCTCACGCGCAAAATTCCTATTCTGGTGCGACAGTTGTTTATACGGGCACTTTGCAGGGCGGTGTGGCAGATGCGATAGGCACCAGCTCTGTTTTATGGGTGAAGCCTGGTGCGACTTTTGATACTGGGGTGTACGCGCAAAGTGTGAACACTATTTATTCGGATGTATCAAATCCTGGCGGCATAATAAACATCCCTTTGGGCGGGTCGCTAACTGTGTACACAAATCTTATTGCGGCGGGCCAGAATGCCGGTGCCAGCACCCTTTTCAGGGACAGGGAAAGTTTCTTTAACGGGAACCTCAAGGGCAGTGGCGATTTGACGTTGAGGAATTATTATGCCGCAACACGAGGCGGCGTCTTGAACCTTGCCGGGCAAAATGAATTCACAGGGGATATCTATTTTGATTTCAACATCACCGGGACCCCGGACGCGGATTGCAATGTGGCTGGCCTGAATCTGCTAAGCACGGCCAATTTGGGCAGTTTTATCGCTGGCAGGTATGTCTACTCGGGAGATATCATTTTTGGAAATAGCAATCGGGTGAAGACGACCCTCACGGTGAGGAGCGCGACTGAGCAGATGTTTGCTGGAGACATTTCTGGACCGGCAGGCATCAACGGAGGGAAAAACACGTTGTTTATTTCAGGTGTGGGTGCTGGCAGCGTGGCTACACTCCTGCTTACTGGGAGTAATTTTGGATTCTTAGGTGATATCGCCGTGGGGGCGCATTCTGTTTTAGGTATTGCCGAAAATGATGCGCTCAATGCACTCAACGGCAAGCGTTATTTAATTGGTGGCACGTTTCGCTTTGTCGAACTTTCCGACATTGTTTCTAACAAGCCATGGGCTGTGGATCCAGTTGCTGGCGGGACGATTGACACCGACCTTGGTGCGTCGTTGAGCGCCTTGAATATGTCTTCTGGCCCGGCGGAGTTTGGCGGTAGCAATTCCTTGGCGACAGGCTCGATAAAGAAGACGGGGATAGGCGACTTGACGCTCACCGGCAACAGCACCCTGACGGGGACGCCTCTAGAGGGTTCGCTTAACATCGAAATACGCTCGGGGAATCTGACCGTTTCAGGCCGTCTGGCTGATAATGTGAATGGAGGTTACAAGGGTGCCATTGGCATAGAAGACGGCTCTGTTTTGACATTCTCTACGCCGACACCGGGCTCTCTGCAATGGCTTGGCACAGGCAACACCATTACACAACAAGACTACGATCTCTCTGGCGGATTGATACGCACAGGCGCCGTTGTAAAAACAGGCCCTGGCACTCTCGGTGTTGATGGCGCAATAGCAGCACCATTTTCCATGCAGGCTGGTGTGCTTGAAGGCTCTGGCTCGATAGTTAATCCCACCTTTGCCGCCGGCATCGTTATCTCACCCGGTACCAGCTCTGAGCACGACCACTTCAACGGCATTCACCATGCGGGCACTGTGGGGACGTTCACACTCGGCAAGAGCGGAAGCACGACAAACTTTGAAGGCATTATTTATAAGCTAGATGTGGATCACAACGTCGAGGTCGGGGGGGCAGGCTCAGGCTACTATCTAACGGATTTGATAAGCGTTCCTGGAAGCGCTACATTCGGAAGCGGAGGCGCGGCAACACAGGCGAACCGCAACATCATCGATGTGAGCGACATGAATGCTACGGGGGGCGTGCATACCCCGGGCACCCCGTGGGCGACGGATCGTAAATATGTGATACTACATGCAGACGAGGGTATAAACAACACAACTGCGGCAGATTTGGCCGCTACCACTTTACAATACAAGGGCATATCAATTGATGGTTATGCAGCCTCAGGCGTTCGCTTGGCTGGGAAATTAAGCATCGAGAATGGCACGGATTTAGTCTTTGAGACCAAAAGTGCTCCTTCCACAGATCTGACTTGGAACTATTTTGGCGCTGGGAGCCGCACATGGGTAAGGGCCGGAACCGACCAAGATTGGAAGCGCACGGCCTCTCCCTATTCCGACGACTTTTTCTACAACTTGGACACGGTTCGCTTTGAGGATGCGATCGACATTACCAAGAATGTCGACGTTACAACAGATAGTGGAGGGGTCATCGTCAGCGATATGTTCGTGGTAGGAACCAATTTCGTCTTCAGCGGAGGCAATATTGTTGGCAGTGCGTGGGAACTTGCACAGGGCGCGGGTACCGTTCCCACCAAGGGTCGCCTGACGATAGAGACAGGGGCTTCCGCCCGTTTCAACAACGTGGTTGATATGGAAGACATCGTCGTCAATGGCGCAGTTGTATTCAATAATGCCGTTGGCTCAAAAGGGCACACGAAATCAGGGGGAGACTATACAGGATACAGCCTGACAATAGGGGGAACGGGCTCGGTTGTGCTGGACAGTTTGGGGACATTTACTCCAGCCGCTCGCCCCGTGATGAGCATACTCAACAGCGGCACGCTAACCTTCTCACGTGCTTGGGGCCACAACTACACCTATGGAGGAGTGATTTCCGGAGCAGGGGCCGTGCATACCAACGGCGGCGGTAAAGTGATCCTGACAGGCGACAACATTTCAACCGGCAGCGTATTTGTGGACAGGGGCGGTGGCGGCCTCTATATCAACGGGACAACGACGAATCCGAATTTCATCGTGTCAGGGACGAGCACTTATACAGATCCTGGTGCCATATCAGCTGACAATCCAGGCGGCTGGGTAGTCGAACACGGAGGAACCCTTGGCGGGAAAGGCACTTTGAATAATCTCAGCAATATCACGCTCCAAGGTGTCGGCGCTGTCTTTGCTCCCGGTGTCAGCGGCGATGGTGCGGCGCTTGTTGCCAATGACAGCTCGGGAAAACGCCAACAGATGACGATCTCCGACGGGGGCTCAGTGGTCCTATCGTACGGCGCTACCTTCCTCGTCCAAATAATGGGCGACGGCAGCGGTGGTGCGATAAACACGGGCTTGCACTTTGATGGTAGTGGCACCTTGGCCAGTAACGCAGGCGGTAATGTTCGCCTCTCCCTCGTTGTGAGCAATTACACCATAAAAGTTGGCGACACGTTCACGCTGATAGACGGCAGCACCTCCGTAGCGGTGGCAAACGATATTCTCTGGACAGATACTTATGGCTACACAGCCTTGGCGAACTCTGATCAGGAATTAAAAAACAGCTATGCCTTCAAATATAAAATTTTTAGTGACGGCGATCATACGTGGATGCAGATTACGGCCATCATTCCCGAACCTAGTACCTACGGACTTCTCAGTGGCCTTGGTTTGTTAGGGCTGCTTGCCTACAGGCACCGACGTCGGAAAAATAAGAAAGCGGAAAAATGCGAGCAAAAGCACGAATATAATTGCCAGAACTGAAAAAACGGCGCGCCGGGATAGGCGCTACAAGTGAAAGACAAAGGTGTCTCTTGGCAGGAGTACGACTAATCCTTGTAGCGTCTATCTCGGCGTGCTGGTTTTTTAAAAAAAGAGAGAGATTTTTAAGAGAGCGCATCAACGGCGCGGCGATGGGGGGTTACGGCAATTATGGAGCGCGAAGCGAACCGGAACATCGCCCACTCTCAAAACGAGATTGGGCGATTCTGAAAAACCCTGATCTTAGCGTGTGAATACCGGGAACAAAGGGCTGTTCATTAACATGTTGTGATATAAACGCTCGCCTCAATAACTCAAAAAACACACCAAATTTCTGGCTCAAAATGATAGTTTTTTGACAACTTTCGGGCCTCTTATCGGCACTTACGCACAGTGAAAAATCTTTATTGAGACTGGAAATAATATCACAACATATCTATTCATAATTTTTCAGCGACAAGCCTTGATAAATACAGGATGTCGGGTAAAATATATTCATGCCGGGTTAATAAAGGCGTTGACAATGTCATCGTCATAGTTGATAGGGCTGTCTTGATGCTTGGTCATAGTTGTTTTGTTTTGTTAAGCCCATTCAAGCCAACCCTGTTCCGAGCATCTTATCAAGATTTCTCACCCTCGATGTTTTGCCCCCGCCCCTCCCCAATGGAGAGGGATTGGGCATTGGGCACCGGGCTGTTCGCCAGCCCGGCCCGATCGAGGTTCCCGCCTCAGAGGCTTGGAACGAAATTACAGACAAAGCGGGACACCCGCTTTCCGCGCTTGCGAATTGCCACCCTGAGCTCTGGACAGACAGTTCTAAAATCCTGTTTTTCTATTATTTCCATGGCTCAAAGATAATGCTTCCCCCGATAAATAATGCAAGATCATTCTATGAAAATGCTCATGCCGGGTTAATATTTTGAAGGAGCAACGCCGACGCGCCCCTTGGACGTTACTTGGGAGAAATTCAAATTTCGCCAGATTTGTTGGGTCAGTTTTCGCAGTTTCAGTTTTGAGATAGCATCCTCTGTTTGGGGGCTGACAGACAGGCCCCACGCTTCAAAAAACGGCCTCAAGTCATAGCCTGAAATCCGGGACGAAAGCTGGATGAAATACTGTTGTCTATCTTCCTGCTCTGGATTGTGTTCACGATTGTACCTGTGCAATTTGGGATAAAAATCTTCCCCGAAGGCAAGCCGGAGTTGCCAAAACATGGCCAACTTTATAAAGACATCCCCAATTTTATGATAATCACGTTTATTCCTAGGTAAAGCGAGATGTTTCTGAATGGCTGTACGCATTTCAGGAGAGTCTATCCGCGCACGGTTTTTGAAATGAGCTTGCGCCTCAAGGGAGAAAATATTTACCGTCACTTCTGACATGTCATTAAATTTGTATTCCTGTACTTGATGCATGTGCCCGATTTCGTGCCAAAGCCCCCACCCACTTTTCCGATTATTCTGGTAATCAAGGATTTCATGTATCACATCGCGATGGAATGCGATGCGACAATTTGTGGCGTACATATAGCCCGCGTCCACTTCGATAATATGCATCACATTCTGGGGAATATCGTTAGGCGGAGGGTTTTTCTCAGAAAGACCCAGCAGGCGAGCGTAAACACTCATAATTTCTTCGAGCGTTTCGCAGAGTTTTTCAATATTAGGGGGGGTCTTCTTAAATTTTTCAGCAGTGAGCGTGAACATTGTTCGCTGAGTGACAATCTCCACCATTCCGTACGGATTTTCTTTTTTCAACATTGTTTTCCATTCCTCTCGCGTCGTCTTCCCATGCCGATAAAGCGGCATCATTGGGCTGTCCGCAAAATAAACAACAGGCGGACGTTTTTGTTGATGCGGGTTCGCAATATACATGATACCGCTCTTCGTCGGGGTTATCTCATTTTTTCCCGGTTTTAATGTTTGGCCAACCTGGTCGTCCCAATTATACTTGCCCAGATTGATGATGTCCAGATTCGGGCACACATCATCGGGATCAATAATCAAATAAACCGTGAAAGGCTTGCCTTTTTCGGCAACAAAGCCCGTTGCCTGAAACGGGCTCCAAGGAGCTCCCAGCTTGTAGATGGCGTGCTCATCACTTATCGATCTCTTGCGCTCAACGACAAGCACGCGATTTTTGTCAGGAAGTTTTATCCCGCTTACTTCGGAAACCGACGCCAAGGCCTGATCAAGGGCAGAGCCCTTATTGACAGACTGTGCCCACGCTGGGACGCCCGCAAGCAACACCAGAAGCGCACCAGACAAGGCTGCTCCCAGAGTTTTTCTTTCCAAACGGATTGATATTTTCATGGTTGTTTGTGTAGTTCAAAAAAGTGTGTGGAAGGTGTTAGATTTTCCACCTGAGACAATTATTTGTCAAAATAGCCATCTCTGATGTGAGACAAATCGTATCTCTCATCAATTCTTCGGATATATGGCTCAACTGCAATAAGAGGGTTTTTGTCATCGCCCAGCTCTTGTATAATTTTTTCTCGACGATGTTCGTCAGGGAAAATATACAGAATGTGGCCACCAAATCCAGCGCCACAATACCGATGTGCAATATTTCCCGTCGTCGCCTCATGGAGCGATAGATAGGATCAAATTGTCCTTTCCCTGAAAGCGGCTTCTCAAATAAGTAATCCAGCGACGGATGTGCATTCGCCTCAGATAGTTTAGGAGAGAGCTTATTATGATTTATACAAAGTAGATGTCCCCATCCTGGTGGCAAGTAGTAAATATCTCCTGAAAACAGATGATTAAAAAGTGGTTGGCTACCTCCCAAACCATGCATAAAATGGTAGGCAGCTCTTTGGTCACCTTTCTGCGAGAAGACTTCTATGTATCTATGGATATTGATGAGATAGACACCCGTTTGAAACGCTCCCTCCCCGTCAGGGATCAAAACTTGTTGCCCATCCGCATCCCAAGGATATTGGCTTTCGTTTAGGGCTACAATCGGGAGATCATACATGTCCAGATCCCATAGTCGACCAATGTCATCGAATGCAAGGGTATTTGTGTTTAAAATTATTACTCGTTCTTCGTGTTCAAGAAGAAATGGAATTTCAAATTTTAAGATGTCAGCTGATGATGCATAGGCTGAAGAAATGAGGATGTGTTCATAGGCAATTCTATACTTCTTGCAGAAAACCTCTACGCCTCGCAGCACAACACCGTCGCCACAAAAATGACCATGAGTAAAGACAGTATACTTCAATGGACGCATTGTGTTTTCAACAATGGATGCCAGACAATCAATAATAACCTGCGATTGGTCATCTGTGACAAACTGAGCAATGTGTACAGCGTCCGTCCTCGGTTGCATTGGGAACTCAGGTGACCCTGGGCGAATGTGGGGCCTCTGTACAAAAGAGAGCGTGGTAGATATAGGAGTCATGATGCTATAGTTTGTTTGTTGCTTTCGGGGAAATAAGACAAAGCTCCGGGCTGCTCGATAGTGGCATAATTGTAAATTTCAGGGGACAAAGTCAAGGAATGTCCCAAGTCTTCGGATGACTCACAAATCCACCATCCTGGGCGAGTGAACTTTCTGATTTCGGCTTCTTTCAAGTCCTGTAATACTTTGGAAGGAACAAAGAATCCGCCACCGAGTTCGGGTGCGTAGCGACTCAGGATCCCCTCCATGTGCCCGGGGCGCCCAGAGACGAGAGATTGCGTCCCTGCAAGTATACTTATCGCTCCAAATTTAACGCAAGCGTCTTCATCGGCGAGAAAGAGGTCAGCTTCGGGCACCTTTTCCTGCAAGATGTTGAAAAGCAATTTGCAGCGTAATGTGGCACAAGCATCATTGTCATCGCAGTCGACTTCGATGATGTCTTTGGCCTTTTCAAGCGCAAAATCCCCTCTGCCGCAGAGAAAGAAAACTCGTACTTCTGGAGCGAGATTCTGCGCAGATAATTCCCGAATGGAGTTTCTACGGGCAACATGTGCACGACGAGAATCAAAAACGACAAATATTTTGGCGTGTGGAAGAGTACACTTTATTAGAGGTGCCCATTTTCTAGGGCGTAGTGTCTCTTCAGTCAAGTAGCGCTTCATGAGTCTTTGCCAGTGATAGCTGTGTGATTCCAGATTGTTAATGAATCGCCACGGTTTACTCCAGAGGCAATGAGCAAAAGGTGCGTTGAAAGCGGCAAATCGATCTTGATATCCAAAAGAATCAAAGAAACGCTGGCGGAAATTAAGGTTGTTTGCCACAATTTGGAGATCAATGTAATTGATATTCTGCCATGTTGTGACTTGCAGAAATTGTTGTTCCGGGCATGCCAAATCTTCGTAGGTATGCCTCGCACTTTCACGCGTGATTGAGTATTGCCAATTTTTTCTAAACCAACTTAATCGCATTACCATAACACCCGCGTTAATGGTTCCTGTTTTGACGTGCCTTGCAAGCGCGGGCAATTTGTCATCGCCGTTATAGAACCCACTATCGAAGGCGGCAGCGATTGCAGAATTGTCAAGGATGAGGCTTGGTAAAAAAGCGATATCCTCACGAACAAAAACATCAGGATCCATTGTGATAATGACATCTTCCTCGGGGAGAAGCCAAGGCAATCGCAAACGGTGCCAGCAAGGCGCAAAATAATCAGACTTGGAAACACCTCGAAAATTTTCGGGATCTTGAATAAATATAAATTCGGCATTGTTCTGTAGAATTTTCGCTTCTACCCTTGCGAGATCGTATTGATCTGGAATTTCATTGGAAACATAAATCACTCTCAAACTCGCTCTAGTGTTTGCAAAGATACCGGCGAGACAATAACTGATTTTATTCAAATAGCCTGCATCTCCCGTAAAGACAAGAGTCACATGTTCGGCTTTTTGCAATTTTTCTGCTCCCACAATGGGCAAATCTTGTTCTGGTCCAGTTTTTTTAGATTCTTGCCATTTTTGGGCCCAATAGATTTCTGCTTTCCTACGAGTTTCAAGCGGAAGCCGAAATCGAACTTCATCTTCTAATGCTTTGAGGGATCTTTTCACAGAATGGAAGAACTTCTTTCCTTCTTTAATTTGTCCAAGAACGTCGCCCTCTACATTAACAAAGGACCAGCTTCCAAAAAACGCATTTCCAATCCGCTCAATTGTGTATCCGAATAATTCGGCAAAAAAGGCAGTGTCTGCCTCATCAGAAATACCGATGCACATTGGTGCTTTCGAAACATCCTCCAAGAATTTCCGCGGATAGACTGTTCCCGCAAAAATATGAAACCTTAGCGGCGGCTCTGCAAGTCCCTGTTTTCGGAACCAGTCCATCAATTCTTGTCCATTACTGCTGTAATAGGATCGGGCCCAATCGCTTCCGTCGAACATGACACTATTCCCTGAAAGAATGAGATCGTCGGCGAAACCGTCATACATTTCAGAAAATGGCCCAAGTGCCAGAATATCCGATTCATGAAGATGGAAAAAGCGGGCACTTGTTGTCTTTCCCTCAGCTTCCCACCATTGTCGAATTCCTATCAATCCTGGATTGGCCCATTTCATCCACTGTGGAGTCGAAGCTCTATAAAATTCAGGATAGTAGAAGCGTTCTACATACTTTTCTACAGCATTTTTTGCAGCATCAAGCCGTTCAATTGAACCGCCGTAGAGCGCATGGATTTGGATGCCTGGGTTCAGTTCGGCTAAATTGGCTATGCGTTCGCGGACGACATTAAAATTTTCATGAAATCTATAGACAATAAGATGTTCTTTGACATCAAAAACACGCTTTTGCATTTTTCTTTGCACGGTGATAGGTAGTTGTCCATTCAACAAAATAGCCGTTGAAAAAGAAGCTTGGAAAATTCCCCGTTCATTTCGGAGCCTCTCAATTCCCCAATCGAACCAGTCAAGTGTAAGTGTATCGCCATCATATTCCCATTTTCCAAAGCGTGCTTCATTGGATCTGGCAAAAATGCCATTTTTCAAAAAAAACACATCTCCCGACCACACATTGTGACAGAACTCCATTTCTGCAATAATCTTTACTTCCCTTAGTCGATGAACAATACGATGGTGGTCTCCGGGTATGCTTGCCACAATTGAGGCGCTCGGCATACCGCCTTCTTTAGAAATAGCCGCACATGGTCGTAAATTGGAGAAAACTTTAGTGTTGCGACACGCCGCGTTGGAAAACATCACCAGAGGAAATCTTGCTTCTCCGATGGCCCCGCCTTGCTCATCGCAATAAGCTTCAAGCAGATTAAATTTATCCAAGCGTATATAAGCGTCGTCTTTACAAATAAACAAATACTCAAATTGGAAGCGTTCATAAGCCCAGAGTACCACATTCTCTATTAGATTCCCAGCGGTATTTTGTTTCAGATGGATAATGTTTTTGTCTGGAGATGGTTCTTCAGAAAAAAAGATAATTTGCTGATCTGGTTTTTTCAAAGAAAGCCAAGTTTGATGACAGACGTCACGTTGTCCGTGATTGGCTGGCGAAGTTTTTACCAGGATAAGAGTGCGTGGATTCATTTTATTCGGGGAGTGTGGAAAGTTCTTTGAGGACGGACATCCAGCTGGCGAGGGAGGCGTCGAGGCCGCCGAGGAGTTGGCCGCGTTCGCGGGCAGCGTGGGCAATTTCGTGGCGCAGCGCGGGTTCGTAGGCCATTTTGCTAGCGTAGTAAATAAAGTCGCGTTCGTGTTTGCAGAGCCAGCCAGTTTTGCCGTGTTCAATCATTTGTTGCCAGCCGCCTCGGTTGTCCACGATGAGGACACTTCCGCTTGCCATGGCTTCAAATCCAACGCGCGGCCAGTTTTCAGTGGTGTCCGTGGGCTGCAGAATGATTTCGCAGTGTTTGTAGAAATCTTGTTGGGAGACTTCTGTCTGGTTTGAGGCGGTGCGTATCCAGTCGTAGGGCTTGCCGATTTTGGCTTCGCTACGGTGGTCAAACCCAAGGAAGAGGCCCCGCTTGAAAACCGGAGCGACAAAATACTCGTAGATATGTAGGGTATTCCGGGCAAATTTGTCGGCGTCTTGCCGTGAAATGCGTCCGCAACCAAAATATTCTGTGGTGCGTTCTTCGATAAAGGGAAAACGGGAACTATCAAAGTAGGGCTTGAATGTGAGAAAACGAGCCTTGGCCCCGGGATTGAGCGCATGGAGGACGGGTTTGTGTTTTTCACAGACGGTTTTGTTTTGATAAAGAAACATGGCAATCATTCCTTGGGCCATGCGTTCTTTTTCGCGCTCAAAGAGCCATGTCATGCAATTAAGAAAGACCGTCCGGCGTGTGTGTTTGTGTATTTCGGGGAGTGAGTTTAAAAACTCGGCGTTGCAGAAACCGAGTATAGGATCGCCCGGGTGGAGCGCGTCCCACGCATCTTTAGGGTGGATTTTTACACCAAGCGATATCATCTCCGGATAAAGGAGCTCGTTGGCATACCCCGCGTCGCTGGGTATGATATGAACTTCCAACCCAATCCTTAGCCAGACGATAATCTGATGGTGCAACTCTGTCCCTGCCCCGCCATAGAGTCCGGGAAATCCATAAACAAAAAGACGTGGAATGGAAAGGGACACCGGAGTTTGGAAAGTTTAGAAAAAATATTTTAAAGCATTAGTCTATTTGGAGGACTTTTGCTGTGTCCACTTGCATGGGTTCGAGTGGGCCTTCACCAACGATGGATGTGGGTGGGGATGTTCGCAAGCGCATGATCGGCTCAGGGGGCGCTTCCAAAAAGGCGCGCGGGAGAATGTATTCTTTTGCTTTGTGCAATTCGCCGGGAGAGAGGTTGTAATGGCAGAAAGCAAAATCTTGGGGATTCGCGCGCAGTTTCTCGACATCGTTGCGGAAGCGCCAGTTCATGTGGATGTTGGCATGGGTGACGTCGGACATGCGGACGAATGATTTGTCGGAAAACTGTGATGCGGCAGGAATGCAGGTGGCGAGGTCACGGATATTTTTTGGGCCGTCTGTTCCCCAGCGACATTCAAAACCCCAAGATTGGAGTTGGAGGGCGCCCACCGTGGGGTTTTCCTTGGCGAGTTGCGCGAGCATGTTTTGGACCGTTAGGCCTGGGGCGCAGTATAAATATTCGTCCATATCCAGAAATGTGCCCCAAGTGAGAAGATCGCGAAAACGTCGGATAAAATCACAATAGGCTTCAACTTGTCCGTGGATAATTTGTTTGTTTCTTGGATTGCGTGGGCGCCAGCGGATGATTTCTACGCGATCATTTGGAAACGTGGCGGCGATGTCGCGTAGTTCCTGACTTATTTCTTCGTCACTCAAATGGCGGGTGAGGCGTCCATATTCTTCTCCGCGTTTGCTCACTTGCGTTTTTTGTAGTCTTCCTCCTGCAAATACTGTTCCTGGGCGCAAGCTTCCTGTGCTTCCTGTGTTGTCATAGACGACGACTTTGCTGGCGCCTGCTTTGACGTGATGCTCTATCCAATCGCGCAGCCAAGGTTGGGATTCGCGAGGAAGTGTCACAGTGCAGATGCCCCAGCTTGTTTGCGCGTTATTTTCGCTTGGAGAAAGCAGCGCAGGAAATGTTGAAATTTCTTTTTTGTCAAATATGCAAAGAGGTTTTCGCAGGACGGCGATTGATGGGTGAGATTCGGGGGCTTTCTCTTCGTTGACTTCTTGGAAGAATGGAAAGTTACATTGATAAATATTACGTTCGGCATCGTTGAGAAAAACAACCCCGTCATCTGCCAGAAGCAGGGCGGCTACGGCAAGACAATCGGCACGATTTCTTCCGTCAATGAGAATGAGGTCGTATTTAATTCCGTCCTGCAGATGTTTTAGCAGGGGATAGGTCACATAATTCTCGGAATTGCCGTAGGGGCGCTGTGTAGCCAGTATTTTTTGAGTGAGTCGGGTGCGCCATTTTTCTGGGATGCCGAGGCGGTAGACGACGTCGTGCTCAATTGATAAAACGTGACTTCCTTCTTTGAGCCCGTCACAAAGAATGGCTGTAGAAGTTCCACTTCCCCACTCCAAAATATGAACGGGACGCCCCAATGCGTTCAATTTCCGCATCTCGCGTCGTAAGAGGTTATGGCGAAAATTCCAAGTAGGGTCAAATTGGGAATAGAGTTGAGTATTGAGAGCACGAAAAGCGGCAACAGCCCCTCCCTCGGTCGAGGCGAGTGCAACGTCTTCATTTGTCTTTTGAGCAGATGCGATCCTTTTCCATGCAAGCACCTCCTCCAGTGTCACAATATATTTTACAGGGTGGAAAATTTGCATCCCGGTCACAGAAGATACTTCATTTTGCAGTCGTGTTCGTTTGATGGAGTCTGTGGTGTTCCAAAAATGCTGATTTTTGTTGCGTGGATGAGTATAAATACCGGTGTCGTAAAGTGGAAGACCGAAAGCCTCGGCGAGAGCAGGGATGGCTATTTCTTCGTGCACACCAGACAAGTTTGGCAGATGTCGAGAAAGTTCAAGAAATTTACGTGAAAACACCACGGCGGGCCCTAAGGTACAGTATTTTGGGCGAGAGACTCCATAATGCGTTTTCATGTATTTCATGAAGCTGGAATCACGCCATTTTCCATTTGCCGTCCAAGCCCACTGTTTTTCATAGCTGGGCGTGAACGGTCTGAGGGGACTCATGTAAACAGCGTCAGCTTCAAACTTGGGATAAATTTCTTCCAATGGGGCAACAGGCAGGATATCCCATTCGTAGGAATAAATGTGGGAAAAATCCACCGAATATCCATAATGCTCATACCATGCTCTGATCATCTCATCCCCGTGTTGCCATTTCCAGTGGGCAGAGATTTCATCCGCTTGATAACTCCAAAAACCTTCGGCAAATTCAGCCGCCAGTTTTCGGGCAGAAGACTCGCCTTGGCGCGGCCCTCCATATAGAATATAGATAGGCAGTGTCGGGTTGAAATGCTTTAATATTTTGAGCGTCTCGCGGCATTTTTCCCAGTGTGTATGGCAGCGAAACAAAAGTACGCGTTTCCCATATGTCAATGATGAGTCTGAGGAAGTAAATGTGTTTTCTTCGATTCGTACAGGCAACTCTCCTTGAACGAGGCGCAGAGTAAAACCTGAGCAAACATAATTTTCACCATCGGTTGCCAAAATTTCTGTACGCCATTCATCCCAGCGTAGCGACAAGGCACCTTGGGCATTGAATGACCAGCGACCGGTACAGCCAGTAGAAAAACGACAATAAAGGCCATTGCTGAAGAAAAGGACCCTGTCAGACCAATGAGTGTGAATGCCTTCGCAAATGGCGATTGGAGTACACGAGAAAACTGCGTGGATAGTCCTCAATTTTTGAGGAGAACACCAATGTGCAGACACAAAATCATTATCCTTGCGTGGAATTTGTGAATAGCTTGAACACAACCGTTTGGAAGCAAGAAAGGGGATCTTCAAGCGATCGGAAGCGAAGCGTCCGATGATCAAATCTTCGGGACCGCTCTGAGCGATGTCTTCTTGTTGTTCAAGTAGTTGCTCTATGCTTCGGCGAGAAAGAAAATACCCCGCCCCGCCGCTGGGTGCCCCGCGACTTTCCAACATGCGGTCTCCTATCAGGCCATAATTGTCGTCGAGCATGGAGACCACACGCTCCATCGCCAGATAAGTGTCATCGTCACACTTGAAAATCCATTCAAAATCATAGTGCTCCAAGGCATAACGAAAAAAAGCAAGCACCTTTGTGGGCAACAAATCATAGGTGTCCGGAACATTTAGTTCGACAGTATCAGCGGGGTTTTCGGTCGGAATCTCGGTTTTGCCGTGGAAAAATACTGCGTGCACATTTTCCACTTCTTTTGAAAGCCAAGTCTCGCGGATGGCTTGGCGCCTATTCAGATAGGGGCGCGCTGTGCATATCCCAACCAAGACACGGATGTGCCTTTGGGGGGTATTGTTGTTCCTTTTTGCTTTTTTAATAGACATGGCAGATGGCTTATGGTCAGCGGAAAAAAGAAAATCAAAGACTTTTAGTTCGTTGTGAGAGAGCGTCCCGATATTGGTTTTAACTGGACTTTGTTGGTTTGGAGACAATTTTATTCTTCAGATCAAGCAAGAGTGATTCTTTCTCTGATTTTTTGTTTGATGAGCCATTGAGGATCTCGAAATCCATGTAGTATTTCCCGTCCTTCGTAGGAATCAACTCGCTGAGTTGCAATTGCGCCGAGTACTTGTATTCTGCAGAGTCTAAAAGCTTTATAAATCGAGAAAATACCTCTGCGCATTCCGGGGACATCGATAATATTTGCTCCCCACTTGTATCAAGGGGATCCTTGGAAGAACTTTGAAAAACAAGATTTCGCAAGGCAATCAGAGTTAATTTTGCGTTGGATGGAATGATTTTTTCTGTTCGCAATTCCGTGTCAACAGGCGAACCGGAAATCAAAGAAAGTTCCACAATGCCCTCCGGGGTGGTATATCGTGAGGATAGAGCAAGAGCGTGATATTTGTCTTCATGTTTCATGATGGCAAAAATTTTCCTATTGCAAATCCCATGCCAAAGGATATACTTGCTTTGCTCATCGATGGCAATTTGAACATACATGTTAGGAATATTGCTCCGAAAAGGAATTGGTGTGCGCCCGTGAAAAGCATCCAACAGTTCTTCACCTCCCCTTTTTAGGGAACTGATGAAGGCACAAAAGACAACGGCTGTTTTATTCTTGCAATCATCTCCCACAACAGAAACTTTGCTCATATTCCAAGGGCCTATGTTGATTTCCCCGTATTTTCTTTTTATGTTCTCGATTTCTTTAAGATCTTCGGGTTTTGAAAAATATGGATTGAGCATCGTGAAATGCGGAATCTTTGTTTCTTCGACTTTGACTATTTCTTTTTTGACCAAATCAATCCAAATACTGGCGGCTTGGGGATATTGGATATTTTCAAT
>JAITHA010000054.1 GCA_031280235.1 Puniceicoccales bacterium | reverse complement strand
ATGAACGGGGAGACGCGGCGGGGACCGTCCTTGAAGAGGCGGAAGGATTGTTCCTCGATGGAGCCGATGCCGCCGATGCCGGAGCCGATGATGACGCCAAGGCGTTCGGGGGGGACTTGTCCGAGTTTCAACCCGGCGTCCTCAAAGGCCATGCGGGCGGCGGCGACGGCAAACTGGACGTAGCGGTCGTTGCGCTTGGCTTCCTTGGGATCCATGTGGCGGGCGGGATCGAAGTCCTTGACTTCGCCGCCAATCCTGGAAGGGAGATCCGCCGTTTCAAACCGGGTGATTTGCGCGATGCCGGACTGGCCTGCGGTCAGGTTCTTCCAAAAGGTTTCGGTGTCGTTGCCGACAGCGGCGATGGTGCCGATGCCTGTGACGACGATTTTGGGAATAGGTCGTTTTTCTTGTTCCACGCGGTATCTGGATTAGGTGTTAATCGTTTTCCAAAGGAAAGTTATGCCGAAACAGGTATTCTATATCTGTTCGGCTTTCACAAGCAAAGCACCTCGTGCGTTAGCAGCAAGGCACACACTTGCCTGCCGCTGCGTTTTCTTGGCGACTATTGAGGAATGCCATGTGAGTGGTTTCCGCAAGGGCCGGGAGGCAGGAAGGGCGCCACCCCAAGCGGCTGGGCTCAGGCCTGCTCCTTCTTAGCCTTTATGTAGTCAATGACTTGACCTACTGTCTGGAGCTTTTCAGCGTCCGATTCTGGGATTTCTCCCTTTATCTCGTCCTTGAACTCTTCTTCAAAGGCCATCACGAGTTCAACGGTATCGAGCGAGTCTGCACCAAGGTCTCCAATGAAGGAGGCCGAGGGAGTGACTTGCTCTTCGTTCACGTTGAGCTGGTTGACGACGATGTCCCGTACGCGGTCTTCGAGTGTTTTTTCGCTCATAGTCTGGTGGAAATGGAATGGTTGTTGGTTGAGAGGTTACTGGTTAGTTGAGTCCCTCGCTTGTACGCAGCTGAGTCGTGACCCAGCCCCGACAAGACGAGGAAGAGGAGCCAAGGCATCACATTGCCATCCCACCGTCAACTGAAAAAACTTGGCCAGTGACGTAGCCAGCGTCTTCGGAGGCGAGGTAGTTGGCGAGGGAGGCGATATCAGCGGTTGTGCCAAAGCGTTGTAGTGGAACAACTTTCTTTATGGCACTTTTTTGCTCCTCGTTGAGTTTTTCGGTCATATCTGTGGTAATAAAACCTGGGGCGATTGTATTTGCGGTGATGTTTCGCGAGGCGAATTCGCGTGCGAGGGACATGGTGAAGCCGTGCATCCCGGCCTTGGCGGCGGCGTAGTTGGCCTGGCCTGAGTTGCCGATGCGCCCGACGACGGAGCCGATGTTGATGATGCGGCCCCAACGTTTGCGGGTCATGGGGCGCACGAGACCACGCGTCCAGTAGAAAGCACTGGAGAGGTTGGTAGCGATAACGTCGTGCCATTCCTCGTCGCTCATGCGAATGAGGAGGTTGTCTTTGGTGATGCCAGCGTTGTTGATGAGGATATCGACGGTCTCGTGCTGGGCGAGGATAGTGGAGCACGCCTGGGCGACGGCTTCGGCGTTAGCCACATCGACGGGGTAGGCCTGAGCTTTGCCGCCACTGGCAGTGATGGCGTCGGCGACAGCACCACAAGATTCAGGGTTTTTGGAGACGCAAAGGACAGTGAGGCCGTCTGCGGCAAGCAATTCGGCGATAGCTTTTCCGATGCCACGCCCCGCTCCGGTGACGAGGGCGATACGCGCTTGGTGTGTAAGTTTCATATTTTTCTTCAGGAAGCGGAGGATGGAAAAGCTGCGTCTGCGGGCAAGGGAAAATGATCGCGCAGGGGCGGACACGGAGCGCGGGGGCTACCGGGCCGTGTTGCCCGCATGGGATGTGCCCTGAGATTCGCATTGAAAAACGACATCCCAGGCATGTGCTCGCGGGGCATGTTTGAAGCTTTCCTGATGAATGCGCCGGTGCCCGAGACGACGAACCCCGTCCTTACCTACTTGGGTAGGTTCCTCACGAACCAGGGTGCGCTGTGGGCGCTGGCCTTGGCGAAGATCGCCTTCCTGTTTGCCGGAGGCCACCTGTTGTCGAACTTTTTGGTGGGTAACCTCTGCAAGGCGCTTGGGCGCACGGGGCTGGATGCGGCGGCGCGCCATTTTCTCTGCAATGCGTTGCGCGGTTTTCTTTTCATCGTCGTCGTGCTCGCGGCACTTCACATTTTTGGCGTGGAAACGACCTCGCTCGTGGCCGCCATCGGCGCAATAGGGCTGGCCGTCGGCCTGGCACTACAGGGCTCGCTTTCAAATTTTGCCGCAGGGGTGCTCATCGTCATGCTGCGCCCTTTCAAAGCGCAAGACCTCATCCAGACGGGCGAAACACTCGGCATCGTGGAGGGGATAGACCTGCTCTCCGTCCGCCTGCGCACACCAGACAACCGAGTTGTCCTAGTCCCAAGCTCCAGCCTCATCACCCAACCTGTGATCAACCTGACCGAGCTGCCGTCGCGACGCATCGACCTGTCCATCGGCGTCAGCTACGAGGACAATCTCAAAACAGCAAAGGAGATCATCCAGCGCGTGCTCTCGGCAGATGCGCGCGTTTTGCCCGAGCCTGAGCCCCTCATTGCCGTTCTCGAGCTGGGGGAAAGCGCGGTAAACATCGCCGTGCGCCCTTGGGTGCGGACGGCGGACTACTGGCCCACGCGCTACGACCTGCTGGAAAAGCTCAAGCTGGAACTGGAAACCGGCGGGTGCACGATCCCCTTCCCTCAACGCGATGTGCGCGTGCGCAGCGTGTGAGGGCTAACGAAAGCATTTTTCCGTCTTTCCTGTTTGACCATATCTACAGAGTTCCATTTCCATGCCGCCCTTCACCACCCATCCTCGATCCATGAAAAAAACACTTTTTGCCTTGGCACTTGCCGCCCTCGCAACCACCCCGGCCCTGAAAGCCGATGAAAACGCCAAAACGGCTCCAGCCGCCAAACCTGCCGCCGCGACCACCTCCACCCAACCTGCCACCGCCGGAAAAATCGTCGATGTGGCCCCTGCGGCGCCCCTGCCACCGCTCACCAAGGCACAGAGAGGGAGAGCACTGGAGCATTTTGGGTGGTTCATCTCGCAAGGTATCCAGTCCTACAACTTAGAGAACTTTGGCTTCTCAGCTGCCGATCTGGACGCCCTCCTGAAAGGCCTCCGCGCAGGGGCGGAAGGCAAAGACTACGCCAAAACTTTCCAAAGTGTCGCTGAGGACCTCACCCGCCTCCTTCGCGAAGCCGAGGAAGCGGCCCGCCCCAAAGTTGAGGCCAAGCAAAAAGCCCGCCTGACAGAGTGGATCCAAACGAATCAGGACTTCCTGCGCCAAGTGGATAAAGAGCCAGGCGTACACCAGACAGCCTCCCGCCTGCGCTACAAAATCACCGCACCCGGCACAGGCCCCAAGCCACGGGCCACCAGCATGGTAAAAGCCAAGTACACCGGAAAACTGGTGGACGGCACAGTCTTCGACTCCACCGCACGTGCCAACAACGAGCCCGCCACCTTCACCTTGGACAAGGTCATCCCCGGCTGGACGGAAGGCCTGCAGCTCATCGGCAAAGGCGGCAAGATCACCCTCTACATCCCCTCAGAGCTCGGTTACCGCGAGCAAGGCGGGGGAAGTTCCATCCCGCCCCACTCCACACTCATCTTCGACGTAGAGCTGGTGGAGATCGTCGCAGACGCCCCAGTGCCCGTCCCAGCTGCCACTCCAGCCACCCCGGCAACCAAGTAAGGCCCGGCGCCCGCTGCAGGAAACGCCCTGCCCATGCTGCTCGTCATAGACAACTACGATTCCTTCACCTACAACCTCGTCCAATACTTTGGGCAGATCGGGGTCAGGCAACGTGTGTTTCGCAACGACGAGATCACTGTGGAAGAAGCTCTTGCGCTTGACCCAGCCGGGGTAATGATCTCCCCAGGCCCGTGCTCGCCCAGCGAGGCCGGGGTGAGCCTCGATATCATAGGCGCCTTTTCCAGAAAACGCCCCGTGCTCGGCGTCTGCCTTGGCCATCAGAGCATCGGTCAATATTTTGGCGGCAAAATCATCCGAGCCTCGCATCTCATGCACGGCAAGACGTCCCCCATCCACCACCACGACAGCGGGCTCTTCAAGGATCTGCCCAGGCCCTTTCGCGCTACCCGCTACCACTCGCTCATAGTCGAGCGCGCCAGCTTGCCCCAATGCCTCGATGTCACCGCCGAGACAAAAGACGGCATAATCATGGGCCTGCGCCACAAAACGCTACCCATCCACGGAGTGCAGTTCCACCCCGAGTCTTATGCGACTGAGCAAGGCCTGAAAATCCTGGCAAATTTTGTCGATATCTGCGCCCAGGCAGGGAGCCCTCTCACGCGGTAAACCATACGCCAGTCCCAGACCCTTGACGAGACGCCGCCGTCGCTGTTTTTTGCGCGGAATGGAAATTTGGTTTAATCCCGCCCGGGAACTTGAGCTTTTGTTGCACACCACTGCCGGAAACACTCCCGGCTTTGGCGACCAGCCCTTTGACCCGGAAATCCGCCCGTCCGACCCTCGCTTCGGAGACTATCAGGCCAACGGCATCCTTGCACACGCCAAAGCCACCCGTGCCAACCCACGCGCCCTCGCCGCCACCCTCGTCGAGGCTCTCAAAAAAGACGGTTCCCTCGACGACGCGCTCATCTCCATAGAAATCGCCGGGCCGGGCTTCATCAATTTCCAACTCAAGCCAGCTTTTCTCGACGCATGGCTCACCCGCTACGCGAATGTGGAGGCTTTTCGCTCCGAGTGTGCCACCCTCTACGCGGGCCGAAAAATCATCGTTGATTACCCCTCACCCAACACTGCCAAGCAAATGCACGTCGGCCACCTGCGCCCAATGGTCATTGGCGAGGCCATCGCCCGCATGCTCCAATTCTGCGGAGCAAAGCTCGTACGCGATAACCATATCGGCGACTGGGGCACCAATTTCGGCATCCTCATCTTTGCCATCAAGCACGAGAACGCAGCAAACTCCCTCGACTCCGACCCCACCACAGCCCTGGAAATCCTCGAACAACTCTACAAAAAAGGATCCGCCCTCGCCAAGGACAACCCCGCCATGATGGAGGCTGCCCGCCAGGAACTCGTTAACCTGCAGACGGGCGACCCCGAGAACACTGCCCTCTGGCAACGCATCGTCGCCATCTCCAACGCCGCCTTCCAACAGACCTATGAGCAACTCGGCATCCGCCCCGACATCACCCTCGGCGAATCTTTTTATCGCGACAAGGTGGAACGCGTTTACACCGAGCTGCACGACTGCCAGCTCGCCGAAGAAAGCGACGGCGCACTTGTCGTCTGGCATGACGAGCACCCACGCTTCGCCCGAAACAGCGAGCGCCCCCAACCTTTCATCGTGCGCAAGAAGGACGGCAGCTCCAACTACGCCTCCACCGACCTCGCCACCATCCTCTACCGCACCGAGCATTTTCAGGCAGACGAGTGCATCTACATCACCGACGGGCGCCAACAAGACCACTTCCAGCAACTCTTTCTCACGGCAGAAAAATGGTTTCACGCCACCGGGCGCCGCCTGCCCTCCCTGCGCCACGTCTGGTTCGGCACGATCCTCGGCGAAGACGGGCGCGCCATCAAAACCAAGTCCGGCGACCCTGTGCGTCTGAAAACCCTCTTGCACGAGGCGGCTACCCGCGCCACCGTTATCATCGACGAGAAGAACCCAGGCCTGCCGGAAGATGAGCGCCAGCACATCGCGCACACCGTCGGCATCGCCGCCATCCGCTACGCCGACCTCTCCCAAAACCGCACCCTCGACTACGCTTTCTCTTGGGAAAAGCTGCTCGCCTTTGACGGCAACACCGCACCCTACCTCCTTTACGCCGTGGCGCGCATCCACTCCATCTTCCGCAAAGCCGCCGCCGGAGACGCCGCCACACCGCCCGCGCCCTTGGAAACAACGCCCGAAGTGGCCCTCGCGCGGAAACTCACCGTCTTCCCATCCGCCTTGGTCCAAGCCTGTACCGAGCTGCGCCCCCACTTCCTCTGCACCTACCTCTACGAGCTGGCTGGCGCCTACAGCACCTTCAATAACGCCGACAAAGTACTCGTGGATGAACCCACCGTGCGCGCACGCCGCCTCAGGCTCTGCGCACGCACAGTCGCCGTCCTCTCCACAGGGATGCGCCTCCTCGGCATCGAGCCACTGGAACGGATGTAACGCGCCCAAGACACCCCGCTCACCAGCGGGAAATCTGCAAAACCAAGCAAATCCGCCTTGCCAGAGCTCGCGACGGCAGCAAGTCTCCACCTTCCAAGTTTTTGGCACGAAAACACACGACAGCATGGGAGAACCAACCGCCTTTCTTAAATATCCACGCAAAGTCTCGCTTGCCGAACGGCAGCCAGGGGAGCGCCTCGCCGATTGGGAGGACTTTCACAAAGACCTCGACGAGCGGGCTCTCACCATTCAGGCCTCACGTTGCATGGAGTGCGGCGTTCCCTTTTGCCACAGCGGAGCCCTCATCGGCGGTATGGCTTCGGGCTGCCCCCTCCACAACCTCATCCCCGAGTTCAACGACCTCGTTTACCGGAACTTCTGGCAAAAAGCCTACCTGCGGCTTTCCAAAACCAACAATTTCCCCGAGTTCACAGGCCATGTCTGCCCCGCCCCCTGCGAGGGCGCATGTACGCTGGGCAACCACCCCATGCCCCAGCCAACAACCATCAAAAACGTCGAGTACAGCATTATCGAAAAGGCATGGGAGGCGGGCTGGGTACAAAACCGCACACCCGCGACACGCTCTGGGCGCAAGGTGGCCATCATCGGCAGCGGGCCATCTGGCCTCGCTGCGGCAGATCAGCTCAACGCCCTGGGTCACACCGTCACCGTCTTTGAGCGGGCCGACCGCCCGGGCGGCCTCCTCATGTACGGCATCCCCAACATGAAGCTCGACAAAAAGAAAGTGCTCTTGCGCCGCATCAAGCACCTTGAAGCCGAAGGCGTCACCTTCGTCTGCAACGCCTCTGTGGGCAGTGATGCCAAACCTGAATTCACGCCGGAAAACCTCCTTGCCACTCACGATGCCGTCCTCCTTTGCGCAGGAGCTACCCAGCCACGAGACCTCGCCGTCGAAGGGCGCTCCCTCGCAGGAGTGCATTTCGCGATGGATTACCTGTCCGCAGCCACCAAGACCCTCCTCGACGAAAAATCGGAGAGCCCCCCCCTCAACGCCAAGGGCAAAGACGTCATCATCATCGGCGGCGGAGATACCGGGACGGACTGCGTCGCCACCGCCTTGCGCCAAGGCTGCAAGAGCGTCCACCAGATCGAAATCATGCCTGAGGCTGCCAAAGCGCGCCAGCCAGGCAACCCTTGGCCCGAATTCCCCAAAATTCTCAAGGTGGACTATGGGCAGGAAGAAGCCATCGCCCGCCAAGGCGCTGATCCGCGCACATACGAGACAACCGTCAAAAAATTTGCAGCCGACGCGCAAGGCAAACTCACCGGGCTGCACACCGTGCAAGTCAAGTGGACGCGCAGCGACAAGGGGCAGTTTCTCCCCACCGAACAAGTCGGCACAGAAAAGGAACTCCCTGCCCAGCTCGCGCTCCTGGCCATGGGATTTCTCGGCCCCGAGCAGAACCTGCTGAAAGCCTTCAATCTCACCGCAGACTCGCGCAGTAACATCAAGACAGACAACGGGAAGCACACCACAAGCAACCCGCGAATTTTCGCCGCCGGGGATTGTCGCCGAGGCCAGAGCCTCGTTGTCTGGGCTATCTCCGAAGGGCGCGCCGCAGCTGAGGCAGTGGATACTTTCTTGCAGGGAAAATAATCCGCAACCCCACGATCTCTATGACGATTCTCGTGAATGACGATCCTCGTGAAATTTCACCAGGACTTTCCCTTTCACAATTCATGGAAACTCTGGCGTTGCCCTCTTTCAACGGCATCGCCGTGGCAGTAAACAACGAGCTGGCCCCGCGCCCAACTTGGGGGCAACGCCTCCTCGCCAAGGGCGATCAACTCCTCATCATCCAAGCCACCCAAGGTGGCTGACACATTCGAAAACATGGCTCTACGAAAAATCCTGCGCTGGCTCTCCGGTGGCGCTCAAACAACGGCAGAAGGTGGCGGCTCCACCCTCCCCTTTTCTGTCGCCATTTCCATCCCGGGAGAGTTCCCGGACGAACACAAAGTCGTTCGCGAGCTTTTTGACGCCGGCCTCACACGTTTCCACGTGCGCAAACCAGACTGGCACCACGCGCGCCTCATCGAATGGGTGGGACACTTCCCAACTGAGCTGCGCTCAAAAATCGTCGTCCACGCAATGCCAGAACTCGTCCTCGAGTGCAAGCTTGGCGGCCTACACTTGCGCTCATTCCACCGCCGCCCCAAGAACTGGCCGCAGGAAATCCCCATCAGTCACTCCTGCCACTCCTATAGGGACCTCGCCGAGTACGCGCGCCACAGCGCTTACGCCACCATCGGCCCCGTTTTCGCCTCCATCTCCAAGCGCGGCTACACTCCCCAGCGCACCCCGGAAGAGTATGCCATCATCGCAAAACGCTGGAGCACTCAGGAGGGACACTGCCCGCTGCTCGCCCTCGGCGGCCTCACCTCCACCAACATCGGGCAAGCCCGGGAAATGGGCTTCGACGGCTTTGCCGTGGTCGGCTCAGTGTGGGACTCGGAGAACCCCGTCGAAGGCTTCAAACAATTGCTCGCAGGCTGGAAAAGCGCAGGCCGTTGAGTTCAACGACTCTCCACCATACACGTCCAACACCATGCTACGCATCGCCGACCGCACCTTCGGCTCGCGCCTACTGGCTGGCTCGGGAAAATACGCCTCCGGCAAAATCATGGCCATGAGCCTTGAAGCCTCGGGCACCGAGATCGTCACCGTCTCCATCAAGCGCATCCATTTCGGGAAGGAACAAGACGCCATATTGGATTACCTCGACCGTGAGCACCTCCTGCTGCTCCCCAACACATCTGGCGTGCGCGACGCGCACGAAGCCGTCTTCGCTGCCACCATGGCACGCGAGGCACTTGGCACTGAGTGGGTCAAACTGGAAATCCACCCCGACCCAAAGTGGCTCATGCCCGACCCCATCGAGACTCTGCACGCCTGCGAACAGCTCGCTGCGAAAGGCTTCGTCGTGCTGCCCTACATCCACGCCGACCCCGTGCTCGCCAAGCGACTTGAGAGCGCTGGCGCCGCTGCAGTGATGCCCCTCGGCGCACCCATTGGCAGCAACCACGGCCTGCGTACCAGGGACTTTGTCAAAATCATCATCGAGCAGGCCAGTGTCCCCGTCATCGTCGATGCAGGCCTCGGTGCCCCTTCGCACGCAGCAGAGGCGATGGAGCTCGGCGCCGATGCAGTGCTCATCAACACCGCGCTCGCAACTGCGGCAGACCCCGTCGCCATGGCACGCGCCTTCCGCCTCGCTGTAGAGGCCGGGCGCCTAGCCTACGAAACCGGCCTTCCGGACACGACGCCCAACCTCACCGCAAACGCAAGCTCCCCTCTCACGGCCTTCCTGTAAAATCGCTGCCCTTTTCCACCTACCGCACAGTTCTTCGAAGAGGCTCACAAGAAAACGCGAAAAAAATGACGAGTCGGGTAGGGCACTCTCGCCGAAAGCATCATCGGGATCTTTGGAGTGTGGGATTTCAATCACTGGGTTAGAGCAGTGTCGGTTCAATCTGTCGCAAAATCAAGATCTCACGCTGAGATGCGGAGGCGTGGAGAAAACATATTTAACTCGAATTATGCGATAGACTTGGCTGAGTGTCGCTTGACATCAAGGTGTATTCGCCGTAACCCTCAACCCCATTCCAACAGCCTTCCCGACCGACTTGCTGCCCGCCCTATCGCATAATCCGGGATTAACCGATTATAATAAAATTATAAATATCACGTTTTTCCGACTCCGCGTCTCTGCGTGGGACAAAATAAACCGAAAATGCTCTAATGCCTTTGTGCTCCCGATTTTTTGGAGGGCTTGGCCGGACGCGTCGGGGTAGATTTGTTGGAGATGCCGCCAATTTGTTGTTTCCACGCGAGAAGAAGATCACCTGGGATGCTTGTCTCCGAACCGAGCGTATCGAGAAATTGTAGCGCAGTTCTTTTATGACGTGGACTGCGTTCACACAGCATTGAATAAATGGAAAAGAAATTGGCGGCAGTTTGCCGTGAATTTTTATGCACATGTGGGGTGGTTAAGTCTATTTTGCCGATGGGCTCGAATTGAGAAGACAACAAAAGTTCCAATTCGGACATGCTGGGGGCGATGGAATTGGGTGAAAGCGTTGTGTGGTGAGTTTTCAGGTGTTTGCGCATTTCCGAGAGATGGTGGACATCGTTAAGTTTCCCTTTGATCCCCGGGAAAATACGTGCATAGAAACGGATGGTCGCGATGTCGGCAGCTCCCGGAAGTGCTGTCTTCTCAGCGCGGGCAAAACGATTGTATATCCCGCCGCAAAGGCGCGCGTACTCTTTCCTCGATTTTGTTGCCTGCAATAGTGTGATGAATTTACTGTTTTCCAAAGCGTCGAGCAAAATCAGAGGGTATTTTTCAAAGCCGGAGAGACCACTGTCCAGTAAATACTCGCACAGGCGGTTTATCGTCTTTCGGTCGGTCGTCGTACTGAAAATTTGTAATAGCTCCTCCAGTGCTTCGCAATTTTGCGCATTCATTTCCAAGGCGCGCATGTTGAGTGCAATGTGGGTTGGCGAGGCGGGGCGTTCGTTACGCGCGGCCTGGGTTAAAAGCAGGGACTCACGGATTTTTCTTTTGTCGCGGTGAAACTCATCATAGAGAATGACTTTCTCCGGGATGCCGGGCCATGGAATGAGGCGCTTCTGGTCGATGGAAAAATGCCAACCGGCAAGATTGTTCCCACCATGCCAGATCCCTTCACTATTCTTCCAAAAAAATGCCAAATGATTGGGTTGCAAGGCGAGAAAAACAGGAACACCTGCCGCTGCACAAAACGCTGCGCCCGTCCGCGAAACAGCAACGCATGTACCGCCGTAGCGCGTGTAAGTTTCTATCGTCAACGGGTTCCCTTCGTAGAATTTATGCGTGTCGCTGATGTGGACATTATTGGCATTCTTGGAACGATAGGGAACCAGACGATAACTTTGGGCTATTGTGTCAGCACTTTTCCATTGAAATCCGGGTTGGTTCATGCGGTTTTGGCACCAGATCAAATCCGTCAGCGAAAAATGCGTGCCCAAAATAAAACGTAGATCACCAGCAGACATCTTATCAACATCACTGAGAAAAATTCCTTCGGAGGCGGATTTCATGAACCATGAAAAACGCTCAAGAACATCCTTTGCCGGAAGAGCTTTATCAATAGAATTGCGATAGATCTTCCCGCATGCATTGACTTGCGCCAGTGCAATCGCAGCCTTGCGTCCAAGCCCTTTCCGGGAATCCTCGCGCCGAGTGTAGAGTTCAAACCATTCGCTAAACCAAGGCGGCGATTCCTTGGCGTTTGCTTCTTTATGCGGGATTGGTCCAAGCTCATTAAATTGCAAAAAAATTTCAGGATTGGAAAAGAGCCAGCGTAGAAACTCAGCGACTTGTTTCCTATCTCTTTTGGCAAGCCTTTTGAAATCTGCCGGGGTGACATTACGAAAAAACTCATTTGACGAGACGGCAAAAACAAAATCTGGCTCAGCAATTTTTTTCCGCTCACGTGCAGTCAATTTTTTCCCGTGTTGTCCCAAAATTTTTGAGGTTAATTCCGCCACTTTTCCGCGTAGAATTTTTTGAATTTCTGCAAGTCCAAGAGAACTGGTATTACTGAGAAATCTTCGGGCGAATGGGATTTTTTGAACATCGCTTAGCGTGGTAGCGATGCTGTCGCTTTGAAGCGGAATCGCGCTCCGTGGCTCTCCGGTTTTCGCCTCGTCCGGGGATGTGATATTTTGGTTTCCGGCATGAAGAAAGACAGGCAAGACCAAGGAAATCACAAGGAACAATGCGGCTGTCGTCAAAAGAGTGTGGTTTTGTTTCTTCATGGGATTGAATTCTATATCAAATACATTTAAGGGTATCTTCGACGAATGCCGAAGGGGTTCTTTTCCGGCGAATTCTCCCGAGGATTGGCTTTCAGCCATTCTTCTCGTTCCTTCTCGATTTCCCTATCCAATCGCTCGCTCTCTTTCAATAACGGCTCCATGGACTGTTCACATTTCTTTTTCAGCGCCTCCGTCTCTCTTTCCAAGCGTTTTGCATTTTCTGTGGCCAGTTTTTCGGCTTCCTTGGGATCAAAATGAATTTTCTTCGCGTAACGGCTGAAGTGTCTGTCACTCGACCAACCCCTGAGACTCGCCTTTTGAGCCTGAAGTAATAATACGGCTCGTTTGCCATCGGTGTCTATCCCGGAGAGGCTGAGATAGTTATCCACATCCTTGGGAGAATCAGGAAAATGTGACACCAAATAGAAGAAAAAAGGTTCCTCGCTGTTTTGAGTGGAAACGCTGCGAACGTTGAATAGGGTTGGGGAGGATTTATGAATAGAATTTTCATGACAACAGAAAAACTTTTTGAACAACTTCTTGGTCTTGCTGAT
>JAITHA010000034.1 GCA_031280235.1 Puniceicoccales bacterium | reverse complement strand
GTGAAGAAGTGGACATCTGGCATATCCGCTTTGCCCAAATAAAAGAAAAACGCGACCGCCCCAAGAACCCCAAAACAACAAGCCACAGCCATAAAAAGAAAGCCTGACGGCATTTTCCCTCAAAACAGCGAGGAAGCAACTTTTCTCTGCCTAAAATTAAGCAATTTGTTTAATTTCAAGCAGCGCTGGTCGGCGAGCCCTCCCTGCATTCCCTCTTCCCAAGGAATGCAAAGCCAAGGTGAACTTTGGCATGAGACTTGCTTGGAAAACCTCCGGAAAGTAGGGGCAAGAGGAAATTGTGCGAAAATCCGTTTCGCTACTTTTCTCCTACTGAAGTTTTTCACTTTTTCATCAAGCCTAAAAAAATAACACACAATGAGTGGTAACGCAGCACGCCGCAAAGCAATCGAAGGAATCGCATCCCAAACGTGGACAACGCCCTCTCTCGACAAGAGTGACAAGATTGAAGACCTCTACGGGATTAATGTTTTTTCCCTCGATAAGATGGAAAGCCGTCTTCCCAAAGACATCTTCAAAAACCTGAAAAATGTCATCGAAAACGGTGGAAAACTCAACGACGAGGCCGCCGAGGTTGTCGCTTCTTCAATGAAGGACTGGGCACTTGCCCACGGCGCCACGCACTATGCCCATGTTTTCTACCCGTTGACTGGTCTCACTGCCGAAAAGCACGACAGCTTCTACGAGCCGAGCGGTAGCCGCATGCTTGCCTCCTTCTCCGGCAAGACTCTCATCCAAGGCGAGCCCGATGCCTCGTCTTTCCCCAATGGCGGCTTGCGTGCCACTTTTGAGGCCCGTGGTTACACCGTCTGGGACATCACTTCGCCTGCCTTCATTGTAGAAGGAATCAACGGCTCGACCCTCTGCATCCCAACAGCTTTTGTCTCTTGGAAAGGCGAGGCTCTCGACAAAAAAACCCCCCTCCTACGTTCCATGCAGGCGCTCAATCGTCAGGCACAGCGTATTTTGAAACTCTTCGGACACGAATCCCCGGGCTTTATCGCTGCTACCGCCGGCCCTGAGCAAGAGTACTTCCTCATTGATTCGCGCCTCTATCACCTGCGCCCGGACCTCTATACCTGCGGGCGCACACTCTATGGTGCCCGCCCTGCGCGCGGCCAAGAGTTTGAAGATCAATATTTTGGTACAATCCCAGACCGTGTCCTCGCCTACATGATGGAAGTTGAGCGCGAAGCCTTCAAACTCGGCATCCCCCTCAAAACACGCCACAACGAGGTCGCCCCAGGCCAATACGAAGTCGCCCCAATCTTCGAAACCGCCAACGTCGCCCACGACCACCAACAACTCACCATGACCATCCTGCAAAAGGTGGCGCGCAAGCACGGCCTTGTTTGTTTACTTGCCGAAAAACCCTTCGCCGGAGTCAATGGCAGCGGCAAGCACGTCAACTGGTCACTTGGCGGGGCCAAGGTCGGCAACCTGCTTGACCCAGGTGAAACGCCCCATGACAACGCTCAATTCCTCACCTTCGCTACAGCTGTCATCCGCGCCGTAGACATCCACCAAGGTGTCCTCCGCGCCTTCGTGGCCAGCGCAGGAAACGACCACCGACTCGGCGCCAACGAAGCTCCGCCCGCCATCCTCTCCATCTACCTCGGCGAACAACTCGCCAGAGTCTTTGAACAAATCAAGGAAAGCGGCTCCGCTACCAGCGCCCAAAAAGGCGGCACGCTCCAAGTCGGTGTCGACACCTTGCCCACCCTCTCCAAAGACGCTGGGGATCGCAACCGCACGTCTCCTTTCGCCTTCACAGGCAATAAGTTTGAGTTTCGCGCTGTCGGCTCAGCCTTCTCCATCGCCGGCCCACTCTTCCTCCTCAATACCATCATCGCCGACTCCATCGAGTTCATCGCGAACTCCCTCGAAACCGTGACTAAGGGTGACCCGAAACAACTCAACAGTGCCCTCCAAAAACTCCTCCAAGAGATTCTCACCGAACATGGCCGGATTATCTTCGACGAGAACGGCTACTCGGAAGAATGGGCAATCGAAGCCAAGAGTCGCGGCCTGAAAAACCTCAAGACGACACCTGAAGCGCTCCCTGAGGTCACAGCAAAAACGACCGTCGAAGTCTTCAAACGCCAGAGCGTTCTCACCGAACGTGAGCTCGAATCCCGCGAAGAACTCACTTACGAGTGCTACATCAACACCGTCCGCACCGAATCCAAACTCATGTTGGAAATCGGGCGCACACAAATCTACCCAGCGGCCCTCCGGTACATCAACGAGCTTGCCCTCGCACGTTCCCATACGGCCGCAAACGGTATTACGTCCAACGATGGAGTGCTCGAAAAAGTCTCTACTCTCCAAAAAGACTTCGCCAAATCACTCGATGAACTCGAAGAACAGCGCGAAAAGTTTACCGGCAACCCACATACGAAAGCGCTCCACGCCAAGAATAACCTTCTCCCGGCCATGCAAAAAGCAAGGGCCCTGGCCGACTCCCTTGAAGAGCTCGTCGCCGACGACCACTGGCCGCTCCCCTCCTATCAGGAGCTGCTCATCCTCAGATAATTTTAAGAATATCTGAGCAAGGAACACCGGGGAAACTCACCCCGGTGTTTTGTTTTCCACAGTGGCGAAAGAGAAGTTCATGCTTCCGGCTGCACCGAATTCGTTTTTGAAAAAGGAAATGCGCCAACGATTGTCGTTTAATGTTCCTCGAAATTTGCAATCTTCCCCAAGCACAATGAACAACGCCAGCCCTGCGGAAAAAGCCGCTATCCGTGCCTGTGTGAAAGCCCAGTACCAACTGGGCAACCCCAATGATGAAGCTGCTGCCCTGCTGACACGCTTGCAGATGCTCGCCCATTGGCGCTTTGCCCTGCGCCCTTGCCTCTACTGCTCGCTGCCGGACGAAGCACCCACGCACGCGATCCTCAAAGACTGTTTCGTTCGTGGCCTCATCATTCACATCCCCCGTGTGGCCGGTGAAGGCCGCCTTGCGCTACATCCCGTGCACAGTTTCGATGCATTGCGCCCCGGGGCATTCGGGATCCTCGAACCCGCGCCAGAGTCGCCCGAATGCGCCTTGCAAGATACGGACTGTGTGCTTGTACCCGGCCTTGCTTTCGACCTCTCCGGAAGGCGCATCGGACGTGGAGGTGGTTACTACGACCGTTTTCTCGTACAACTACCACCATGTGTTCCGCGCATCGCCTTGGCCCGTGAATGGCAGCTTTTTCCATCCGTTCCCGCCGAAACCCACGATGCACGGATGGATTGGATTCTCACACCCGAACGGATATGTGCCTGCGCCTCGGGCAAGGCAAAGCTCTCCTCTCATGGTAAGGGACACTTTCCAACCTCCCAACCATCCCTTTGACAGCATCTCCCTTAACAACATTCCAATGATTACCCTCTTCGTCCCATCCAACTACGAGGCGGCCGTCTTTCGCGACGCGCTGGCCAACACCCGAAAAACGAGCATCGGTGATACCCCTATCTTCACGGGCACACTCGCATCCGTCCCCTTGCGCCTTGTGGTCTGCGGGATGGGACAGCCGCACAGCGCCCGCCGTATTGACAGCGTTCTCGCAACTCTCCCGCCTCTCACCTCCTCAAGACAAGACCCCGTGTGGCTGGCCGGATTCGCAGGCGGGCTAGACCCCTCGCTCAAGCGCTACGATATGGTTTACCTGCTTGGTGACGAAGAAGCTGCCCCGCCAATCCAGGCTACTCTGGCCACCATCCCGGCGCGGTGTATCGACCGCATCTACACCGCAGAGGTCGTTGTCGACACAGAGGAAAAAAAGGTCGCCGCCTTTCACGCCTCGGGTGCACCCATCGTAGACATGGAGACCGCACCCTTTCTGCAACTACTGAAAAAACATGGGCGCTCGGGGGCCGTCATCCGCGTCATTAGCGATGATGTTTCCGAGGAGTTTCCTGCGGATCTGATCGGCCACGGGTATGACTTCGCCAAGGGCCGCAATACCCACATGCGTCTTGTCTGGCACCTTCTCACGCATTGGGCAGACATCGCACGAATGCGTCGCTTTCTCGCCCCATTGCCCAAAGCACGCCGCCATTTGTTAGACTTCGTCACGTGCGCTGCCCAAGCTACTCTCGTGACAAAACACGAACACTGATGGGCCCATAGGAAGGAAGGAGCGACAGGTCTCACGGCTTGCAAGTGAGTCCCTGCAGAACATGTTCGCCGGATATCATGTCAGAAAAAAAAACGAAAACTGCGCAAGCGACTTGGGGCGGGCGCTTCAACGAAGGCCCGTCGGCACTCATGCTTCGCTTTAGCGAATCTGTCTCTTTTGACAAGCGGCTTGCGCCCTTTGACATCTCGGGCAGCAAGGCCCACGCGCGCATGTTGGCACACGTCGGGCTGCTTACCGTCAGGGAACGTGACGCCATCATCAGCGGCCTAGACATTATCTTGCGTGAAATAAACTCTGGGAAATTTGTCTGGGACACAACGCTTGAGGACGTCCACATGAACATTGAACACGCGTTGCGCAAACGCGTGCCTGCGGCTGCAAAGCTCCACACCGCGCGCAGCCGCAACGATCAGGTGGCGACAGACATGCGCCTGTTCTTCAAACATGCCGCCACGCAGCTCCAAGCTGCCCTCAAAAAGCTTCTCTACGTGCTCGTCACTTTGGCCGACGCGACACGGCACGTCTGCATTCCGGGCTACACCCATCTTCAGCGTGCACAACCCGTGAGTGTCGCCCACCACTTACTCGCCTACGCAGAAATGTTTGGCCGCGACTTCGCGCGCTTCGAGGCCTTCGCGTGCAACGCCAACGTCTGTCCTCTCGGCTCTGGCGCCATCGCCGGGACGACCCTGCCCATCGACCGTGAATTCGTCGCCGTCGAGTTGGGTTTCGTAGACGCCAAGGGTCACCCCCAAGTGACGCCCAATAGCATGGATGCTGTGGCAGACCGTGACCTCTTCATCGAGTTCGCCTCCGCCTGCGCACTGTGCGGTGTGCATTTTTCACGTGTTGCCGAAGACCTCATTCTTTGGAGTAGCGCCGAATTTGGGTTCGCGACAATGGCTGACAATTTCACGACAGGCTCCAGCCTCATGCCGCAAAAGAAAAATCCTGATGCGCTGGAGCTCTTGCGCGGCAAAAGCGCACGCCTGCAAGGTAACCTGCACACCCTACTCACTCTGACGAAGGGTCTGCCGTTGACCTACAACCGCGATCTACAGGAAGACAAACCACCAGTCTTCGATTCCCTAGACACGACACTGCTTTGCATCGAGATCCTCTCTGAAACACTGGCTAGCATGAAGCTCAACCCCGAGCGCTGCAGCCAGGCCGTGAGCGACCCCCTGCTGCTCGCCACCGATCTTGCGGACTACCTCGTACGCCGTGGCGTGCCCTTCCGCGATGCGCACCACGCCGTGGGTGCCGTCGTAGCGCTCGCCGAAAAAGCAAAAAAGCCCATCAGCCAACTTTCTCTTGAAGAAGTGCGTACAATCCACATAGCATTCGGCGAAGACTGGCACAAGGTATTCGACCTCCAGAGAGCCTTTCGCGCACGCGAATGCACGGGCATGCCCGGCCCCAAACAAGTCCTCGTCCAAATTAGAAAATGGCGAAAAACATTAGGTAAAATATCTGTCAACTCTCAATGAAAAGGTCTTTTTAATTTGCTTATCCCGGGTATAAATGCACCGTGCACAGGTGTCCGGAAGTTATATGGGTTCCCTAGGGGTAGGGAAAATCCGGACGTTATTAAAGGCGGGCGAGAAGGGGTTCTCGCCCGCCTTCTTTTTCAAACCCGAACTCTGAGATAGAGTCGCTGGCGGGGTGTTGGGAGTCCTATGGGTGGAGGATGCCTCCAGCATTTGCACGAGCGTTAGGTCGTTTTGTTCATCAAGGTACTATAATGAAGCTCTACCGGCTTGGCATGGATCTCCATGACTGTATCGGTGCGTTTCGTTTCGCCGCTCCCGTCATTTCGGCACATGTTGTGGAGCTCTTGCGCGCCGTCGCGGCCCAACACCTCTCTCAGTCCGCCTCTCTCGCGACGGGGAATTATTTCAAAGGGTGGGATAGCTACCGCCCCGCCGGGGCGTGCTGCGCCAATGACACACAAAGGCAACAGACACTTGCCCCAAGAAGGAGGCGGGCTTTTTCGTTTTTCTCAGAATCGCCAGCGCACGCCGGCGTAGGCGTTGACGGGGGGGGCGGGGTAACCGGCGGCGACGGTGTATTGGGTGTCGAAGAGGTTTTCGATGCGCCCGAAGATTTCCATGCCGTC
>JAITHA010000080.1 GCA_031280235.1 Puniceicoccales bacterium | reverse complement strand
CTCTCGCGCCAACAAAACCCCGGTCGAGTTGCTCCGCGGAAAAGCCCCCAACCTGCCCCCCGCATCCTCTTTTTACCCCCATGCCCTCTCGCCACCCACATGGGGAAACTCCTGCCTGAACCTGCCGCTGCCGCTGTATCAGGCTTGGCGCGAAGGGGCTGGGGGACTATTAAAAACTCCTGTAGATTGAAAACACTTGCACGGATGGGCGTTCAAGGTAGTGTACATGTGCTTTGAAGGGTTTGTCGTCAAGTGGCGATGGGCTTGAGTCTTCAAGGCAAAAACCCACCCAACTCTAATCCCCATGCCAAGTACCGACGCAGTCCGCATCACGGGCCTGAACCTCAACCTTACCGAAGCGATCAAGGATCATGTGAACACAAAGCTCGCTAAGGTCTTTAAGCACAATGAGCGCATTATACGCATCAACGTCGAACTCGAATATCAGCCTTCTCACAAGCACCAGAACGAATTTATAGCAAAGGGGCAGGTAGAATTGCGCGGTGCTCCAATCGCTGTTCGTGTTGAGAGCGACGATCTCTATAAATCCATAGACGCGCTGAACGAAAAGCTCACCCGGCAAATCCGCCGTCGCCATCGGTTGGAAAAAGAAAAGCGTAACCATCCGCATGACGTAGATATCCCTGCTGAGCTGCCCAAAGCAAAGAGCTGAGGTCCGCCTGCTTGACAGGGGTGATGTTTGGGGGCAGGGTGCACCCCCGAGCCGTGACAAAACCCATCATGAACGTTCTCGCGGAACGCTACGCCTCTGGCGCCATGAAAGATATCTAGTCGCCGACGGGAAGAATCGTTCTTGAAGGCGAGTTTTGGATAGCCGTGCTCAGGGTTCAGCGCGACCTCGGCTTGGATGTGCCGTTGGGGGCAATGGAGGCCTATGAGGGTGCACGGGACATGGTGGATCTCGCGTCCATCGCCCCTGCGCGAGGAGGTGACGCGCCATGATGTCAAGGCGCGCATTGAGGAGTTCTGTGCCCTCGCTGGCCACGAGCACATCCACAAGGGCATGACGAGCCGCGACCTCACGGAAAATGTCGAGCAGTTGCAGGTTTTTCGTGCGCTTGGCCTTGTGCGCCTGAAGGCCGTCGCCTGCCTCGATAAGCTGGCAGCCCGGGCGCGCGAGGCGGGATGTGATGCTCGCGGCGCGCACGCACAATGTTGCCGCGCAGCCCACTACGGTGGGGAAGCGTTGGGCAATGTCTGGCGAGGAGTTTTTGCTCGGTCTTGTGCGCCTTGATGCCCATCTCGCGAGCTACGCCGCGCGTGGGCTAAAGGGGGCCGTGGGCACGCAGCTCAACCAAGTGACGCTCTTCGTCGGCGATGCGACAAGGGCAGTCGAGCTCGACGCACGCATCCTTGCACATCTTGGCATTCCGCGCGGTCTCTCCGCCGTGGGCCAAGTCTATCCGCGCTCGCTCGACTTTGACACCTTGTCCGCTCTTGTCGTATTTGCCTCCGTACCGTCCCCGTTTGCCAAGACCCTGCGTTTGATGGCTGGCACGAGTTGGCGAGCGAAGGTTTCCTGCCGGGGCAAGTGGGTTCTTCGGCGATACCGCATAAGATGAACAGTCGCAATTGTGAGCGATTGAACGGTTTTCATGTCATTTTGCGTGGCTATCTTGCTATGGCGGCAGACTTGGCTGGAGATCAGTGGAACGAGGGCGATGTCTCCTGTTCTGTTGTGTGGCGTGTCATGTTGCCGGACGCGTTTTTTGCGATGGATGGGCTCTTGGAGACTTTCCTCACCATTCTGGGCCAAATGGAGTTGAACACCACCGTCATTGCCCGCGAGACCCGCCATTACCTGCCGTTTCTGCTCACGACGACTTTTCGTATGGAGGCGGTGAGGGCGGGCGTTGGGCGCGAGGCGGCGCACGAGCTCGTCAAGGAGCACGCCGTGGCTGCCGCTCGCGAGTTGCGCAATGGGAAGACGGGCTGCCACGCGGGAAATTGGACGCCCTCGTCAACTCCGCTGGTGCGCAGACGGGCATGGCTGGTGCGCAGGAGGACACTTTTGTGGCGCGGGCTGGGGAGTGGGTGGCGCGGTTCCCCGATGTTGTGGCGGTAAAGCCCGGACGTATGTTTTGAGCGTGTGGCAGCCAGCGCTTGCCTTTCAAGCCTGCCCGCCTAGCGTGCCGCCTCACAATCCACCCATGCTGCCAGATCCCACCATCAGCGACATTCCAGCAAGCATCCGCGACAGCACAGTGCTCTTCGCTCCGATCCGTGAGCATCTCCGGTTGTTGGATGAATTTCTGGACGCTCAGGTGGTCGAGTTTGAGCCCGCAGTACGCAGCCTCGTTTCTTACACGCTCGCGCATAGGGGCAAGCGTCTGCGCCCTGCTCTTGTGTTTTACGCTGGGTGGACAGGTACTCCGCCTGCGCAGCCACTCGTGCGCGCCGCCGCCATCATTGAGCTGGTCCACCTCGCCACGCTTATTCACGACGACATTCTCGACGAGGCAGATTTGCGTCACAACTCGCGTACCATCGTTGCGCAACATGGGCAGCACCCAGCCGTGCTCTTGGGCGACGCGTTTTTTGCCCAGGCTCTTATTCTCGCTTCGGAGTTTCCCACTACCGAGGTTTGCCGCCACGTTTCCACAGCCACGCGCCAAGTCTGCTCGGGCGAGATTTGCCAGACTTTTGACCGGGGCAACGTGCACCTCACGCTTGAGCAATACTATCGCATCATCCGGTTGAAGACTGCGGAGCTGTTTGAGGTTTCCTGTCGCCTAGGGGCGACCCTTGCTTTCGACGACGTGGCTTACGCAGATGCCTGCGCCATCTATGGGCGCCACCTCGGCATCGCCTACCAAATTTTTGATGACATCACGGATCTCATCGGCAGCGAAGCGGGTTTTGGCAAGACGCTTGGGACAGACTTTTCGAGTGGCAAGTTTACCCTCCCCGCGCTGCTCTACTTTGGGCAGCTTGGGGTGGAGGATTTTGCGCAGTTGACCGAGGCACTGGAGCATCACCTGATCGCGCCAGATGAACTCGTGCAGCGGATGCTTGCGGTGGATATTCCGCAGCGTTGCGCCGAGATTTTCCACGCAGAGCTCGACAAAGCTCTGGCCGCTATCGTGTCTTTCAAAAATGTGCCTGCCACTAAACGTCTGGGCGAGCTCGCCGGGTTTATTCGTGCGCAGCTCGACGCTCTGCATTTCCCGGCTTCCTGAGCCACTGGCGGCGCACACAAAAGGGGAGATACGCACGCAAACGTGGCCATGTTTTTCTGCCTCACACCCGGAGAGCGCCGTACACTTAGCTTTATTGTCCTGATCCTGGGGCTTGCAGCGGCGTTTCTTTATTGGATCTGAGTCAGCGCGCCGCTTGGTGCGGGTAACCAGATTCGAACTGGTGTCACCACTTTGGAAGAGTGGGGTCCTACCACTGAACGATACCCGCTTCGTTTCCTAAAACGCGCCCCTTAAGGCCGTAATCGCGCGATAGGTCAAGCGCGAAGCGCAGGGGGTGTTTCATTAGACGTGTTGAGAAATAGGCATTGGCAAGAAGGCGAGAGGGAAGGAGGCTCTTGGGCATGCAAATACTTGAGCGCACGTTCAGAAGGCACAAAAAAAGCGTTCCCAGAAAGCCTCGCCAAAGCAATGGAACACCTTGCTTGCCGGATTGCGCGTAGTGGTCGAGCATGGCATCGGCGAGATGAAACGTTACAATTCTGCGTCCGCAGTGTATCGTAACCGGCTGCCCAAAACCGACGATAAATTCAACCTGTTCTCTGTCGGTCTGTGGAACTTCTACATCAACTGAGCTCAAATACCTTGCGTAAGTTTGCCCAGTCTTTTATTTCACAACTTCTCTATTGGCGGGCTTGGTAGCGCGGTGGATGGCGATGATGCCTGCGCTGTGTCGCGTGAAGCGCACGGGCGAGAAGCCGGCGGTTTGAAGTTCGTGGGCGAAGTCCTCCGCTCCCGGAAAAGCCTTGATGGAGGCAGCGAGGTAGTCGTAGGCGTTTTTGTCGCCCGTGGTCAAGTGGGCGATGAGCGGGAGAATGTGGGTGTTATAAAAATGGTAGGCTGGGCAAAACCAGCACCAGGGGCGGGAAAATTCGAGAATGAAAACGGAGCCACCCGGACGCAGAATGCGGAAAAACTCCTGGAGACCGCGCGCGCGGTCTTGAAAATTACGCGCCCCGTAGGCGATGGTGATGGCATCGACGCTGTCGCTGTCGAGAGGGAGAGCCATGCAGTCTCCGTGCAAAAAGCGCACGCGGTCGCGGTTGTCCAGAGCGGAGCGCGCAAGTTTTTCACGTGCCTTGGCGAGCATGGGTTCGCAGAAGTCAAAACCGTGGATGGCGGCCTGAGGCAGGGCGCTGGCGAGCGCGAGAGCGATCCCTCCGCTGCCTGTGGCTAGGTCGGTGATGAAGGCATTTGGTGTGCTTGTGCAGCGGACTTGGCGTACGAGCTGCCGGGCCCACCAGTGGCAAAGCCCGCCGCTGAGCAGGGTGTTGGCGAGGTCGTAGCGCCCGGCAATTTTACCGAACATGGCGTTGATGGCTGGGCCTTCGGGCATATGGCGCGGATATGTGCAGGGAAGGGGAGGACACGCGGCCTCAGAAAAGCAAGCCTTGGGTGTTGCCCATGTTCTTGCGTGCCTCTGTCTCGTCACCTTGGTGAAGGTGGCGCGGCGGTTTGGCGACGCGCGCGTTGAGCACGTATTCCTGCTCGCGCTTGATGCGCTCGATCATATCCTCGACGCGTTTGCGCAGCCAGCGCGGGGTGAATGAGTTGTTGCTGTAGTCATTTGGCCCGTAGCCGTGCACGCGCCCTGTTTGGTCGAGCTGGTCATTTTGACGAAACTCTGCCTCGCTCGCCTCGTGGTAGACGGCGTAGGCGATGCCGCCCTCCTTCGTCACGAGGGAAAAGACGGGGACATCGCTTGGGCCGTCGGCGATGTAGATCATGTTTTCAAAAAGAACGCGTCGGTCATTTTTAGCGATGACGGCGTTGACGTCGATATCGGCGTTCTTGTTGGTTCCCTTGTTGATCTCAAAGATGAAGCGCGTCTTGATCGTGTTATCGACCATGACGCCGATTTGGCTGATTTCCCCGGAATCCGCCAACGAGAGCTCGTCCTGAGTCTCGTAGCCTGGGGGCAGGGGTTGCTCGATGAATTCGCAGCCGAAGATGCCATCGACGTGCGCGGCGATTTTGCTGCCACGAATCATTTGCGCAAGGCCTGTGCTGATGATGTAGTGCTCAAGGCAGACGTCGAGTTTCTCGCGAGCACCCGCCTCGTGAGTATGTCTTTTCAGCGAATCAAAGAAGTCCGGAAGGCCTGGGCAGAAATCGATTTGTGTACCCAGCTCGTAGAGTCGTTTGTTGGAGAGGCCACGCAGGGGGCCGTTTTTCACGTAACTGAGCAGGTGGTTGAGGTAAACGGTATCCTTGGAAACGTGGATGCCGCGATGGGCGTAGATTTCTGGCAGGCGGTTGACTTCCTTCCAGAACGAGGCCTCGTCAATGCCGTAGGCCTTGAAGAGGGGCGCCTGCATATAGCCTGGGATGAGCGTCTTGTCGAAGTCCCAGATGCAGGCGAGGATGTGACGGTTGCGCAATTGCGCATTTTTGGCGTGCATGATTTATTTGTCCGCAGAAAAGGGGACACATCTTTGGGAAATGCCCGGAAAAGTTAATCTTATTCTCCAGCCCCAGAACGCGCGCAGGCGAAAAACCTTGCGGGCTTGGGCCATTCTCACACGATGCCGCTCAGTTTTGTCCCACAAAAGCAAAAAACTCCGCTCGCATGAATACCTTTCAGACTGGCTATCGCCCGCTTTCCCTTCGTATGGCTTTTTGCCCTCCAACGCGTGGAGGGTTGGCGGTCTGACTGCCCGGCGGCGAATTCCTCAATCACCACACTAATATAAACCGCATACTCCCATGGCTAAATTCAAATACACCGCCATAGATGCTCAGGGCAGGACTGTTGCCGGGCGCATCGAGGCACCTAGCGAAGCAAACGCACGCGCCAAGCTCGGCTCCCAGCACCTCATGATCACCAACCTCTCGCAAGAGGGCGACGGCGTGGCATCCTTGGTAAATCTTGGCAGGGGCAAGAAAACAAAGCGCAGCGGCAAAGTGCGCAACGAGCTGCTGACGATATTCACACGCCAGCTCGCCACACTGCTTCAGGCGGGCTTGCCCTTGCTGCGGGCGCTTGAGATTCTTCACAAGCAGGAGCGTAACTCCAGGATGAAGTACATCCTTTCCACGCTCTGTGAAAACGTCCAGTCGGGGAACAACCTCTCCGATGCCATGGCCCAGCACCCCAAGTCATTCGACAGACTCTATGTGAACATGATTCGCGCTGGAGAGGCCGGGGGCGTGCTCGACCGCGTCTTGGACAGGCTGGCGATGTTTATGGAAAAAGCCATGCGCCTGAGGAACCGCATCAAGGCGGCCATGACTTACCCGGCAGTCGTCATCACCATTGCATTGCTAATTGTCTGGCTGCTCATGGTGTTCGTCGTGCCCAAGTTCCAAAACATGATCAGCGGGCAGAATGCTACTATGCCGCCTCTGACGCAGATCGTCATCGATATCAGCAACCTGCTCGTGAGCTATTGGTACGTCACTCCGTTGGTCGCTCTCGGCATAATCACATTGGCGAGAAGCATGCTCGCAAGCCGGGTCGGCAAAAAGATCTGGGACAATTTCGTGTTTCATTTGCCGGCTATCGGGACCTTCGTCACCATCGCCTCCGTGGCGCGCTTTACACGCACCTTCGGTACGCTTATGGCGTCGGGCGTGCCTATCCTGCAGGCACTGACCATCACGCGGGATACGATGAGCAACGTCGTCCTCGGCGAGGCACTCACGACCGTCCACGACCGCGTCCGTGATGGTGAACCGCTCTCCGTTCCCTTGGAGCAAGCAAAGGTTTTTCCGGCAATGGTGACTAGCATGATCCAGGTAGGCGAGGAAACAGGCCAGCTGCCAGAGATGCTTAATCGCGTGGCAGACACCTACGACGAAGAGGTGGACAACGCCGTTGGCGCGTTGACCTCCATCATTGAACCTTTGCTGATCGTCTTTCTGGCACTTGTCGTCGGCACCATTGTCGTCGCGATGTTCTTGCCGATGTTGACGCTTATGCAAAGCGTCGGCAAATAAACGCCTTCTCGCCTTCGCACGGTCACATTTACAGACACATATGTCTACACACGCTTCGCAAGACGTGCCTTTTCCCAATACACTCTCCGGCCAAACAGCTATGCGTATCTCAAGGCGTCGCTTCCTTGTCACAGCGGGCTTGGCTGGTCTGGGTGCTGGTTTACCAGTGGGCCACCTTGAGGCAGGCGGACAAGAAGAGCAGAGCATCCCCATCCTAAACGGCGCAGTTGCGCGCAAGGAGCTCAATCTGAAGTTTCTCTTCCAAGGCGACTCCATCACCGACGGCAAATGGGGCCGTGATCAACGCGATCTCAATCACTACCTTGGCCACGGCTATGTCTTTGCGATCGCCAGCCGCCTCGGCGCCGATTTCCCGAACGCAGGCTTTCAATTCACCAACAGAGGCATGAGCGGACACCGTCTCTCCGACCTCGAAAAACGCTGGAAAAAAGACACCCTCGATCATCGCCCCGATGTACTGAGCATCCTCGTTGGCGTGAATGATCTCAACGCCCTTCAACGTAAAAAGCCGGACGCCTACACAGCCAAGGAATTTGACGCGCACTACCGCCAACTCCTCGACGAAACCTTCAAAAGCAACCCGGCTCTCCTCCTCGTCCTAGCGCCACCATTCATGTATAAAGTCGGTGCGCGTATCGAGCAATGGGCCTTCTGGGAAAAAGAGCTCGCGCCACGGGCAGAAATCGTCCGCCGCCTCGCCAAAGACTATAACGCAGTCTTCGTGGACTATCCTGCCTTGTTCGCCCGTGCGATAAAGATCGCCCCGGTCGAATATTGGCTCTGGGATGGCTGCCATCCCTCTGTTTTTGGGCATGAGCTCATGGCTCGGGAATGGATCCGCAGCGTCTCCTCCCGTCTCTCTTTCCTTAAAAAATACACATGCGTCGCATAAAACAGGAGTGCCCAAGGAATCCAAAAAACAGCCCCAAACAGGGCAATGGTATGTGCAACAAGCGCTGTCAGAGTTTCGCCTCGCGAATGAAATCCGCGTCAGGTATCAAGCGCGTCTGGCGCGCAGCGGGTTACAGCCTTGATGGATTTATTGCCGCCTTCCAGCGTGAGCATGCCTTTCGTCAGGAACTCGCTGTGGTCGTCCCGCTCCTGCTGTTGGCTGTCGGCCTCCCCATCCCATGGCGCGATACCGCACTGCTATGCGCAAGCCTCCTACTCGTCCTCATCGTCGAATTGCTCAATTCTGCGATCGAAACCTGCGTGGACTATATTTCCCTCGCCCGACATCCTCTCGCCAAGCAAGCCAAAGACATGGGTAGCCTCGCCGTATTGCTCAGCCTTTTTGTCGCAGGCATAATCTGGCTGTCTGTCCTCTTCTAAATCAGTAAAGGGTAGTTTGAAAAACTATTAACCCGCATGAATATATTTTACCCGATGTCCTGTATTTATCAGGGTTTGTCGCCGAAGAATTATAAATATAGGGCGGTTTGAAAAACTAACTTCCTGATAACCGGGGAAATACACAGGAAAAAGGATGACAAGATGACAACTAAATGGCAAATGGGATTTTTTGACCGGGACGAACGTCTCGCTGGACAAAGAAAAACAAAGCGGCATATTATGGCTATAAAAATCACGTGTTGGGCGCCGCACCGTCAAAATTCATGCGTGATTATATCGTGACAAACGCCTCTGTGCACGATTCGCAATGCGGATCCCAATTAATAGGTGAAAAGAACTAAGGTGAAAATGGATTTGGAGACAGCGCGTATAAAAGTGCTGAAATGGATGCGCACCTTGTCAGTTGCAAAGTAAACAACTTTATACACGAAAAAGTCAGGCGCGGCCATCCACTTTCCGAAAAGAGCAAAGAAATGAATCGCAAAAAATCTGGAGTTCGTTGTTTGGTGGAACACATATTTGGGTGCATGGGAAACAACATGGGAGGCATCTTTTTAAAACGATTGGCATTGAACGCGCGCGCACTGGGATCGGCTTGATGAATCTTGCTTAGAACATGCCACGTCTGGTGCAACTGCGATGCCTTGGCCGCGCACGCAGCTGGACGTGCTCTGCCAGCACATAGCTATAGCCTCCGAAATCAGCAAAAATCAACGGATTTTAATCTCAAAAACAACACATCCCATCCATTCTTTTAAGATGAAAATCCACCCTCAGCACTTTGTTACGTCGTCAGCCAAAAAATGGTTTTTTTCGAACTGGCCTTATGCAAACGCATCATCATGACACACAGGAGACATGCCAGCCAACGGCTTGTTTGTTTCCTAATTCGTTGAGCGCGAAGCAGTTGCCGCCGCTCAACTCGTTGTAGGCCAACGATTTACGCGTCGTTTTTGGACTGTCCAAGGTGGAAGCGGCGGGACGCCGCTTCCACTTCGCCTCCGCGCCTTCGCGTTGGGCCTTTACCGAAAACCTGAGCGCGGACATCCAATACCGTTTCCAGTGCACGGAAAAACTCAATCTCGGCACCTCGCGCAATTACGGCATCGCAACCACCCAGCAGTTCAACCTGGGTATAAATTACAACTTTTGAGCCGGGAAGGACGCGTGGCAAGGCGTGGTGCTAGGGGCATAACTGAAGAGGTAAAGAAGAGCACGCTCTATAGGGGGGGGGGGGCGAAAGGCGGGCGTCTTGTTTCAAGGGGGCAGACGGTTTTTATAAGCCGAGATAGTTCTCCCAGAAGGCCGGGGTTGTTAGTTTAGGAAAATTCTTGCGCCATCGTTTTTTGATGATAGGATTGCGGACGAGAAAGAACAGCACAGTCCAGCAGGCATTGGCTGTCATTTTAAACAGGGCCTTGGGTTTGCGTCTGTAAATTTTGACCATGTTTATTGACTTGGACCCTACGCCGTAAACGCTGTGGCGGTAAACGAGAAAGCAAATATTGTCAGCGTGGGTGAAAATTGGGAATTTGCCATCTTTTTCACGTTTTGCTGGGAAGAGCAGGCCATTAAGCAGAAAGACAAACATTATTTCTTTCCAGAGGGGGTTGGTTTTTTCGCTCATTTCTTTCATCGTTTCTGAGTCGAAACTGCTTAATGTGATAGGCCATTTTCCCATGAGCATTCTGGAATTTTCGAAATCTGTGCGCGGATTTTTTTCGAGGGCTTCCGGGCCTTTTAAATAGGCGAGAATTCCCTTGGCGAGAAAGTCCACGTTGTCGTATTGGAAACCGAGGAGGTAGTAGAAGTATTTTATCGCCAACTCAAACGCTAGGCGTGGTGTGGAGACATTGGTGTGCAATGCTTTTTCTATCAATGCGTTGCGACGCGAAAAGAATGCATACCATTGTTTGAGCGCGTTGCCGCTCTCTGGGTGCCAGATACGGAGCCCCGGCAGGGGGATGGTGGGGATGCCGGCTTTTTTCAGGCGAAGTCCGTATTCCGAGTCGTCTCTGTGGATGAAGAGGGGCAGGGGCAGGCCGACCTTTTCCACAGCACGCATTGGGCAGGCGAAAAACCACCATGCGCCGTAATCGATATTCATGTTTTGATGGAGTGCTAGGTCGTCCTCAATTTTTTCTCGTTTGGTGCTTATTTTATGCCCTGCGAGGCGTTTAACGATGGTGAAATTTTCTGGTTTTACCCAAGCTCCGGCTTCGTGAATTTTTTCCGGATCTTCGGAGGAAAAGCGTGTTCCGCCAAGCGCTTCCATTCTTTCTTCATTTTCCAAATAGTATTTGAGTGTCTTTTCAAAAGAATTTTCATCCGGGACGGCATCGTCGTCCATTAGTAAAATATGGGTTGCTCCTATTTTTCGGGCCTCCAGTATGCCGCGAGTGAAGCCACCCGTACCGCCAAAATTATTCTGGTTAAAAACGGTGAATTTATCTTGTGATTGTTGGAAAAAATCCGTTGTAGCGAGCTTGCCTTGGTTGACAATCAGGAGAGGTGTGAGGAAGTTCGAGTATTCCTGATGGAAGTGAGAGAAGATTTGGGACAATTTATTTTTGCTTAATGCGTCCAAGTTTATTGTGCATGTTATGACGGAGAGGAGCATTGGAATGTTTGTTTTTTAGCGTGGGAGGTGTGGGTTTTCTGGGTTTGGTATTTTAGCGCGAAAATTTTCTATCCATTCGATGGTCTCGTTCAGTTCATGGAGGAGAATGCGCAGTTTGGGGTCTGTGGGGATGAGCACGATCTCGGAGATGCGGGTCTGAATTCTATTTAGGGAGAGGTGCAGTTGGGTGAGTTTTTTTATTTTTTCTGTGAGACTTTTTTCGAGAGAAGTGCCGTCAAGTTTTGTTATTTTGCCCAGTTGCGCCATGTCTTGGTTGAGTTTGCGGCATTCGTTGAGCAGGTCTGTATTGGCGAGGAGGGTATGCATTTTTTGCAGTTTTCCCAAGGCGGTGTTATTGATGGCGCGTGCACGTGCGGGGTCTGTCTGGGTGAGGGCGTTGTCGAGTACGGTATTCCATTCGCGTTCAAGGGCTTTGAAGTTGAACTGGCTGAATGTGAGCAGGTTATCGGCGTATGTGGTGAGTTTTTCGTTGGAGATTGGGCGGGGGATGATTGGGATTTCAGGCAGTTTTTCAGAGGGGAGGGACACGAAGGAAGCGGGTATATCGGGCCTGTAGCCTAGCTCGACGTAAAACGTTCCGGCTATTGGGCTGAGGACGGCGAGTTTTCCGCGCAGGCCGTGCTCGATTTCCTTTTTGAGCGTTTGAGGTTCAGCGAAGTGTGGTGGGATGCCTTTGCTGTGGAGTGTTTTCCCTTTTAGCGTGACGTGAATTTGGGCATAGACTTTGCCGTTCCCGTTGTGTGGCAGCCGGAGAGAGGCACTTTCTACGTGGCCGATGGGCACTCCGTTGAGCTTGACGGGGGCACCGTTTAGGAGGCCGTTCACGCTATCTTCGAAAAAGAGAACGATTTGTTCGTTTGGGCGTTGTTGTGTTGTTATGAGAGAGGCAACCACAGCGGCAGTTAACAAAACTGCCAAGCCGAGGAACACGCTTTGTCCCAAGCGCGAGATTGCTTTGGGAGAAAGCTTGCCAGCGTGTTCGCTGGGCGTCGTTGCCTCCGCGTGGGACATTAGAGAAAGCGAGTTATGAGGCGCTCAAAAGCGCCAGCCGATGCTGGCTGTGCCAGTTTGTGAGAGCTGTGCGTCGAAGGTGAGTTGCAACTGGTAGGAGAGCTGCAGGACTAGGCTGTCTTTGAGAACGAGGGAGAAAGAGGGGGTGAACTCCACAGCATCGTGAAAGAGTTGGTTAGCATAGACGTGGTGGCGTGTGTAGCCGGAAAGGGAAGCGAAGCGTGCTGTGAGCTTGATGTTATCGTTGGCCAGTTCACTGGCCCAAGCGACGGTGCAGTTGGCTTTGATGAAGCCGAAGCTGAACTCTGAGGCGTACTCCAAGCCGGCGCCGATGCGTGTCTGGCAGGAGTAGGCGTTGAAGCGGTTCAGGGCATAGTTGTAGTCCGAGCCTTCCTCGGTGAGTTTGTTGATGCTCACGTTGTCGTAGTCGATGCGTGCGAAGGGGGTGAAGGCAAGACTTTCAGAGATGTGCAGGCGCGTAAAAAAGGCGGCGAAGAGACCGATTTCGTAGCCGTTGGTTTTGGCCGTTACTTCGTCGGGGAAAGTGCTGTTGCCGAGGGGCATGTTTCGCAGGGTGTCATAGCTGACGTAGCCCCCGGAAACGCCGAAAACGAGCCACCAGGGTTGTCCTTCGGGGACGAGTGCGGTGTAGAGGCGCAGGCGAAAGTTTTCACCATCCGTTTGCCCTCCGTCGTTATGGATGGTGGTTTGTGTGGAGGCGTAGGAGGCGGTGAGGCCGATGAAGCGTTCATCGTCCACCCAGCGTTTGATGCCAATGAGGCCACCCCATGAACGGGAGTCAAAGATAGGGCGGCTGTTTCCGCTGTCCGGGCTGCTGGATTGCCATTGGCCAGAGGCAAAGGTTTCCCAAGCGTCGCGGTTGACTGGGTGGTGGCCGTCGCGCGATCCGGTGTGCTCGCTGAAGAAGGCGTCTACCTCGCGTGCGAAAGTAGTTGTGTTTGCGTGGTAGGGTTGGTCGAGCTGGCCGAGCAAAGCACCAATTTCGCCGATAGAGCTTAGGGCTGGCATGTTAACCATGGAGCCGTAGGACAGAACAGAGGAGTTATTCATACTCCAGTCGGGCAGGTTCAGGCCTGCTGTGAGGAAAATAAATTCGCCCAAGCCGTAGTGTGGGCGTGCTTCAAGGGAAGGGGTGGATGTGAAGAGTGCTACTGTGGCACTGGATAAAAAGAGGCGGAAGGCATGAAGTTTCATCGTAGATTGCTGATGGGGCTTAGAAAAAAAAAGTATTTGCCTCCTGACGCCAACTCTCAAAACGTCGGCGGAGCCGGGTTTCAGTGGGCGTAGAGGTGGACGTTTTGGAGGTAGTGGTCACTGACTTTTCCGGGATCGCCTTCGGCGAGGATGGCGCCGCGTTCGAGCCAGATGGCGCGTGTGCAGAGCTCTTTGATTTTATGTGGCGAGTGGCTGATAAGGATGACGGTGCGATTGCCTTGGAATTTTCCCTTAAGTGCCTTGGAGGATTTTTCCATGAAGACTTGATCTCCAACGCCGAGCACTTCGTCGACGATGAGGATGTCGGGTGCTGTCTCGATGGCGACGGAGAAGCCCAGGCGCATGGCCATCCCGGAGGAGTAGGAGTAAACGGGGAGGTCGAAGAAATCGCCGAGGCCGGAGAATTCGCGGATTTTTTCCAAGCGCGATATCATGTACTTGCGTGATTTTCCCATGAGCATTCCGCTGAGAATGGCGTTTTCACGTCCAGAGAGGTTGGATTCGAAGCCGATGCCGAGGGAGAGGAGCTCCACGTGGATGTCCTTTTTGTGGTAGGTGATGGTACCCTCGTCGGGGGCGTAGATTTGGGCGATGAGGCGTGTGAGTGTGCTCTTGCCGCAGCCGTTGCGCCCGAGGATGCCCAGTTTTTCGCCCTCGTAGAGATCAAGGTTGAGGTTTCTCAGAGCCCAGACCTCCTTCATCTTGCGGTTGAAGAGATTGCGCAATGGGCGATAGCAGATCCCGGCGTTGCGGATGGAGATTATTGGCGTCTGTGTTGCGGGGGCAGCGTTGGTGTCGGGCTGTTGTTCGGACATGTCGGCAGAAATGGGGACTGAAGTGTGAGCTTGGGCTTGGGCTTCAAGTCCAAAGTGGTGTGTGTGCGCGGGGTAGTTTATGCTCGGTGGGCTTTGAGGGTGATGGTCTGCATGTTGTGTTGGGCGAGGAAATTCAGGGCTGCCTTTTCGGCGGCGCGCATCCTGACGCGCGCTGTCTCTTCAAGGTCGTCGTGGCCTGCTAGGTGAAGCCAGCCGTGGATAAGGTAGAGGAGAAGTTCGCTGCCGGTGGTTTTCCCGTGCTTGGGTGCTTCGCGCTGTGCCTGCGGGAGGCTGACGCAGATTTCTCCGGCGAGAGTCCATCCGGGTGAATTATCGTTGGGGTCGGCGGGGAAGGTTATCACGTCAGTTGGCGACGGGTCGTTGAGGAAGTTGGCGTGTAGGCGGCAGATTTCGGCGTCGTCGAGGAGGGCAATGGAGAGTTCGCCTTGGGGGATTTTTTCCTGCGGCCACTTGTCGAGCAGTTTGAAGAGCCGGGAGAGCGAGGTCGTGTTTACTACGAAGGCCCGCGAGGCATTGAGCACTTGGATGGTGCGCATGGCTGGGTTGTTACTGGCTCTCGCCTTTGGGGTACTCAATGCGGTGGTGGAGCATCGAGAGGAGCACTTCGGCGAGACCCTCGCGAATGCCGTTCACCTCGCGGAAAGTCAATGGGCAGAGGTTGAGCTGCCCGTCCCGTATGCGGTCGGAGACGATGGTATCTACGAGTTCGCGAACGGATTGCGGGGTCACCTTACGGAGGGAGCGCGAGGCGGCCTCGACGCTGTCGGCGAAGAGGACGATGGCGGACTCCTTGGTGCGAGGGCGCGGGCCGTCGTAGCGGAAACTGCCTTCATCCACAGCGCCCCCCGGTGAGGCGTTGGTGCTCGCAGCGGCGAGTTGCTTGGCCTTGTGGTGGAAAAATTGGATCAAGCCTGTGCCGTGGTGTTGTTCAATGATGTCGATGATCTCGCGCGGCAGCTTGTATTCCTTGGCGATGCCGATGCCTTCTCGGACGTGGCTTTTGATGATGAGTGCGCTGACGGTTGGCGATAGGTCCACGTGGGGGTTGTTGTTGGTACCTTGATTTTCAACGAAGTATTCCGGTTTCACGAGTTTGCCAATGTCGTGGTACAGGGCGGCGCAGCGGCAGAGCAGGGCGTTGGCATCTGTTTTTGCGGCGACCCATTCGGCAAGGTTGGCCACCATCGCGCTGTGGTGGAAAGTCCCCGGCGCGATGAGTTGCAGCTTGCGCAGCAAGGGGTGGTTGTAGTCTGTCAGCTCAAGTAGGGTAATGTTGGTGGTGATCTTGAAAATACGCTCGAGTGCGTGGAGCAGGCCGATGGCGAAAACGCCCGAGATGAGGCCGCTCGCGAGGCATCCCAGTGTCTGAAGGAGCACGCTTTTCCAAGGCACTCCGTGGGAGATGCAGATGTAGGAAACGGGCATGGCAACAGCAAGGCCGGAGAGGAAGCTCGCGCGCACGACTGCGCCGCGGTTGCGCACGTCACGGCTAAAGTAAACGCCCACGAGGGAAGCGAATGCTGTGATGAGGAGTACCTCCATGCTTTGCCCGAGCATCTGTGCGCCGAACATCGAGACAAGAAAGGCTACGAGCATGGCGATGTGCGCCCCGGCGAGCACCGTCACAATGATGGCGGCGAGAGCTGGTGGGGCCATCCAGAGAAAGAATGCGGTGTTGCCTTGCTCGGATGTGAGACCGGGCAGGTTGTCAATATCAAGCAACAGGCGGATGAGAGCAAGGTTGGCGAGCGCCATTGTGGCGGCGAGCGAGATGCTGCGGCGTTTTGAGGAGACGCGCGGCACCAGTTTCGTGTAGATGCCGAGCAAGAGGAGGATGCCTAGCGAGGCGCCGACGTTGTCACGGAAGGCGCGGAGGAGCCCTGAAAAACTTTGCTCGTGGGCGACCATCTGCTGGCGGTAGGCATTCCAACGCTCAAGCACGGCGGCAGTCACTTCCTCGCCCGGAAAAATGAGTGGGTCGCCACGTTCGACGGAGACGATGACGGGTTGGATTTTTGCCATGGCCGCTTTTTCTTTTTTGTCGGTGGCGTCGGAGTCCAGTCTCACGTTGGGTTGTAGGGCTGGTCGAAAGATGGAGAGGAGGGATTCGCGCACCTCCGTCAACTCTTGGTCGGCCTCGGACTCTCGTGCGGCGATGGAGTCCATGCTGTTGCGTAGGGTGCGTTCGGCATCGGTTAACTCGGAGCTTTTTTCGGATTTGAGGCCAAAGTCTTCCTGTTTCTCGTGAATGCCATTGCTCAGCAGCATTTCGAGCACGGAGAGGGCGCTTTGCATCATGCGGGAGAAAGATTCCTTGCCCGAGGAATGTTGGATGAGGAAAGAAAGGTCTTTGGCAAGGAATGGCGGCAGGCCGACCAGTTTCGCTTCTGAGATGCGGGTGGAGCATTCTGCTGTGAGGTTGTCCTGCCCTTGGCGTTTCAGCTCATCGTAGGCTTTTGTCGTATTGTTGATGAAAGCTTGGTAGCGCTCCATCGTCGCCTTGTGTGCGGCGGTGTCCACGATGATGACGGGGGTCGTCGCGAGGCGTGCATTGTGTTGCAGCATCCGTTGCCTCTCAGTGCTCACGTACTGGAAGGAAGACGCGGCCTCGTAGCGCACCTTGGATTGCGTTCCCAAGAGCAACACAGGCAGGTGGGACGGACGCCCCCAGAAGCAGACAACCGTGAGCACGAGGGCCATTACGACGAGTATGATGAACCCTCGGGCGGCTTTGGGGAATTTGTACCAAGGCCTTTCTGTGGAACCATCCACAACACGGCGTAGCATGGCCATGTCCTCACGGCGGCGACGTTTCCTATCCAAGAAAAACATGTCAAGAATGGCACAAGCTTGTGGGCGTCACTGCAAGTGCAAGATTTCCCAAGGCAGGGCGCGCTGGCACATACGGTTTATGTTCTCCGCCAGGTGTGGGCGTGGCAGAGGGCGACGGCAGCGGCGTCTGATTCGTCAAAGGGCAGGCGCTCCGGGAGGTGGAGCATCTGGCGAACCATGCCTGCGATCTGTTCCTTGCTCGCGCGCCCGTAGCCCACGACGGCCTGCTTCACTCGCAGCGGGGGGTACTCGAAGATGGGTTTGCCAAGGACGGCTGCTGCCGCGATGGCTGCGCCGCGCGCTGCGCCGAGTATTTGGGCCGTCTGGAAATTTTGCACATAGATCGTTTGTTCCAGCGCGACGTGGCTGATGGGCCATTCCTCGATTAAATCGGCGACGGCCTTGTAAATCTCGCCGAGGCAGGCCGCCATGGGCAGGGCAGGGCCGAGGCGGAGCGTGCGGCTGGCGCAAAGGGTGGAGGGCTGGCCTAGTGCCACGACGGCCAGTCCTGTGCCGCGCAGGCTGGGGTCGATGCCGAGGATGTGCCCGGCGAAGCGCTGGCGTGGGCCGGGCGGGTGGGCGGCAGTGGACGTGTTTTTCCCCTCGATGATTTTCTCCGCCCAGAGCGTGCGGGAGCTTTTTCGTGCCATGGAGGGGGCAAGGTTATTGCTTGCTGTTGTCCTGCAAGATGCGGAAACCGCGCAGGCGGCTCCTGTCGCGTTTGAGTACGGGCGCGCTTGGGATGGTGCTGAGGTCACGCCAGCTCGTTTGATAACTCCCCCCGATTTCCAAGGCGGTGTTCAGGGAGGGATCGACCAGATTGTCTTCCTCGACCCATTCGCTGAGATTGCCCAACAGGTCGTGGAATCCGTGGGCGTTGGCTTGGCTTGTGCCGACGGCGTGCACACCGTCGCCGCTGTTTTCGTAAGACCACGCCTGGGATGGCTGGAACGTGGTAGTGTTGCCAACGGCATCGAGGAATTCTTTACGAGTGGGAAGGCGGATGAGGCTTGCCGTAAGCCAGCCCAGATTTTTGCAAAAGCGGAGCGTGTCCATGTAGTCGACGGAATCCACCGGGAAGTCTTTTCTGCGGGCGGCGCTTGACTCGTTCTCTCCAGTGACGGCGCTGTAGAGCTCTTGGGAGACCTCGATCTTCATGAGCTGCAGGGCGGGTGCCCCTGGCAGCGGGCGGAGTGCCTGCGTGAGAATGCGCCGGACGGCAGGGACGGCGTGCCCGCGGACGCTGAGGCATTGGAGCTTGGTGTGCGTCTCTTGATCCACCGTTAGGATGTTGGGGTATTTCTTCTGGATGCGCGTGGACTCCAGAAGGAGCCGGTGCGAGGCTTGCGAGACATCCCCGCCGGTGCCAGCGCGCAGCGAGGCATCGATGGCATCCACCTCCCGCTTGAGTTTGGAGAGGAAGGGGGCGGAGAGGTTTTTTTCCCGCTGTTCCCTGAGCTTCAGCAGGGTTTCCTTGTTGACGTGGACGCTGTTGGGGAACGCGTGCTGCAGCTCTCTGTAGCGTTCCATGGCGTCGTCCCAGAGGGCTTCGGCCTTGGCGTCTTGCCCGGTGTCGGCGAGGCGCATGGCTGTGGAGATGATTTTCTGTATTTCCTCGTGGGTGGCGCTTGAGCGTGCGGTTTCGTGTTTGGCCAGCAACTTGGCTTTGCGCGAGAATTCCGTGGCGAAAAGTCTCGAGTAGTTGGTGTTCAGGATTTCTTCGTTGGCCCGCGCCGCCATGTACTTTTCGGCGGCGAGATCCCACTGTTTTTCAGCCATCGCTGTGTCGCCTTCCCTTTCGAGTTTGCGGCCTTCCTGGTCGATGGGGAAACCACGCGCGAAGCGCATGCGCCTGTTGAGCAGTGCCCGGCGCGCAGTGTTTGACGCTTGTGCGAGGCGGTATTCGTCGGCGATCTTGTCCTCAAGGGCGAGTGCTTCCTCGAAAGCCTTTGCGGCGGCCCCGTAGTCCTTGCGGAGCATGGCATCTTCGGCCATGGCTTGAGCTTTTCTACTTTGTTTGAGGCACTCCTCGGCTTGGTGCTTTTGCCATTCTTTGCGGATGGACTCGATGAGCAGGGCAGGGTCGCCTCGCTTGGAATTGAGCTTTACGTATTCCTCACGCAGTTGGAGAGCCTCGGCTAGGATCTTGATCTCTTTTTCGCCGACTTTTCCCCGAAAGTCCCGTGCGCTGACGTAGCGTTCCCAGCGGTCCCGGCTTTGGGTTTCGAGGTGTTCGATTTTGCGGCGTTCCTCGGCGTTGTCGCGCACAGCGATGGCCGAGCGGTCCACGTTGAGCGTGGAGAGGCGGAAGGAAGTGTAGGCTGCTGTGGTGGCGACGGATAGGCCGAAGATGACCCAGAGCACATTGCGCGTGTTGATGAGAGGGAACCGGCGCACCAACCTGCCACGAGACCCTCGTTTCTTTGCGTTTCTTTTTCGCTTTGTCATGCTGCGTTGGCTTGGCTGGGCCGCGCCCTGTTGGCAGGGAGTCGGCAGACACGAATTCTTTGCGTGGACATGGGGCTCAAATTGCCCATTAGCCCCGTCCTTTCAACTCGTAAAACGAAACCGAAATCGTGTTTAGCAAAATCGCCATACTCGGGCCTGGATTACTCGGTGCCTCGCTCATGCAGGCCGCACGCGCACGGGGGCTGGCGGGGCATCTTGCGGCGTGGTCGCGGAGTGCTGGCACGCGTTCTAGGTGCGTCGCGCAGTCGTGGTGCGACAGCGTCCACGAGACCCCGGAGGATTGTGTGCGTGGGGCAGCCCTCGTCGTGGTGTGCGTACCTGCGGACAGGATTGCCGACACGCTGGCTTTGGCTGCGCCCGGCCTTGGCGTGGGTGCGCTGGTGACGGATGTGGGGAGCACAAAGGGGCATGTGTGTGAGGCCGTGCAGGGTGTTTTGCCGGAGGGGGTGGCCTTTGTCGGCGCGCATCCCATGGCGGGGTCGGAGAAGTCCGGCCTTGAGCATGCCCGGGCGGATCTTTTCGAAGGGCGTGTGTGCTTCGTCACCCCGCAGGAGAAGCCGCCCGTGCCAGTGGAGGCTATCGAGGCTGTGGCGCATTTTTGGGCAGCGCTTGGTACACGTGTCGTGATGTTTTCCCCAGGCGTGCACGACAGGGTTGTGGCGCACACGAGCCATCTCCCACATCTTGCGGCGGCGGCCCTCTCCGTTCTCTTGCAACGCAAGCCCTTGGAATGGCGTCGCTTGGGTGGGCCGGGTTTGAGGGATACAACGCGCGTGGCTGCTGGCGACCCCTTGATGTGGCGCGCCATCGTGCAGGAAAATCGCAGACAGGTGTTGCGCGCTCTTGAGGATTATCAGGCGGAGTTGGAGCACTTGCGCGTCGCCATCGCCGCGGAGGATTTTGATACCGTGCAGGCGTTTCTGGTCACTGGGAAAAATTGGCGCGAACATTTGGACGCCGAGCTTTCACTGCCCGTCACATAGAATGCCATTGCTCGCCTTCGTTTCGCACGTAGCTTTCCCGCCCCATGTCCCAGCGCACCATCCGCCTCAATCAGCTTTTACTGCAGGAATTTAGTGAGCAGTTGCACGCTCGCTGGCGTACGGAGTCCACGTGTATTACCTTCACGGGCGTTGAGATATCGCCTGACTTGCACAACGCCGTGGTGTATTTCTCCGTGGTCGGCGATGCTGATGAACGCCGCAGGGCCCAGATTTTTTTACAACGGATACTCAAGACGCTCAAGGCTGCCGTCTTTAACCGAGTGCGTATCAAGTACACGCCGAGTGTGCGTTTTGCCTACGATTCCTCGCCCGAGCGCGGCTCGCGCTTGATCAACGCACTTGATGCTGTTGCACGTGAAGACGCGGCACGCGCGGCGGCTTTTGAAAGTTGAGTTTTCCCGTCGGCGCAGCAGCGTGGCGGGCATGAAAGTCATCCGAGCCAGATCTGCCGGTTTTTGTTGGGGTGTTGAACGTGCCATTGAGATCGCACGTGAGTACGCCACGCAAGGAAAACGCCCCGTTTTCACCGATGGTCCTCTCATTCATAATAGCCAAATGATGGAGAGGTTGGAGGCGGAGGGAATCCGTGAAGTGGGCGATTACCTGAGCCAGACCAGCCTTGAGTTTGGGCTGACGGATGCCGAGAAACAACGCGCCGTGATGGTTGTGCGCGCGCATGGCATTTCACCGGAGAGGCGCGGGTACTTGAAGCAGCTCGGCATGAAATTTCGCGATGCCACTTGCCCGGACGTCGGCTCCATCGCCGGGCGAATCAAGCTCCACGCGCGCAAGGGTTACACGACGGTCATCTTCGGCGACCCAAAACACCCGGAGGTGATTGGCCTCATGGGATACACGGAAGGACGGGGGCATGTCATCAGTACGGAGAAAGACATCGATTTCCTGCCGCCGCTGGAAGACAAGATCTGCATGGTCTCCCAGTCCACGATGTTCACCTTTGATTTCGAGCGCCTGGCGCAATATCTGCGGCAGCGCTACCCGGGTGCGCTGGTTTTCAATACCATTTGCGGCGCGACTCGTGAGCGGCAGAGCGATGTGCTCGTGTTGGCAAAACAGGGCGCCGAGGCCATCGTTGTCATCGGCGGGCGCCACTCAGCCAACACTGTGAAACTCGCGGCTCTTGTGGAAAAACAAAAGTTGCCGTGCTACCACGTTGAGACAGCCGCCGAGCTGGATTTGGAGCAGCTTGGCCAGTACAAGGTGATCGGGGTGACGGCTGGCGCATCCACACCGGGTTTTCTCATCGACGAGGCTTGCGAGAAGCTTGCTTCGACTTGAATGCCGCGCTTGCCCAGTGCTGATCCCACCCGACATCACCGCGCGCCTGGGGCGGCCTGTCGCCGTTCTTGGCTCGGGCGTTAGCGGTGCCGCCGCCGCGCAATGGCTGGTGCAGCTTGGCGCCAGGCCTGTCATCTACGACGAGCGCTTCGGGGCGAACACGCGCTTCGGGCCTGCCGATGCCGCCGGACATGACCTCGTGGTTTACAGCCCGGGTTTTGCGCAGGGGCATCCGTGGCTGCGCACCGCACGTGCCTCTGGAGCTCGGTGCCTCGGCGAACTTGATTTTTCAGCTCTCTTCTGGCCATCGCCCATCGTGGCGGTGACGGGTACCAACGGCAAAACCACGCTGACGGAGTTCCTCGTTCACGCGCACAAGCGCGACGGGCGTGCTGCCGTGGCGGTCGGGAATGTCGGCTACCCCTTGGCGAATGTACTTGGGCAGGCTGAGGGCCATGCCTTGCTGCCCGTTTGTGAGGTGAGTTCTTTCCAATCGGAGGACATGGAGCATTTCGCGCCGCACAACCTGCTGTGGACAAATATCGCCGAGGATCACCTCGACCGGCATGGGTCTGTGGAGGCGTATTTTCGCGCCAAGTACAGGCTGGTGGAACGCCTCGCTTCGCCGCGTCTTTTTGTGGGCGAATCGGTCGCGCAATATGCATGTTGCGTTGGTTTGTCGTTGCCCGCTTTTGTGGTGGTGGCTTCGCGCGCCGAGGTGGAGGGCAAGGTGCCGCCAGAGAGCGTTTTTGCCTCCTATCCGCAGCGCGAGAACTATGCGTTGGCCCGCCGCTACTGGCTTGCTGCTGGGTGGGAGGAGTCTCGCTTGGAAGAGGCGGCTAGCTCCTTTGTTCTGGCAGGGCACAGGCTCGCCAAGGTCGCAGAGGTCGCTGGCGTGGAGTGGTGGAATGACTCCAAGGGCACCAATTTTCACGCCGTTTTGTCGGCCTTGGAAACTTTCCCGGATGTGGGAATTCACTGGATGGGCGGCGGTCTTTCCAAAGGGGGCGATTTGGCCGCTTTCGCCAAGGCATTGGCCGGGCGTATTCGCAGTGCGAGCCTCATCGGGGAAAGCGCACCACATATGCGCAAGCACCTTGAAGAACAGGGAGTTTTGAGCCACGTCTATGCAAGCTTGCCTGCCGCTGTGGCTGCCGCAGCCCAGCTGGCTCGCCCAGGCGAGAGAGTCCTTTTTAGCCCGGGTTTTGCTAGCTTCGACATGTTCAAAAGCTATGCCGAACGAGGCCAAATTTTTGAGCAGGCCGTACTCGCCATAAAAAATGATGCCATGGCGCGGAAATGATTTGTCTATTTTCACAAATCGCTCAAAAGTGCCCCTACTTTTTTATCACCTTAACGGGCAACTTTCCACAGATATGAAATCCACCATCACTATCTCAGCAGTCGTGCTCCTGCACGCCGTCGGGCTTGCATTGATCTCCGGCGGCGGCGGTTGTCACTCTTCCTCGGGTTACGAGGACAAAAAGGACAACGGCGTCGTCTTCGCCCCCGCCCGCCCAGTCGAGTCCGCTCGGGGCGGCGACGTTGCTCGTGTATCGGCCATTAACGGTGCGCAGGACGCAGGCGTTGTCGAGCACCATGGCCCCGTTACACCGCCCTTGCCGCCACCGCCGCCAGTCGTAGAACACCGCGCCCCTCCGCCGCCTCCGCCAGTGCAGCCTGCCGAGGGTCGTTCCTACAGGGTGAAGTCGGGAGACAGCCTTTGGCGCATCGCCAAGCGCGAGAAAATCACCCGCAAGGCTTTGGCCGAAGCCAACGGGCTTAACGAGAACGCGACCCTCAAGCAGGGCCAAGTCATTGTCATCCCGGGGAAAGGCACCCAAGTGCCGGGCGGCGGCTCTGGCCAAAAGAAGAATGCTGTTTCGCCGGAAGGGACAGTTGCCTACGTAGTGAAGCCAGGTGATGTGCTCGGGACTATTGCACTCCGCAACAAGACGAGCGTCACCAAGATCAAATCTATCAACAATCTGACCAGCGACCGCATTCGCGAAGGGCAGACTTTGTACCTCCCGCAAGCAGGCTCTGAGATATCAGGTGTATCCGCTAACAACAGCCAGACGATTGCGACCGAAAAGCCGACGCCAGTTTCGCCAGATGCTCCTGCCGTGCCGGATGGCGGTTTCTCCGAGCTTGACAGGGTGTTTGCCGAGACGGCCAGGCCCAATGAGGGCGACGGTATTTCCGACGGTGTCCCGGCGCCGGGTAATTGATATCGCCTCTCTCCTCTCCCCCAAAAGAAGCTCTGCCCACGTCTGTGGTGCGGGGCTTTTTTCTATCTGCACAAACTTCTCGTGGTTGGGCGATTTTTGCCTTTCTGTCGTCGCTATGAATACAGAGTCCCGCGCCCATGAGTCCGCGCCCGGCGAGCTGTCGCTGGTGCTGACCTCGCTTGCCGCTCGTGCCCGCGAGGCTTCTCGCAAACTGGCCATGTTGGGCACGGCGCGCAAGAATGCGGTCATCCGCGCCATTGGCGAGGCGGTATTGGGCGATGCCCGGCAGATCCTCGAAGCAAACGCGCACGATATCGCAAAGGGAGAGGCGCGCGCCCTCTCGCCAGCGATGCTCGACCGGCTACGCCTCACACCGGCGCGGCTTAAGGCTGCGGTGGAAGCGCTTTGGAGTGTGGCGGAACTGCCCGACCCGGTGGGAGAAATCCTCCGCGAATGGACGCGCCCCAATGGCCTGCGCATTCTCAAACGCCGCGTGCCTATCGGCGTAATTGGCATCATCTACGAATCCCGTCCCAACGTGACGCTCGACGCGGCGGTGCTCTGCCTCAAGGCGGGCAACGCGAGTTTCTTGCGAGGGGGGAGCGAGGCGCACGCGACGAATACGCGTCTCGCGGCAAGCATGGGCGCAGCCCTGGCCACGCATGGCTTGGACGGCGCAGTGGCGCTTGTTCCGAGCACGGCCCGCGAAGCCGTGCCACTGATGTGCTCGCTTGAGCGCTACATCGACCTGCTGATTCCGCGTGGCGGCCATGCGCTCATCGAGAGTGTCGTGCAACATGCGCGCATGCCCGTGATCAAGCATTACAACGGCATTTGCCACATCTTCGTGCACCGCGAGGCAGATCTGGCAATGGCGGAGAAAATCATCATCAATGCCAAATGCCAGCGCCCCGGCGTGTGCAACGCCATGGAGACCTTGCTGGTGGATGCGCCACTAGCTCCCGTTTTTCTGCCACAAATCGTGGCCGCGCTGCGTGCGCAAAACGTGGAAATCCGCGCTGACGCAACAGCCTGTGCCCTCCTCTCCAGCGCAAATTTGCACATGGCTAATCCGGCAGACTGGGACACGGAACATCTCGCCCTGATAGTGAACCTGCGCGTTGTCGATGGCACGGAGGCCGCCATTGGGCACATCACCGAACATGGCTCGCGACACTCCGACGGCATAATAACAGAAAATTCCAAGGAAGCGGAGTTCTTCCTCGGCGTCGTGGACAGCTCGACCGTCTATTGGAACGCCAGTACACGATTCACCGACGGTGGAGAATTTGGCTTTGGGGCGGAAATCGGCATTAGCACAGACAAGCTGCACGCCCGCGGCCCAATGGGTTTGGAAGAGCTGTGCTCCTACAAATACGAGGTACACGGCACGGGCCAGACGCGCGAATGAACGGCACAAAGGAGAAGGCGGCTTGCCTATCCTTCGCAAAGAGCCACCGTCCGGAAAACTCTCGAATACCTATGGATCCCGTACGCAAACTTCTCCACTTCTTCCCAATACTTTTGGGCATGGCCTTTTTCCAGCCGGGCATTTCCCAAGCTTTGGGACAGCCCTTGCCGCCTGCGGTCTCAGATTCGGTGAAACTCATTTGCGGAGCTGTTCCCGCCAGCTCATATGACGTCCGCATTCGCACTGTTGGGAAGCTTGGGCGGACCCTTCCGGCAGACGATTTTTTTGCCTTGCAAAACTTTCTTGAAAAAAAGCCCAAGGATGATCCGGCCAAACCTGACCAGCTTGATGCCATCAAGAACGATGTGGCGGCGAAGTTGATCGCTTGCGACTATTGGCCGGATGGTTTCGCGCGTCGCTTCCTGGCGATGCATGCCGCGCCGGATGTCGGCTTGGTTTGGCAGAACTACACTATCCAGTTCCTCGACTCTCTTTGGAGGCGCGAGAGGGATGATGCCGTGCGCCGCCAGATTCTTGACGCTCTCATAGAGGCAGGCAGCGACACGCGTATTACCATGTCCGGGACGGCGCTTTTGACCCTGTCGCGCTTGCCGAGCGAGGCTGGGCTTGGGGCGCACGAGTTGGGGGCGATGGCGGTGCGTGTTATCGGGAACACGGCCATCCCATGGCAGGACAAGATAACGGCATTGCATGTCGCGGCAGATGCGGCAGATGCCCGGGCGCTTGCCCAGGCGCGGATTTGGGCGGTGGATAAGACGCAGCCGATCATGCTGCGCATGGCATCATTTGCCGTCATGGGGAAGAGGGGGGATGCCTCCGACAAGCCCTTGCTGGAGCGTTATGCACAGAGCGGCGAATTTCGTTTGCGGACGGCGTCGCGTGCCGCGCTGAAGAAGCTCTCGCAGCCTCCCGCACCATGAAGACTTGGCGTCCATTTCTGGTGCTGGGTATGTGCGCGACGTTGGGAGCAGGCACGACGGCGTTGCTTGTGCCGCGTCCCGAGGGAGTGAACATTTTGCCCGAGGCAGCCCTGCGCTTGCCGATGCCCTTGTGGATAGATGCGCGGGGCGAGGGCGATTTCTCGCGAGGGCATGTTCCCGGAGCGCTTTTATTGAATGAAGATAATTGGTCGCAGGCCATCGTCGGCGTGCTGGAGGCGTGGAGCCCTGGGCGGCCCATTGTCGTGTATTGCGGAAGTAGCAAGTGCTCGGCCAGCCACGCAGTCGCGCGGCGTTTGCGTGGCGAGGAATACCAGCTCGAACCCGTGCACGTCTTGCGCGGTGGCTGGGATGCGTTGGAGATGTCAGCGCGCATAGGCAAGGAGCTCAAGTGGCCATGAAAAGGGTTCAGCCCGGCATTCGCCGGGAAAAATGGATGGGGTTTGTGCGACCTCTCGCACGGCTTGTTTTGACGGGGGTGTTCGTCGTCGCGGCCATCTTCAAACTGGTTGAAATGGGGGAGACGCAAAACGCTGTTGAGAGCTACAGCCTCCTGCCAGAGTGGGCCGTGTGGCCAGCAGCGCTTTTTCTCCCTTGGGTCGAGTTTGTGGCCGGTATTTCCCTCTGGGTGCCGTGGCTGCGAGCTGCGGCGCAGGAAATGATTGCTCTCCTGCTGGTGATTTTTCTCGGGGCCATTATTGCCGCATGGGCGCGTGGACTCGACATTCAGTGCGGCTGTTTTGGTGGCACGGAAACAGCCAATTACCCTTGGCTCGTGGCGCGCGATTTAGGTTTGCTCGGACTACTTTCCCTGTCGAAAAAAAAGAAATGAAAACTGATGCTTTCTCCAAGTTGCACCCGCTGGCGTTTCTCCTCACATCCCTGCTATTGCTGGCTCCCGCTGCGCTGAAGGCTGGTATCGTTTTCGATGTTCCTCAGGTAATCGCGCCGTGCGAAGCGGGTCAGGTGGAGGTCAAGGCCGAGCTACCTTTTCGTGTAAAGGCCGCGATTCCCGAGTTGCGGATTACCAGCATCAAGACGGGTTGCGATTGCACCGTGGGTACTGCTGACGCCGAGAGCTACGCGCCTGACGCAAAGGGAAAGATTCGCCTCGTTTTTACCGTGGGCGAACGCATTGGTTTCCAGCGTAAGACGATCACCGTCAAAACCTCAGACGGGAAAGAGACCGTGGCTTTTTTCCAAACTACAGTCCCGGCAATCTTGACTCTCAAGCCAGCCTTTGTCCTCTGGAAAAAGAATGCGCCCAAGACGGCGAAACAAGTTCAGGCAAAAATTGTTTTGGAGGATCGTTCCGTGAAAATTACAGGCTTGCAAATAACCCCTGCCGAAAGTTTCGACGCCACCCTCCACCCACCAAGCAAGCCCGGGGGACGGGACTATCGGATAAGCATTATCCCTCGAAGCACAGATAAGCCCATCACGGCACGCATTGTTTTGAAAACCAATTTCCCCAACGATGAAACAGAGCGTTTTGTCATCGTCGGCGCCGTGAAATAATCTTTGGAGGAAAAAATCGGGCAGGACGTTCACACTGGGTAGGCGCTCTCGCTCGGGAATCGCCACTCCGTCGAGGACGGGTACCTCCCCGCGTTTGGTGTTGCGCACACCTTGATATGGACGTTCTCGCCGAGACCGTCCGTACCCAACGTGTCAACCGTCCTACCCAGCATGTCACACCTTCCTTACCAGCTTCAGCATCTTCGCGTGAGATTTTCCCGCATTCCCCGACGCTTCACTTTCCTTTGCCAGCTTCGCATTTTTGCGTGACTCTCCCACACCAACTAGGACACCCTCTGCAAGATTGTCTCGTGTGAGGTACGTGCCGGCGAAACGAACGCATGCGCTTCAGGAGGAGCATCCGCCAGCGTTTGCGGGGTGCACTTCGTCACCCCATTTTTCAAGGGTATGCCCCTGAAAAAAAATCTAAAAAAACGCTTGTCATTATCCACGCGTCCCCTGATCCTGCAGCTCGTACATACATCCTGCCAGATGACACCTACTACAAAGACGAGATATAGCGCTAGGCTATCCCTGAGTGTGTTGCATGCTGCCCGCGTGCTAGCGATATGCGGTGTTCCAGCTGCCGTGCACGGAGTCTTCTCACAGACGCCGTTGTATGCGGCCACCTATAGCGTCCCGAGCAATGCGACGTGGTATTATGCTCAGGACAGCCTCCATCAGGGCGACCCGCTTGACCTCCCCCCTCCGAGCTCAATGCCTTTTACTTGGGGAACTGATAGTATCCGGTTTTCCAGCTCCGCAACGGAACCTGCCGACATCGCTTCCGTCCTCGTGCTCAAGGACGATTTCAGCTACACTAGCGCAGCCTCCGCCTCGCCTCTCCTCTTTGGCTTGTCCCAGTCTGGGGCCATCCATCTTGGTGCAAATCTCCTCATCGCCCCCACGAGCTCAAACGGTGCTGCTGTATCAGTGTTGTCAGGCTCCGCCTTCTTGCTTGATACCGTTGGGACGACCACTCGGAGCTTCATCATCCAGAACTATACCCCGGGTGGTGCTTTCTTCGATAGCGCAGTGAGCAATCTCGGAAAGGTGCTTATTGGCAGTCATGTTGTGACCCAATTCCTCAACAACGATGCGTCAAGGGGCGGTGCCATCTCCAACCACGGCACCTATGTTTCATCCGGCATCACCCACTTTAGGGGCAATGCTGCGACTGCCTCTGTTGCGGGCTTCGGTGGTGCCATCTATAATTGGGGCGGAGGTTCTCTCACCATCGCCAACATTGTCAGCTTCGGCGATGCCGAGACCGACGGCTCTGGCAATACCGCCCAGTATGGTGGTGCCGTGGTCAACGATGGGTATGGTAGCTCCCTAACTCTCGGAACAAATGCGCAAGATGTTACTTTCCACCGGAACGCAGCAACGGCTTCTGGCGGGGCGATTCAAAACAGCGATCAGGCGGCCTTGACCATCCTTGGCTCTTCGCGTTTTGGTCACAACATCACTCCGGGATCAGGGAATACGGCTTCCTCTGGGTCAGGGGGAGCCATCTACAATGTTGGTGTTGGCTCCATCGCCACTCTGGGGAATGCTACGTCCACTACCGAATTTTATGGCAATACGAGCTTGGTCGGTAACGGCGGTGCCATCTACAACGGAGATTACGCCAGTTTCAATATTTTGGGGACAGCGCACTTCGGTTCCAGTAGCTCGACCTTGGGCAACACGGCAGCAAGCGGCGGTGCCATCTACAACACTGAAGGGGGGGTGGTTAGTTTAAGGACGGCAGATTTTCACCGTAACGTGGCCACGTCTGGTGAGGGTGGTGCTATTTACAATGATGGCGGCGGCCGAATTACTGTCTCCGCCGCTGCTGCATTTGGGCAAAACAATCAGGACTCTGGAAATACGGCTTCGGGGGATGGAGGCGCCATTTACAACGAAGGAATAGGCGTGCCCAGCTTGGTGAGTTTTTTGACGACTGCATCCTTTTTTCGCAATGTATCGACCTCCTCTAACGGCGGGGCGATTGCAAATGTCGGTGGAGAAATAGACTTTACGCGGGCGCTCAATTTTGGTTCCAGCGCCCATGCGGCCTCTGGGAACACTGCCAAGCTAAATGGTGGAGCTATTTATAATATCACTGGCGGAACTATAAAAATGTCCACAAACTATGCGAGGAATTTTTATCGCAATGTCGCGATGGAAGGAGCTGGTGGGGCTATTTACAACGATGGCGGGACGGTTGATATAAAGGGGACACAAGTTCTCTTTGGTGATGCTGCTACGACGGGTACTGGGAACCAAGCTTTTCTTGCAGGTGGCGCCATTTACAATGCAGGAATAGATGGTAAGGTAAATTTGACGACTGCATCCTTTTATCGCAATGCATCGACCTCCTCTAACGGCGGGGCGATTGCGAATGCCGCTGGAGTAGTAGACTTTACGCAGGAGGTCAATTTTGGCTCTACCGCCAATGCGGCCTCTGGGAACACTGCCAAGCTAAATGGTGGAGCTATTTATAATATCATTGGCGGAACTATTCAAATGTCCACAGACTATGCGAGGAATTTTTATCGCAATGTCGCGACGGACGGGGCTGGCGGTGCTATTTACAACGATGGCGGGACGGTTGATATAAAGGGGACACAAGTTCTCTTTGGCGATACCGTTACGACGGGCACTGGGAACCAAGCTTTTCTTGCAGGTGGCGCCATTTACAATACAGGAATAGATGGTAAGGTAAATATCACAAGTACCCAAAGTACGGGATTTTATCGGAACAATGTGACAGGGCCAGGCGGACAAGGGGGCGCCATTTCTAACACTGCAGGTGGAGAGATCAAAATCGCTAATTCCGGAACAAGCGCTTATCTCGGCATCCGTTTCGGCACAAGCGCGACAGGTACAGGCAACTCCGCAGAGATAGGCGGGGCGATTTATAATGCAGGAACAGGCAGCAAGATTACTATCACGCAGACCAGCACCGGCGAGGTGGGTTTTTATGGCAACACAGCGACGCAGGATGGTGGCGCTATCTACAACGGCCCATACGGAGATGTTACGATAACGAGTAACGCTTCTGTTTACTTTGGGCGTATTCTCTCCGGAATTTTCGGCAACACTGCGGTTGAAAGCGGTGGTGCTATTTACAATGTTGGTACCCTTGCAATTACAGCCGGCGGCGGGGGCCTCGGCATCGAGGCTATTGGCTTTTTTGGCAGTACTGCAGGTAATCATGGTGGAGCAATTAAGAATACAGGGAGCCTGCTACTCACCGCTCCTTTCATCAATTTTGGCGCAGAGGATGCAGTAGGAATAACAGGTGCAGGCAACCAAGCAAATCAAGGTGGCGCGATTCACTCCAGTGGGACTGTGACTCTTACGGGGTACAGCATGTTTTCTAATAACGCGGCTCTGCAGGGGGGGGGCTATTTATAACGAAACAGCAGGAATATTCACTTTTAATGGCAACGTTGATTTCTTAAAAAACCAAAATGATGCCGTGTGGAACAACGGGACAATGATCATGAAAAATGGCGACGTTCGCTTCGGCAACGTGCTTTACAACCCGACAACAGGCACCTTGAGACATGAAGGTAACGGTACTGGCCTATATAACTTTGGCGATTTCACAATTCAAGAATCCAACCAATTTACACTTTTTGTTGACAACATTGCCTCTGGTGTTAATAGCTACGGCGGAGCAATACACAACAGAGGGGTTCTCTCCATCGGAACCACGAAAATTGATTTTGGCCAAGTCATTTTCGCCCCGGACGGAAACGCCTTTGTGGTTGGAAATGAGGCCAGCCACGGCGGCGCAATTTACAACGGTAAAAACCTTACATTAGGTAGGGCGGACAATACCAGTATCGTGAACTTCGTCGGAAATGTAGGAGCTGAGTCCATGGGTACAGGTGGCGCCATACGTAATAGCCCATACAATGTTGGAGATCCCGCTCCTATCTTGACAATTAAAGGGAAGGTGAATTTTGGGCTTTCCTTCAACGATCCACAGACTGGGACAAGAACGGCCTTCGGCAACGGTTATCATACAACGGTGAACGATGAGCGCTTCGCGGTGACACAGAGAGGGGGTGCCATTTTCAATGAAGGCAAGGGAGTGATAAACTTGGGAGTTGCTAGTTTCCTCGGGAACAGGGCGAAGGGGCATGGTGGCGCAATTTACAATGCCAGCACTTCGGGGAACGTCTCGAAGATAACAATGGATTCTGTTGTTTTCGGAGACGCCCAAACGGAACCCGAATTCGCGGGCAACCATGCAGGCGCCATGGACGCCGGTTCCAATGTGTCTACTGGCTCCGGTGGCGCCGTTTATAACTCCACGTACAGCGAGTTTGAGGTAACCGGGCACGCCGGTTTCTTCGGAAATTCGGCTTCTGCGCTGGGCGGGGGGATTTACAACAACGGAACCGTTACCCTCGGCAGTGCGACCTTCGCCTCGAATGGCGCGGATGATGCAGGCATGGTTCATGTCTCTCGAAACTTCGCGGCTCAGGGCGGCGCGATATACAATGACTCCAACGGCTCTTTTACCGTCACAGGAGCTGCCACCTTTTTGCGAAATGAAGCCTATACGGCGACGACAGGCGGCATAACTTTTGATGGGAATGGTGGAGCGATTTATAATGCCGGAACACTCACCATACAAGGGAATGCCACCTTCGGCGACTACTACCGAGGGGGCAACGCCTCTTACGCCGAGAAATTTGGCGGAGCAATTTACCATGACGCGACTGGCAAAACGCTTACGATCGTGGGCACCGCCGACTTCAACGATAATTCCTCAGGCTTAAGTGGTGGGGCAATTTACGTCGCCCGTGGAATAGTGGACCTCCGACTCAGCGCGACCTTTCTTCAGAATTCCTCGAAAGACGGGGGCGGGGCGTTCGTCTCCCAAGACGGGCAATTGAACTTTGGGGCGAACGCTTATTTCAGGGGAAATACAGCCAATGGCAGTGGAGGGGGCCTTTACGCGGAACTTCAGGCCGGTATTTCCATGGAAATCTCGAACGCATCTTTCATTCAAAATTCCGCTGGTGGCGGAGGAGGCGGCGTTTTCCTGGGTGGTTCCAGCGCTGATCGCGAATTCAAACTGACAGATGCCATTGAGATCATTGGCAACACCGCTGGGCTCAAGGCTGCAACTCCGCAGGCGGCCATTCGCGGGGCGGGCATTGAGACGACGGCAAATCTAACAATCCAGACATTCTTCTATCCCAGTAAATTGGGGAGCGGCCATACCCTCTTCAGCGGGAATGTCAGCGGAAACGCTACCCATGGGTACCACAATATTTCCGTACTCTTTGCTGGTGCGAGCGATATTACGATGGGTGTCAGTACATCGCCTGGTGCCGTCGTTGACATGCGCGACCCCATGAGGGCAACCACGGGGAACGCATTGACAATCGCAAAAACAGACGGGGGAACATGGAAGCTTGGGGGGACAAACGACTTGTCGAGTGCCGCGTGCGATTTCACTGTTCAAGGAGGAACGCTGCATCTCTACCGTCAAGGCGAAGCGGTGAATTACATAGATGGAAACCTCGAGACAGTGCAGCAAGGGATTATAGACTTAGGGAAATTGTCTGGCAGTCGTTTTGCCCTTGCCCCCAACTCAAGGTTGTCAATCGGCGGACTTTCCTTGGGCAATGGAAACAAGATCGTGGCGCACACGTTTGATTTTTATTCGAACGCCGATATCCGCTTGGCCTTTGACCTCAGCACAACTAGCCCTGGCAACGCTAAGGGACTGCTCCAGCTGGATGCTGTTTATGTTACAAGTTTTCAACATATGGGAGACTCTGGCCAACACTATCGTCCGCTTTTGGAGCTGACCTCCCTGCCGCATCAAGCTGGCGCGTATAAACTTATCGAAGGCATCAATGGAACAACACTGGCTCCGGGGTCCGTCTCGACACTGGCCCCGGAGATTTATTTGCGTGGGGAACTTTTGTCAAACACGCGCTATTCAGGTGTCACGAGTCTGGATATCAGCCCGGGCGCGATTTCCTTGACCATGGCAGGCGCCACGAACCGTGTTGTCAAGATGACCACACCGGCGGCCAACTGGAATGCCACCACAGCTGCTTGGGTGGACCAATACGGAGCCACCACCACCACCAATCAAAAGTTCCTTCACGGGGACATCGCTGTATTTGAGTCTCCAAATGCGGGAACATTTGACATTTCCATCCGCCCAGAAGGCGTATTGGTGGCAGGCTTGTTTTTCACAGGTACCGCCAACGCGGAATATAAATTCAGCGGCGGTGGCATCACTGCGGATCCCACGGGGAGTTCTTTTGCCCTTGCGGCAGGTACCTCCAACGGGAGACTCAATCTCGGCGCGGATGTGAAAAACAACGCTGCGACAGGTTCCAGTGCTACCGGCACCGTAGCCGCTTTTAACGGAACTGTCGATCTCACAGGAACGGCGTCCAACAGCTTTTCCGCGGGCATAGAAATCTACAGCGGACGCCTGAAAGTTGCCTCCCTCGCCGAACTCGGAACTGGGCTTGCCAATGTATACTTTAAAGACAATGGTGGAATAGGGAGCGCCAACTTCCGTACCGACACCAGATATCAGGTTGAGGCTTATTTTAATTACGGAACAGGGGGGCCAAGTTTGGCAGATGTGACAAATATGCTGAGCACCGGCTATGCGAATTTGCCGACCCTGCACTTTGCCGACCCAGGTCTCGGCACCACTTCATTCCTGATCTACGGACAAAACGCGAAGGCACATCGGATGGACTTCGGCGATAGGGCCCTAGCTCATATCACGAGTGATTTGCGTGTCGACTTCATCGGGCATCGTCCTGGCAGCGGCAGTCCCGGCGGAATTTTTTACCTTCATGGCATCGACAGCACGGTGGTATTGACAGGTAATGAGTTTTACTTTGAAGATATAAAAGGCGCAGTCGATGGCGGAGCGATAAACGTCCAGTCTCAATCCAGATTTGTCTCACACGAACACTTGTCCTTTTACAATGTGGAGGCGAGCGATCGGGGCGGCGCAATATACAACTTGGGTGGAATGCACCTGCAAAGCGTCCTTTCTGAAGCCTCCAAAGCTGGCATCGACGGCGGTGTTATTTACAACGGGGCGAACGGCGTCATCAACATCGGTGCCCTCTCAGCCAACTATAGCAGTGTAGATGCTCTTCCAATGAGTAAAGGCGGCGTTCTGTTCAATGAGTCTGGGGCGGTTCGGATAGGTTCCTTCTATGGGCAATATAATCACGCAAAGGGTTATGGCGGAACCATCTACAACGTGCTGAATGGGATGGTCATCATTGAATCCTCCTTTGAAACTTTGGGAGGCGATGCTCGAATTGGCGGTGTTATTTACAATGAGGAGTATGCACACATGTCCATTGGAGGTGACTTCAAGGCGCGAGGCGCTTATGGATCGGATTCAGGCGGAACGATATACAACGAGTGGCAGTTTGACATCGGAGGTAATTTCACGGTCGAATATTCCACCGCGTCGCGACATGGTGGAGGCCTCTGGAATGCCACGGGAGCGACCTTTACTGTTACCGGGGATACCGTGCTTATCGGAAATAAGCTACACGGCGATGATGTTTTTGGGGGTGCCATATCCAATGACGGTACTGCGTCTTTTCGAGGAAATTCCTTTGTAGCGAAGTACAACAAAGCAGGTTTTAACTCGGATTACTCTGGCGGTGGCGGGGCAATACGCAACGCCGGAACACTTTTCATAGGCGCAGGTGGCCCTGTAGGGGAAATTCTCTTTGAAGGAAACGAAACAACATACCGTGGTGGAGCTATACTAAACGAAGGCATGAGTCAATTAACGATTGATGTCACAAATAGTACCCCCGTCACTTTCATGGCAAATATCGCTGCGGCTGGTGGCGCGATATATAATGGGGGGACCATTGCAATGGGATGTAATTCGAGCAATGCGATTTTTCTCTTTGAAGCAAATAAGGCGGATGATGGAGGTGCGATTTACAATGATGTAGGAACCATTTTGTTTGATATTGAAAAGGGCAATCAAGTTGTTTTCAAGAACAACGAAGCACTGTCTGATTTTGGAGGCGCCATTCGTAACCAACAAGGACTGATTGCCAGAGGAGACAACCCGGCCGCTCCCTTAGGATTGCTAGCTTCTTTCGAGTCCAATAAGGCGAGCCGCGGCGGTGGCGCGATATTCAACTCTGGGGGTCAGATGCATCTGTTAACCACCTATGAAAACAACAAAACCACCTTCTTCTCAAATAGCGCCACTGGAGCGGACGCTATGGGTGGAGCAATTTATAACACTGGAAATGCCTCGATCATCATAGAGCCATCGGATCCGCTGGTCGCAAAGTCGAGTCCCATATTCCACCTCAACCATGCTCTTGCTGGCGGGGCGATTGCCAATTATCTCGGTGCCTACATCAAGGTGGATGCTTCCAATTTTGCGACGAATATTTCCGCCTTCCACAGCAACTATGCCACAAACTCGGGTGGCGCGATTTTAAACGTGAGCACCAATGCCTCCCCTGGCAGTACAGTGGACATTAAAGTGAAGACTGTGCCGTTCTTCTCTAACAGCAGCTTGGGCGACGGTGGCGCTATTTACAATTCTGGAAAACAAAGTACAGTAAACATCACGTCTGACGCGGCATTGGCCGGTACCAACTTCTTTTCTAACAATCGTGCTGGATATAACAATACTGGATCCAACAGTGGCACAGGATCAGGTGGGTTTGCCTACAATACCGATGCGACGATCAATATAAGTCTGAAATCCCTAAGTGGTGCTTCGATCTTTTATAACAACCTTGCTACGCGACATGGTGGCGCGATTGCTAATGTTCAAAGCTCTGCAACGCTCCAGTCTGCCGTCAATATAATCGTGGAAAACACAGCGGGATTTGCCAGTTGGAATATTGCCACAAAATCAGCCGGAAATGCGGGCGGATTCCTCTATAACGAGGCACTTCCGGGGAGCCCTGATGCCAAGGTTATCATCAAAACGGCAAATTATCCGGCCGGCACTCCAGAAACTTGGACGACTGGTTTTTCCCAGAATGCAGCCGATTTGGGCGGAGCTATCGCTAACCTGAACGGCGGTGTGGTCGAGGTTCGCTTGCCCAACATAGAGTGCGTGGCTTACGGTAACAGTGCACGAGTAAGTTCTGCTGGGAAAGGTGGCTTTATTTATAACACCGGCGCTGGCTCTACAGTGACGCTTGAGGCTTGGGGAGCGACGGTCTCAAGAGCCGCTTTTGATACCAACCATGGCGGTCTCAGTGGTGGCGTGATTTACAACAACACAGGCACAGTCACCTACAGTGGCACAGCCTTGCACAACCACTACGTTTTTTATAATAACTGGGCAGATCTTGCTTCGGCGGATGGTGGCGGCGGCGCCATCTACAATACCAACAACGGTACGGTAACCCTTGATCTGAAGGTGGCAAACAGTTACGGGTTGTTTTCTCAAAATATAGTGTCTGGAAGCTCTGGGCACGGAGGGGCTATTTACAATGGTCTTGGGGGCAAGATAAACATCAATCTCCGAGATGGCAGCGGCGAGACTGTGGGGCTTTTTGTGGGAAATATAAATGCTGTTGCTGGCCATGGCGGTGCCATCTATAACACCGGAGCGAATAGCGAAATCACCATCACCAATAACAGCCCGGACACGACAACGCTGAAAATAAGTGACAACTTCATTTTCAGCGGACACGGTGGCGCCATCTATAATGCTGGTGAGGGCAAATTAACGATTAACGCCGGCCCAGCTGCTTTGGAGTTTAAAAATAACATCAATTCTAGTTTAACGGGTGCATCAACAGGCGATACAGCAGGCCATGGCGGCGCAATCTACAATGGATACGCCGGCTTTATGGACAATTCCATCATAACATTAACTTCAGACACGCTCATCAGTTTCTCCGGAAATAAAAGTACCAGCGGTGGTGCGATTTATACTGATTACACGGCGAGGACGTATCTCACAGCGCCCCTTTTGCAGTTTTCCAACAACGGCTCACGCACGAGCGCAAGCGGTACCGAAACCCTTGGCCTGGGAGGGACAATTTACCACCGAAGTTACCTCTTCCTTATCGGCACAGTGGAGATGATCAATGATCCCGCCATTACGCAGGCACAGGATGGAGGGCTTATTTATAATGATATAGGAGGCGGCGTATACTTTGGTGTTCAAAATCCAGCTGCCGATAGC
>JAITHA010000021.1 GCA_031280235.1 Puniceicoccales bacterium | reverse complement strand
ACGGCGGCGACGTTGATGCGGTTGCTGGGCGCGTTTTGCCCGCGCAAAAAGCCTGCGGGCAGGATCAACAAGCCCGAGGCGAGGCTGGCGTTCTTGAGAAAATTTCTCCGGGAAAGTGTTTTCAGCTGTGTTTTCATGGTCTTTGAAATCGTGGTCTACACTGGGGAGCAAATTATGTTCCGGGCGGGGTTCCGCGCGCAAGCCGCACCTCGCTCTGGCTGCGCCGCCACTTGTCAGGGGTGGAAACCGGTGGTCGTATTTCTTTAGCTGGTGTTTAGAAGAAAATTACAACGTGACGAGATCGTTTTTATGGCAAGTGGCGTCGACGGTGTGTTGATTCCGAAAGTTCCGTGTTATGGGCAGCGCATCATAAACCGGAAGTTTTCATGTCGAGAGGCTCGTCCATCGGGATGTGGATGGTAGGCCGAGAGATGGGTGTGCCTGTGGCGGTGTTTTCGCCTTTCATTTCCCAGTTTCGTGTGCCCCAGTTGTAGATGAACGCCTTACCCGGGGTGACGCGCACGCCTTCGTTGTTGGTGACCTGCGGGTCTCCGGTGAGGTGAATTTCTTTCTTCTGTGGAAAAATCTCAAATTGGTGCCCAGTGGCTTCGCTCTCCTTGATGTGCAGGCGGACGTTTTCGCGCCCGATGATACGCGAGATGGAGTTGAGGGAATAATCGGGGAGCAGGTCTTGTGCGCCGCTTTTCCTGGCTGTGGCTGGCTGTTTGTTGCGGGGGACTTTTTCCTCAATGATGCTGCCTTCGACGATGTCGCATCCGCCGTGTATGTCAGGCCCTTCGAGGGTGACATTATTTCGGAGGAAGAAACGCGAGCGCATGGCTCCGCCGATGATTTCCAGGAAATCGCAATCCATGTGGATGGGGCCTTGCTGCATGGTGCCGGATGTGGAGGCGGGGCGGGCCTTGTCGGATGGCGGGGTCGTTGGCATGAAGGAATCAAGCTTGAAGGCGCGGGCTGGGCGGAAGGTAAGGCGCGGGCGTTTGCCGGGCGTGGAGTCATGCGGGCGGAGGGTGAAAAATTGCGGTGCGGCGCCGTCCAGCCCGTTGTCATCCAGAGTGTTTTTCTCCGTGAGTGCGACGCGTGGGAGCATGACGGCCTCGCCCCCCTCTGCGATATATTGCGGCGTGGCGAGGCGGACGTTCCCGGTGGCCGTCATGTTGTGGATGTGGGCGAGGTGTTCGCCTTGGGGGCGATTGCGCTGTTTGGCGGTTTCTAACGGAGCACGGATGTCGGCGAGTAGGCCCAGATAATCGCATTGCCCCTCAAGCTCAAAACCCTTGAGGCGGACGTCGCCCGTGAAATCGAACTTGGCCTTCTCGCGTCCGGCTGTCTCGGCCACGAAGAGCTTGTCGCTGCTGATGATGGTGGCAGTGTTGCTGCTGCCGCCTTTTAACGCAGGGAGGAAGACTTGCACGCGTTGCCGCTCTGTGGCCTCGTCGGGCTCGGAGGTGACGTTGGCTTGGTGCTTCTGGGCGTTGAGGGTGATGGTGTGTCCGCGCAGCTTGACGTTCCCGAAGTCCAGCACGGGTGTGCCCGTGAGGACGGCGGTTTCGAGAGTAGAGTTGCCCGGAGCCGGGTGCAGGGTGACTTTCTCGCAGTGCAGTGCGCTCCCTTCGTAGCTGGCGTGTACATCTCCCTCGGTGATGACATGGTTGACGACGAGCGCGGGCGCGCCGGGAGCAAAGCCGGCAAAGAGCCGCGCGTCGTGCGGGGTTTCCACGGAGATGCGCTGTGAGCTGGAGGCAAACTTGGGGTCCTGAACGCGCACCCTGCCGGACATTGTGATGTGGTTGGTCTTCTCGCTCATGGAGAGTGTGAGCGTGTCGCCGTAAACGTCGGCAGGGGGTCGCTCGGTGTCTTTGTCCGTCTCGGTGCGGGTTGTGAAAGAGGGGATGGAAAGGTGCACTTGCGGAGGCTCTTCGCTGTTGGGGCTGGCGTCGGCGCGGGAGACTTCCGCCCGGGCATTGGCGTGGTGATAGACGATTTTCCCTCCGGCGACGCTGACCTTGGGCGCGGGGTCTTCTATCCGGGCGTTGCCGAGCGTGGTGAGGGTCTGGCTCGCGTGGTCGTAGATTGTGCGGTCGCCGCTCATCTGTCGGTTTCGGGCGCTGATGCGCACATTTCCCAGGATTTCGATGTTCTCAAGGATGTCGGGCAAATGGCTCGTTTGGCTGTTGGCACGCACGCCAGGAGTGCCCGGCGTTTTTTCATTTTTGCCCGATTTTTTCTTGGCGGTTTTGTCTTTTGCGGGTGCGTTGGCTGTGGCGGCGAGCTCGGTTATTTTTTCTGTGCCTCTCCCGGTGTTTTTCAAGCGCACGATGAGCTGCTCTCCTGTGATGGTGGTGTCCCCGCCCCCGTTGAGATTTTCCATGATGACGCGGACGTCGCCCGAGAAGACAAAGATGACGCGGCCCGCCTCTGCACCCTGCTCGTGCTTGGTGGCCTCCAATTGTTTGCTGAAAATGTCAACGCGCCCGGCCGAAGGGCGCGCCTTCAAGGTCATGGTGGCCTCATCCTGCAATTTGATGATCTGGGCCTGGGGCATGTTTTGCCAGATCCAGTTTTTGCCGTTTACGCGAAAGGCCGCGCTGTCCATCGCCAATTCGTTGGGCGAGTTCGCCGTTCTTTCGGAACGCGAGCGGTTGGAGAAGAGGCAGTCTGCCGCAGTGACAGTGGCGAAGGGAACGCCCCCGTGGAAGAGGCGCAGCTGCACGGTATTCAAGGCCCATGTGCCCGCCACGCCGACGGACGAAACCACATCGGCCCGAGGTGTCGCGCTTGCGGCGCTCATTTCGTATTTGAGAAGGCCGTCGTCTGTGAATCCCGAGAAGAGTAGATTTTTTGAAAGGCCGATGCGGATGTTGCTTTTGTTGTTGCTCGCTGAGGTGGTATCGGAGGGCGTATTGGCCCGAGTAAACATGGGCAAGGCGCACAGAGCCTGGAGGAGGCAAAGAAAGTTGAAGAGGATTTGCAGGCGCATCGGAAAAAGCATCAGAAGAGACCGAAATCTGTGGTTTCACCGCTTTTTGAAAACGTCTAATTGAACCTCTGGCTGAACCTTTGGCGCCCCGCCGCCGTTGTGAGAAAGACGGTTGCTCCGCTAGATCCCCGCTATTCCATGAATGGCATGGAATCTCGACTCTTCTTCTTCGCACGCGATGGGCAGCGTATCGGCGATTTTCCCAAGCAAGATATCCCGGCAAAAATCGCCTCAGGCGAGATACGGCCCACAGATCTTACGTGGGCGAGCGGCATGGCGGATTGGCAACCCGTGGCGCGGATCTTTCCTCCGATAGACAACGACGTGCCACCGCCCTTGCCTACCACGAGCGGAACCAAGCCAGAGGCGCCACTGAGCAGTCCTGCTGTGGTGGTGGGAATAAGCGCGGCAAACCCTGTTCCCTTGCCCAAGACCTATTTGGTGTGGGCGATTCTTGGGACGATGTTTTGCTGCATACCTTTCGGAATCGTCAGCATTATTTACGCGTCCAAGGTGGAGTCTCTATGGATTTCGGGAAGACATGCCGAGGCTCTCGCGGCCTCAAAGAGTGCACGAACTTGGGTGATCGTCACAGCAGTGCTCGGCGTCGTGCTGAACTTGATTGTTGTTTTTGCCTACGGCATCGTCGCCGTCAGCATAAAATCCTGAGCATGTACCCCAAACACCCACTGTGAGAGATCAGGCCATTGATGTGAAACCACCTCCGCTGCCGGGGGCGACGCAAGCGACGTGGAAGCGCGAGTGTTGGGCACCGCGCACGCTGGCTTTGCTCGTCTTGGCCGGGATCGCTGTTGGGTTTGCGTGGGCGCTCTACGCTGGCCCCAAACCGCCAGCTTGGTATCCGCGTTGCATCGTGTATTGGTTGACGGGCTTGTACTGCCCCGGTTGTGGCACAGGGCGGGCTGTTCATGCTGTGGCGCACGGGCTGTTTGCAGAAGCAGTGGGTCGAAACCTGCTCCTGGCTTGCATGGCCCCTCTCCTGTTCATTTGGAGCGCGGTGACTTTTTGGCGCGCCCTAGCCCATAACCAACTGCCATTGGCACTGCCTGTCGGGATGGCGCGAATTGTGCTCATCGTCGTCCTGTTGTTCACTGTGGCGCGCAATTTACCCTGGTGGCCATTCTGTCTGCTGGCTCCGTAGGAGAAGGTGGGCTTCCCGCGCATCTCCAGCCCCCGGGAAATCATGTTCACAAATAATACGTTTCGAACAGCCCAGAGCCATGGAGGCTGGGGCGACATGTCGTAATGGGGCTGCCATGCCTGTTTTCCTCTTGCCAATGCAGTCTGCTTGGAAAGCCTGCCCTGCGCGACTCGTCGCGCCCGTGCTTTTGCGCGGCGCTGGATGCGCAAAGACATCGTACACTTTCCCTCAAAACCATGGCCAAAGAAATCCCTGCACGCTCTGAGAAAAACGACAAGGCGGCACTCAACCTTGCCCTCTCCGCCATTAATAAACAGTACGGCGAAGGCACCCTGATGCGCATGGGCGATGCGACCAAGATGAACGTCGCCGCCGTCTCCACGGGCTCCGTCGCCCTTGACCTCGCACTCGGCGTGGGCGGGCTTCCCAAGGGGCGCATTGTCGAGGTTTACGGTCCCGAGTCCTCGGGCAAGACCACACTCTGCCTCAGCATCATTGCCGAGATCCAACGTCAGGGCGGCAACGCGGTCTTCGTCGATGTCGAGCACGCCCTTGATCCGCGCTATGCGAAAGTCGTCGGGGTGGATCTTGATAACTTGCTCGTCTCGCAGCCCGAGAGCGGCGAGGACGCCCTCAACATCGCCGAAACTCTCATCCGGAGTGGCGCGGTGGATGTGGTGGTGGTGGATTCGGTGGCCGCCCTCGTCTCAAAGCAAGAGCTTGATGGCCAGGTGGGCGACGCCACCGTGGGCGTGCAGGCACGCATGATGAGCCAGGCCATGCGCCGCCTCACTGCGGCTATTAACAAGACCAGTTGTTTGTGCGTGTTCACGAACCAGATTCGCGAAAAAATTGGTGTCATGTTCGGTAGTCCTGAAACAACCCCGGGTGGGCGCGCCCTGAAATTCTTCGCTTCCGTCCGCCTCGACATCCGGCGCATCGGGCAAATAAAGGAGCCTTCGGGTAAAGTCACAGGCAACCGTACGCGCGTCAAAGTCGTTAAGAACAAGGTCGCTCCGCCGTTTACCGAATGCGAGTTCGACATCATGTACAGTGAAGGCATTTCCCGCACGGGCTCTATCCTCGACCTGGGGGTGGAAAATAAGATTCTCGAAAAGAAGGGCGCTTGGATTGCTTACAAAGGTCAACTCATTGGGCAGGGCCGCGAGGCTGCCAAGGAATATCTCTCCAAAAACGCCGCCGTGATGAGCGAGATTTACAAAGAAATCCTCAGCAGGGTGCAGGTCGTCGGGGGTACGACGCTCGGCGAAAACGTCGAGGACACGACTTCGGCAACGTCTGCCGAGTAGGACTATTTTTTTTGCTCCCCCTCCATGATTCTCCGGCTCCTTTCTCTCGTCTTGTTCACGCTTGGCTGTGCCGCCCAAGCCTGGGGGCAGGCTGCGGGTGCTGTGAAGAGCATAACGCTTGCAGGCTCCGATTTGCTGCAGGGTGGCGCAGCTGAGAATCTGAAAAAAAACGCGGCAAGCCTCCCGGGTGGCGTTGAGTTCGTCTTTGACGGCAGCTTGCATGGCGAACGCCGTCTGCGCGAAGGCTCGGCAGATGCCGCCCTGCTCATCATTCCCCAAAAAGCAAAGGTGCGCGAACTCCTCTCTGGAGAGTGGGTTGCGCGCCCCGTAGCCTACCAGACGGTCGTCGTCATCATCAACGAGATGAACAAGCTCGAAACCATAGACCTGCCCTCGTTGGCTGCCATCTACGGGAGGGGGCAAAAGGAGAGTTATCGCAACTGGGCACAACTGAGCGACAGCAAGATGGACTCCGTCATCTTCGCACTCTCGACGCACTACGACCTCGGCATCGTTGCGCCGCTCTTTCGCGACAAGGTGATGGGAGGCGTGGATTTTCAGGAAGAGGTCGCTTTTCGCGCATCAGACACCATCGCCGAGGAACAAGTCCTCATGCATACCAATGCCATCGCCATCCTCGCCACCCGGCCCACGCACCCGCGAGCCAAGATCCTTGCCCTACGTGCACCCGGCAAGAAGAACGCCTATCTGCCCACAGCCGAAAATCTTCACAACGGCGATTATCCCCTCGCTGTCCCGATGTGTTTCGTCTTCGCGAAAAAAAACAGCAAGGCAGCTATGGGCCTACTTCCGCTAATCTTCGGCGACGAATTTGCCAGGGCGTTGCCAAGTGTCGGGCTCATGCCCATCCCGGAAAATCTTCGCGCTAACATCATCCGCGACGCCGCATCGACAGACCCGGCTCCCGGAGCGGCCATCCTCGGATCGCCAAAGTAGGCACCAACCTCGGGCCGTTGGCACTTCAAGGGATTTCATACAACCATTCGCGCACCCTCTTACTCCATGCATCCCGACAAGCTCGTCAGCCGAATCAAAGCCGTCCTCAGCGGGGACACAGGGCACTTCGAAGTCCAGGGGCTTGCGTTGGAGTACTCCGAACTCGTGATGAACGTGCGGGACCGTATAGACCAGTGCGTCACCCTCATTCGCGCGGGAGACAACTACGCTGCGCTGCAAGTTGCCGAGTCTCCGCCGCCGCTGCTCGACACAGCCGCCAAACTTGCTTTTGCCGAGTCTCCCCAGTGGCTTGAGTTTTGCCGCGAGCGGAACATCCCATGGCCGCCGCCGCTTGAGCAGCGCAACATCGACCTCATCAATAGCCTCTACGGGCAACGCATCAGCGAGTCTCACCCTCTTTACCGGGATTACCGCACGGCCATCCGCGAGCGCGACGAGTTGAGGGCCCTTCTCATTCTCGCCTCCATCATTCGCATCAACCCGGATGACAAAAACGCACGTCAGGAATTCATCCGCCTCGGCGAAAAAGTGCGCAATACCCATCTGCGCCGTCTTGAGAATCTTCTCGATGCGCACGATGACGCCGCAGCCTTTGCCCTCGCGGAGACTTTGGAAAACCTCCGCTTGCATGCCTTCGCCAATGCCCCTGCCCTTTTGCGCGCACGCGAACGCCGCGAAATCGCCGAGCGCGAAAAAGCACACGACGACGCCCTCACAGCTCTCCAGCAAGCCTTGCCCTTGCACGAGGCTGGAGATTGGCAGGCCGTCATCCCGTGGATAGGCCGCTGCCGGGCGCTGGAGCACCATTTCAAACTCGAACTGGACGAAGCCTCACGCCAGCAACTCGCCGCCCTTGAGAAATGGGCCACCGATTGCGAGAACGCGCAAAACGCACGCATTGCCCACGAAAAGAACATCGTCTTGGCAAATCAGAAGCTTGAGAGTACCATCGCCTGGACTCAGGGTAGCCGCAACACGCGCAGCCAGCTTAAGCTCGGGATAGGGCACCTTGGGAGCATCATCCAACGAGCACAAAGCCTTGCCGCCAAGCCCAGTGCCACTGCAGCCATCGACGCAGCCCTGCTCCACCAAGCCACCCAGTTGCTTCGAAAACTCAAGCAACGCATCCGCCTGCACAATCTCCTGCTGGCCTCGGCCTTCGTCGTAATCTTCTGCTTGGCAAGCATCGCCACCTTTTTCATCCAGGCGCACTTTGGTGGCATCCAGCAGCGCAAGGAAGCCATGGCCCGTATGGAAGTTTCCCTCTCCGAAAATCGCCTCGGCCAGGCAGAGATATGCCTCGCAAGCCTTAATCCACACTGGGACAGCGAGCCAGACTTTGCCGCCGCAAAGAAAAAATTCGCCACATGGATCGCCACAAACCGGGTTGGCGCAGACAACGCACTCGCCGAATCCGCGCGCCTCGTTGCCTTGATGGACATCCAAGACCCCGCCACCCTCCAGTGGGAAGTCGCCGCATTGGGAAGACTCAAACAGCAAGCTGAGACCCTCCCCGTGGACATCAACGCCATCGTCCAACAACGCCTCGCCGAGACTACGACACGCTTCAACACCTTCCGGGCCAACGTCGCTGCCAGCGTGCTCCCCGATTTTGCGCACCAACTCGAAGCCGCCAGCATCACCTTCGCAGGCATACGCATCATCGGAGAACTTCCAAAACGCCTCGCCGCTTCCACCGCCTTCAAGGCCACCCTCAGCAAACTCAATGCGACAGGAGAGCCCCTGCAGTTCCTCATGCCAAGCGAGCTCGCACAGCGTTGGAAAAGCTTTGCCACGGAAGTTGCCGACACGCACGCGCAGTGGCTTATCTCAGAACGCGCCGGGGAAGCGCTCGCTGCCGCGCGTACCCTGGATAGCTATATCGAAGTCATCCGCACCAGCATCGTTGGTGTGCCCGAGTCGCAGAGCAAACCCTTTGCGCGCATCTTCGCTTGCGAAACCGCGCTCAGAGACCCCGTCAACGTTCTGCTCACCCCCACCGCACGCCAGCTCTGGCAAGTTGCGGCAACAACACCCATCGACACCACCATCGCATTCCGCCCAGCCGAGATATTGCCCGAGGAAAACCTCGCCGCCGCGCGCCTCGCCCAACAAGGCAAAACCATTGAAATCCTCTACCGCCACACCCATCACAAATACCCCATTGCGCCCAAGGCAACGGGTAGCGTCATCCACACGATCGGGCAGGTGCGGGAAGAACGCATCCCCTACGGCGCCGGGTACGAGCGCCGCCAGGCAGCCCAAGTCTTCAAGCTCGACGGCACCACCGAGAAACGCACCTACTCCCTGCGACAGTTTGGCAACCTTGGCGCCAACGGCGAAGTCCTTCTGGATAGTCGGAAAGCCCCGGAAAGCCTCTTTCTCGTGCAATTCTCCCGTTTCTACGACATCAAAACAGGCCAAATCTCGGAACCCCTCCTCGACACCCTTGGCCGCCTTCGCGCCGCGAACATCTCTCTCCTCCTCAAAGCCTACCTACATCTGGAAATCCTCAAAATAATCGAGGCCCGCCCAGCCGAATGGGGCATCCTCTTCTCGCCCTCCGCCCAAGCAGCTGCCGGGCAACTCCCCCAACTCACACAGGGCGCACTCACGTACCTCGACTGGCTGCAACCCGAACGCTGGGCAGATCGCATCCCCGCCCTGCGCAACTTCTACGACAACTCCACTGCAAACTACAAAAGGGAAGCCGAAGCATGGCTGCGAGTCTTCCAACGCATGACCCGCCCAGGCTTCACCTTCGTAGGCCACATCACAGCCGCAAAAAAATTCCGAATTACCACCACACGCCCACTCACGGGTGGCATCGTCGGCATCACACCAGAAGGCTACCTCACCTTCCTGCCCTTGGATGAAGCCCTCGAACCCGCAAGCGACCAACGAAGCCGCCTGCGAACCCTGCGCACACCCGAGCTTTTTGCCGAACACTCTCCTATCCTCATGCTCCCTTTTCTGCCCGACCAAGCCGCCAGAGCAACCCAGTTTCCGGACGACGTGCCCACCCCACGAGACGGCTGGCTACGCTTTACCTTCATGACTCAAGAACAAATCCAAAATCAACAAGATGCCTCCAACCAAATATCCACACCAACCAGCGCTGTGCCTAACCCAGCGCCACACAACGCCGCACAAATACCCACAACGCCTGAGCCAGAACCCACACTCCCCACCGCCGAAACTGAACCGTAAAGACGGGGCGACCCAACAAACGTATGCACCTGTGGGGTTGAACGTCTAATGAGTCTTCGGCGTTTGGTCTCATTGCCAAAAAAGCTCGGGAAAAACATCTTGACGTGCTTTTGCGTATCTCCATGGTGCGCGGCCTTTCGTTCTTTGAGTCCCCTTCGTCTAGCCCGGTCTAGGACACCAGGTTTTCATCCTGGGTACTGGGGTTCGAATCCCCAAGGGGGCGCCATATCCAACAAGGGCACCTGTCGATTTCATGACAGGTGCTTTTTTTGTACACGCTCGGGCTGCTTTGCCACGAAATCCTTGAAAAGTTTCGTCTGAGGGTGGAAATGAGCTGCATGATAACCATCAGGCTGAAATCACAGGGCCAAGGTCGTGTGCTGTCCGGGCATCCGTGGGCGTTTGCTGGCGAGATACTCCCGCACAGGCATTCGCTTGCCGACGGCGATTGCGCCGAGTTATACGACGCGCAGGGACGGTTGCTCGGCAGTGGCTTGTGGAGCGGGCGTTCGCAGATCGCCTGGCGGCGCTACTCGTTCGCGAGTCGGCCTTTTGATGAGGTGTTTATTGCCGAGGCGTTGCGCAAGGCTGTCGAGCGGCGTCTGCCCGGGCGCTTTCGCCGCCTTGTCTGGTCGGAGGCGGATCATTTGCCTGGCCTCGTCGTGGACCAGTTTGATGGCGTACTCGCCGTGCAGGCGCTCACCGCCGGGGTGGATCGCGCTCTACCGATAATCACGAGCTGGCTTTCCAAAAACCTTGGGGCAGAGGAGATCATCTTGCGCAACGATGCTCCGTCGCGTGTGCACGATGGCCTTGCGCTTGGTGTGCGCACGTTGAGTGGCAGGCTTTTGTCGCCGGACTGGTTTCGCATCGAGGGTGTGGAATATCTGCTCGATCTCGCGGGAGGCCAGAAGACGGGGTTCTACCTTGACCAGCGCGAGCAACATTTGCGCGTGGCGCGCCTGGCCCAAGGACGTCGCGTTCTCGACGGTTTTTGTAATCAGGGTGGTTTTGCGTTGCAGGCAGCGCGTATGGGGGCGTCGTCGGTGCTGGCCATCGATAGCTCGGAGGATTGCACGCTTGCCGTTGCGCGAAATGCTTCGCGGAACAGTTTGGACGAGCGCATCCGCCCGCTGCGGGCCAACATGTTTGATTGGTTCACGCAGCAGCGCGCCGGACGCGATGGCGTTGTGTTTGACCTTATCGTGCTCGACCCTCCCCCATTTGCGCGCAACCGCGAAGCGATGGATGGCGCGTTGCGCGGCTACAAGGAAATCAACCTGCGCGCCATGCACATGCTGGCGCCTGGTGGAATTTTGGCGACGTACTCGTGTTCCCAACGCGTCAACACGGGCATGTTTATGGGTATGCTTGGTGAAGCTGCTGTGGATACGCGGCGCACGGTCCGTGTGCTGGAGGTGACTGGGCAACCGATGGATCACCCCGTGCTGCTGAATTTCCCGGAGAGCCACTATCTCAAAGGTGCGATACTTCAGGTCGAGTAAACGTGAGATGCCATGCGGACTCCACATGCAATACACTTTCTCGGCTGGGAACGCTCCGTTCCTTGGAGTGTTGCCCGATTCCTGCTGGATCGGGCGGCGCGTGTCAGTGTCAGGGCAGGGGCGGATTTTTCGGGGCACTGTGTCATCGTGCCGACGCGTCAGGCGGGGCGGAGCCTCATCGCAGCACTCACCCGCGAGGCGAGTGGCCGCCGCCTCAGATTAGAGCTGCCCATCGTGTGTACGCCCGCTGAGTGCCTACGCTTGCTGGTGCCGCAAGGGGCAGCTGCCGTCGCGCCGCCCGCTGTGGCAACGCTTGCCATGGCGACTGTGTTGCACGCACTGAAGGCGGATGACTGCCGCGCTCTTTTGCCGGAGACACTCACCCTGCCCATCCGGGATTGGTACTGGGCGGAAGGCTTGGCGGAGCTTCTTCTTGGTATTCGCGAGACACTTTCCAACGCCCCGGCGCGCCTGGACTTTGCCAGTATCTCACGGCACCCCGATAACTTGGAGCCAGAGCGTTGGGAAGATCTCGCGCTCATTGAGCAACGCTACCGCGAACGCCTGCAGGAGATGTCTCTTGAAGACGCATGTGACCAACGGCACGCCGTCGCGAGTAAGCCCGGTTTCCCGGACTCATGGCAGCACATCTGGCTCGCGGCCACACCCGCTCCCGCCCCAGCGCTGCTCAGGGCGCTTGGCTCTCTGCCCGATGGCGGGCAACAGCGTGTCTCGATCCTCGTCGCCGCCCCTGGAAATTTGCGCCTCGGTTTTAATGCATGGGGTTGTCCCAAGACCGAGTTTTGGCGGAGGCGCAACATCGAGTGGGAAAATTTTGATGAACAAGTCCTCCGTGTTTCTTCGCCCAACGTGATGATGGACAAGGTGGCGGAGCTCTTGAACTCGCGCACCAAGGCAAGACAGCAGACAACCATTGGTGTGCTCTCCAGCGACCTTACTCTGGCTTTGGAGCGGGCGGTGAAGTGCGCGCGGGCCGAGCCCTACAATCCAGAGGGAAAGCCGCAAACTTGCAGTGAGCCCGGCCTTTTGTTGCGTTTGTTTCGCGAGCTGCTTGCGGGAGATGAAATGCGCGCCGTGACCAATCTTCTCCGCCTCCCTTTTTTTCTGAAGGCCATCGCTCCGGAAATTTCTGTGAGCACCGTGCTTCGCCTCTTTGACAGGCTGTGTGAGAAGCATCTTCCGGACACGTTGCGCGACATGCACGAATTCCTCGATACGAGCGATAGCCCGGATGCGCCTTTGCTCGCCCATGTGCTTGGTGTGCTCAATGCCTGGCGGCAGCATTTTAGAGAGGACTGGGCGGCGGCCCTTCGCAAGCTGTTGGGAGTCGTCTCGCCGGGCATTTCACCAGTTGCGCACGAGGCGCGGGAGAACATCCTCCATGAGCTATCCGTGCTTGAGCCCTTATCCCGCCAGCATGCGCGCCCGGCTGAGGACTGGCTTGCCTTGGTGTTGCGAAGGCTGGCTGGCGAGCGCACCACTGCCGCGAGGAGACCTGGTGCCGTGCCTCTGCTTGGCTGGCTTGAGTTACTTTGGGTGGATGCGCCCCAGCTCATCCTCGCCGGCCTGAATGAGGGCAATGTGCCGGAGAACATTTCCGCCGACCCTTTTCTTTCCGGGAAAATGCGCGAGAAACTCGGGTTGACCTCCAATGCGGAGCGCTTTGCGACAGCGGCCTACACCCTGCAGGCGATGCTGGCACAACGCCGGGGTGGCAACGGGCAGTTGTTTGCGTTTGTGCCGCAGTGCGATACGCGAGGCAATTCGCTCAGCCCTTCGCGTCTGCTTTTTCTCGCGGAAAACACTGTGTTGCCCGGGCGTGTTCGCCTCCTCTTTGCCGAGCCCGAAGCCCCTTCTCCGCCACCCCCCTGGCAGGCTGGTTGGATGTTCTCACCAGAGGTGAATGCGTCCCGCTTGGCTGGGCTTGCCGGGCACATGCGTGCGACGCAATTTCGCGATTATCTCGATTGTCCCTTCCGCTTTTTCATCCGCCATGTTGCTGGCATGGTGCCTTTCGACGCGTGGAAGATGGAGCCGGATCCGCGCGAGACGGGCGGCTTTTTGCACACTGTGTTGGAGGCCTTCGCGCGGGACACTGTTTTGCGGGAAAGCACGGATGCGGATGCCATTGCTCGCTTTGCCCAAGCCCGGCTGGAGGCGCTTCTTGAAAAGCAATACGGTGCGCGCTGGCCGCTACCGGTCTCCATCTGGGCAGAAGCGGCACGCATGCGCCTGACGGCTTTTGCCAGTTGCCAGGGCGAGTGGCGCAAGGCTGGCTGGCAGATACGGCACGTCGAGGTGCCCTTTCAGGAATTGCTTGGGAAGCCCTTTTGCCTCGACCTTGAGGGCCCTGAAATTTCCGGAAAAATCGATCGTTTGGATTTTCATGAAGAGCTGGGTTGGTGTGTGCTGGACTATAAGACGTCTGCCAAGGCGGCCAACCCGGAGGAGGCGCATTTGGCCTTTTTGCGCAAGAATGCGTCGTGGCCGCCAGAGTTTGCCCACGTCGCGCCTGAACCCGCCAAGGTGCGCTCGCGTCGTTGGGTGGATCTGCAACTGCCGCTTTATCGCTACGTGGCCGGGCTCGCGCTTGGCGCCTCGTTCAAGCAGACGCGTCTTGCCTACTTCAACGTGCCGCAAATTGCCTCAGAAGCGGGTGTCCAGGAGTGGGTGGATTATTCGCGTGAGCTCGAAGATGCCATGCTTGGGTGTGCGAGAGGTGTGCAGCGCGCTATTGCCCACGGTTGTTTTTGGCCACCCAATCCGCACCCGCAGTATGATGATTTGGAAGAGTTGCTTGCGCTGCATCCGGAAAGCGTCATCGACCCCCGGGCCTCTGCTTTGTTATCCGGCACGTCTTTTGTGAGTTGAACCGCATGCGCGTATTCCCATGCAGAGGCAGCGGCCCAAACGGGTTTTTCCCACACACTTTCCTCACATGCGCGATGCCTTCTCACAGTTTGATTTTTCGCAGCTCCCAAGCAGCCCCTGCCACATCGTCCATCGAGGCCTGCTTGAGCGCAATTGCCGCAAGCTCCGCTCCGTCATGGAGCGCACGGGTTGCAAGATCCTCCTGGCCCTGAAAGGCTATGCCCAGTTCAGCGAGTTCCCGCTCATCAGCCGTTATCTCTCTGGGACGACAGCGAGCGGGCTGCATGAGGCGCGGCTTGGGCGCGAGTACTTTGGTGGCGAGGTGCACGCCTACTCACCTGCTTTTTCGCAGGAGGAAATCGACGCCCTGGCGCACATTGCAGATCACCTTTCCTTTAACCACCCAGGCCAGTGGCAGCGCCACCGCGCGCAGCTCGAAGCCGCGCCGCGCAAGCTCTCCTGCGGCCTGCGCGTCAACCCGGAGTATGCCGAAGTGGCCGTGCCGCTCTACAACCCGTGTGCACCGTTCTCGCGCCTCGGCACACCGCGTGCGGCGATAGGCTCTGCCTCGGATCTCGACGGCCTCCAGGGGCTCCACTTTCACACCATGTGTGAGCAAAACAGCGACACGCTTGCGCGCACCATCCCTCATTTTGAGGACAAGTTTGGCGAGTTCATCCCGCGCATGAGCTGGATCAACTTCGGTGGTGGCCATCACATCACGCGAGCTGACTACGACCTCGACCTGCTCTGCGAAACGCTGCTGCGTTTCCGCGAATACTGGGGCGGGCGGCATATGCTCTACCTCGAACCTGGTGAAGCCATAGCGCTGGGCACGGGCGTCCTTGTCTCGACGGTGCTCGACGTCATTCACAACGGGATGCCCATTGCCATTCTCGACACATCCGCTTCTGCGCACATGCCGGACACCCTTGAGATGCCTTATCGCGCAGAGATTCTCGGTGCCGGGCAACCGGGCGAATTTGCTCACACGTTTCGCCTTGGTAGTGCGACGTGTCTCGCAGGCGACGTCATGGGAGATTACTCATTCCCAAAGCCACTGAAGCGCGGCGACAAGGTGGTCTTCCTCGATATGTCGCACTACACGATGGTCAAGAACACGACCTTCAACGGTATCAAGCTGCCAGCCATCGCGTCCTATTTCCCCGAGGGCAACGAGCTGCGCGTCATCCGCGAGTTTGGCTACGAGGACTATAGGCGCCGCCTATCGTGAGGCCTTGTGGCGAGGTGTATTTTCGCGCAATTTCACTGAGAAAATGTGAATTTTTTTCGCCCGCAAAATCGAATTTTTCGCAATTCGTTGAGTAGGAATATGTTGTGGACAATTTTTTTTTAAAGAAATCGCTTGCCAAGGGCGGCAAAATCTTCACTGTGCATACCTGACAAGAGTGAGTTTCGACTCATGATTGTTTCTCCTAATGGGAGATGGGGTAATAACGAGATAAGATAGAACATAAAACATGACGGGCTGCTTAGGGGTAGGCAGCCCGTCTCTTTTTTTGCATTTGCCGGGAGCTGCGCGAGCGCGCGAGCTTTCCCGTTTACAAGCTTGGGGTATTGCTTAGACGCCCCTCTCGTGGTCAACGTGATTTGCATGAAGTGGGGTACGAAGTACGGCCCCGAGTTCGTCAACAAGCTGCACGGCATGGTACGGCGCAATCTGGCACGCGAGCACCGTTTTGTGTGCTTCACGGACGACGCTTCGGGGCTTGGCGAGGGCATCGAGGCTATGCCGCTCCCGCCGATGGATCTTCCCGATGGGAAGGAGCGCGGCTGGCGCAAGCTCTCCACATTCAACGCACCACTGGCGGACCTTTCGGGGCCGACGCTCTTTTTGGATATCGACGTCGTCATCGTTGGCGAGCTGGACTGCTTCTTTGAGCACCCGGGTGAATTTTGCATCATTCACGATTGGCAAAAGCCTTGGCGCATCACGGGCAATTCCTCCGTGTACCGCTTTGAAGCGGGCGCGCATCCCGACATCTTGGAAAACTTCATGGCCAACATTGACCGCATCAAGTGCGAGGTGCGCAACGAGCAGGCCTACTTGACGCGCGAGATTCATAGTCAGGGCAAACTCATCTACTGGCCCAAGGAGTGGTGTGTGAGCTTCAAGTACGGTTGCATCCCATGTTTCCCCAGCAATTTTTGGAGGGCTCCCAGCCTGCCTATTGGTGCGCGCGTTGTCGTGTTTCATGGCTTGCCGAACCCGGACGAGGCGCTCATCGGGAAAGGGCACGGGCTGCTGCGACATATCCGCCCTACGCCTTGGATTGCCGAGCATTGGCGCTGAACCGTAAGGTGTTGCCATGGGCGCGGCGGCAGGGAACTTTGCGCGCGAGGCTTTGTCGGTACGCCGATGCTCCCTGCTACATCCCCTTTGTTGCGCCGTGTATTGACCGTCGTTTCCTGCTTGTCGCTCATTTGCGCGAGCCACGCTGTAGAGATCCCAACCCAGCCTCCTGCCAAGCCCTTGCCTGGCGTACAGCATGTTCTCCTCGTGGGCATTGATGCCTTCGGCGCCTATTCTTGGGAAAAGGCTGATATTCCCAACATCAAGGCGCTTGCCAGTCGCGGGGCTTTGTCGCTGCGCGCACGTTCTGTTTCGCCGAGCGTTAGTGCACCCAATTGGGGAAGCCACTTGATGGGCGCTGGCCCTGAGACACACGGGCGTATTTCAAATGCAAAGGAATCTGCCTTGCCTCCATATACACTTTCCAAATACGGGCGTTTTCCGGGGATCTATGGCCTCATACGCGACGCCTATCCCCAAGCCAGGACCGGTCTCTTTTACGACTGGGAGCGCATTCACGATCTTGTCGAAGACAAGGCGGTGAGCTTCGCCAAGGAATTCAAGCACGCGCCTTTTAGCAAAGACACCAAGCCTCATGAAAAGGTGGATGCCTACGAAAAATCCACAGCTGAGGTCGCGGAGGCAGCTGTGGAATACATCGCACAGAAGAAGCCGTTTTTCACCTTCGTCTATTTCAGCGCTGTTGATGAGACGGGTCACATCTTGGGTCACGACACTCCGCACTACTATGCCACGTTGCAAAAAGTCGACGCTCATGTGGGCAGCCTCATCGGAGCCTTGAGGCAGGCGGGGATCGAGCAGGAAACGGTGATCATCCTCATCGCCGACCATGGCGGCTACAAGAAGGGGCACAATGAGGCACGTCTCGTTGTTTACCAGACTCCATGGATCATCGCTGGCCCGGGCGTGAAGCGTGGCCACAATATCGAGTCCAATGTCGTGCATTTCGATACCGCCGCGACAGTCGCGCACATTCTTGGCCTGCAAATACCCCAAGTTTGGCGTGGACGCCCGATCACCGAGGCCTTTGTCGTGAGCGGGAAATAAAACATAGCGATCATCCGTTTGCCACGCAAACGAGGCATCCTCCCAGCTTATGACACAATGTTCTCGCACCAAGGCCTCAGCGCTTCGCAGGCATGGTGTATTGGCGATATTCTTCGTCATCTTCACGGCCACATTCTCCACGGCCACGCTCGCCGCCGCGCCCATCGTTTCCCGTCTCACACCACCGAGCCTCAAGTTCAGCGAAAACTACGACGGGCCGCCCTACGTCGCACGCTTCGTCGCTGGCCAACGTTTCGACCTGCAGGCCACTATCCGCCCGGACGCTGGGCAGGAAATTCGTAGCGCGAAATTCTACGTCAACGACCAAGAAGCCCAGGGTATTGTCACGCTTTTGCCCTGTGATGTGGAAGGCCTGCCACCCGGCACCGTCGCGCCTACCTTGCGCGCCTACTCCAGTACGGCGCCCGGCGTGCACACACTCAAAGTTATTGCGACCCAGAGCGATGGCACCCAAGCGGTGGCGACCGGTAACTTCGAGATTGTCGCATTACCCGTGCCCACGGTGCGCCCGGCGAAAAACATCATCATCATGATAGGCGACGGCATGGGCATCGCGCATCGTACTGCCGCGCGTATCGTGTATTGCGGGATCCGCATGGGGAAAACCATCGTGCCGCTCGAGATGGACGATATGCGCAACATCGCGCTCGTCAAAACCGCTTCACTCAATTCCATCATCACCGATTCTGCTGCAGGCGCCGCCTGCTACACCACGGGTAACAAGAACAACAATAACCAGCTGGGCGTTTTCCCTGACGACACCACGGATGCCTTCGACAATCCACGCATCGAGCTTCTCGGCGAATTTCTCACACGGACGCTTGGGCGGCGGCTCGGCATCGTCACTACGGCCGATATTTCCGACGCCACGCCTGCCGCCTTCGGCAGCCACTCTTCCCAGCGCAACGCAGGCACGGGCATCTGCGACGGTTTCTTTGAAGAGCAAGTGCCGCGCTCCAAACTCCACGTGCTCATGGGCGGTGGGCGCAAATGGTTTCTTCCCAAAGGTGCCCTTGGCTCACAGCGTGATGCCTCTCGCGGCGCAATCATCCGCCCCGAACTAGCCAAAGGCTGGGGCCTTCGTACGCGCGCGCGAGTTGACGCCGGGCGCGATCTCATCGCCGCTTTCGAACAGGCAGGATTCACCTACGCGCAGGATCTCGTGGGACTCTCCGCTGCGCCCGACGACAAGCCCCTCCTTGGCCTTTTCGCCTACTCCAACATGAACGTTGCCAAGGACAAGATCGACGGACGCCGTGGTGTCGTCCCACCTGGCCTTGGTAAGACCGTCGTCAACGCTTACGGTTTTCCCAACCAGCCTCTTCTCGAAGAAATGACCCACGCTGCGCTTCGCATTCTCAACCACGACAATGCGAACGGCTTCACACTCCTTGTCGAAGCCGCCTCCATCGACAAACAAGCGCACGGCATGGACAGCGAACGCTGGATTCTGGACACAATCGAATTCGATAAAGCCGTCGGCGTCGCAAAAAAATTTGCCAAGGCAAATCCCGATACCCTTATCATCGTTACCGCCGACCACGAGTGCTCTGGCGCGAGTATCCTAGGTACCGCGCTCCCCACAGTGGACAAGCTGGAAAGCCTCGCCAAGAAAGGCAAAACCAAGCCGCTCCAAGCTGCTGTGAGCACTTACGACGGAGCCGGTTTCCCACACTACACCATCCACGCCGATGGTTACCCGCAGACAACCGAGATCGACCACAAAATCCTCATCAGCTATGCCGCCAACGGCGACCGTTATGAAAGCTGGCGTGCCAACCCCCTCCCCCTTGCTGACGGCCAGCAGCCCAGCAAAGATACCCCTTACGGCAAAATCAAAGCCATGCTCCCGCAAAATGCCGCCGATCGCAAAAACCACACCGGCGGATTCAAAATCACCGGCCATCTTCCCGGCCACGGCGCCTCTCACACCGGCACTGATATCCCCCTTTCCGCCACAGGTAGGGGCGCTAATCTCTTTTGCGGTGTCATCGAAAACACGGACGTTTTTTTCCTTGCAATACAGGCCTCATACGGCGGCACACAAGAGTAGCCTGGGGAAAGGGAATGTAGGAACTTGGAGACAAAGTTTTCTGAGAAGCTTCGAGAAAATATCTTCTTTCCATCCAAAGAGTTAGTCGGATTGATTGTTTTATCCGGAAGGCATTTCCACGTGGGTGTCATTAACGCGGAGGGAATTCAAACTCGGCCTTGGTTTTGTCTTTTGAGAGGACGAGGAAAGCGCTGAAGGCTTTGCCCTTTTTAGAGACCATACCCTCGAGGAGATGTGTTTTGCCTTTGTTGAGAAGGAGTTGAATTTCTGTGCTTGGGAGCTCAAGACCGCAGAGAGTGCGCTGGATTTTGAAGACGACGCGCGGAGTGTCGTCGGCGCGGGGTTTGGTGACGACGAAGTGCGTGTCTGTGCGGTAGAGAGTGCCGTCGGAGTGGGATTTGCTGGTGCCGAGGGCTTCGGCCTTGGAGAGGTCGGGAACGGTGTTGCGCGAGATTTTTTCTCTGGAGCCTTCCTTGCCGCTGGCACTTGTTTTTTCTCGCGGTGGGAATTCCCAGTTGATGCGGGCGCCTTTTCGGAGGAGGGATGCGTTGAATGGGCGGCCTTTTTTAGAGATGAAGCCCTCGATGAGATCAGTTTTCCCTGCGGTGACGAGTTGGATGGCGTGCTCGCGGGTGATGGGTTTCTGGCACATGAGGCGACCCACTTTGAAGAGTTCTTTATATTCGGTATTGGCGGTGTTGCGTTGGCGGAGGATGTAATTGGTGGCGCTTTCGCAGAGCTCTGCCTTGGAGGCTGGGTCTGTCCAGAAAGCTTCGAGGGATTGGAGATCCACTTTATTGCCGAAGTCGAGTTCGACCTTTTTGCAGCCCTGTTTTTTCTCATCGTCGATGAGGCGCAGTTTGGCCGGAAAACGGTTGCCTGTGCGTGCGGAGATAAAACCGTCGAGGGGGCCAATTTCGCCGGAGGTGACGAGGGTGCGGACTTCGTCTTCTTCGATTTTTCGCCCACTGATGACTTTGTAGATGGTGATGATGCCGTCTTGGGATTTGTAGGAGCGGAGGGTTTCGAGGAGAGGCTTTTTGTCGCTGGGGGAGGGGATGGTGGTGGTGTGAGTCTCGTACTCGTCTTCGGAGAAATTCTTGGTGTGCTCGACGAAGCCCTTGGTGACGCTGACGATCTCGTCCATGAATTTATCCCGTGGGTAGGCGTTGTGTTCCATTTGGCGGAGTTTGTATTCCCACTCGCCTGTCATATTTGGCTTGGTGAGGGCGTCCGCCTTTACTGCGGCGAGGAATTCAAGGAGGGCTTCGGCTTTTGTCGTGGGTGTGAGATCCCGCTTGCCGCGGTCGGTGGAGCGTTCGAGGTAATTCTGATGGACGAGACCTTCGATGATTTCGGCGCGTGTGGCGGGTGTGCCCAAGCCGCGTTCTTTCATGGCGTCGGCCAGTTCCTCGTCGTTGACGAGTTTTCCTGCGCCCTCCATGGCAGAGAGCAGGGTGGCTTCATTGTAACGTGGTGGCGGTTTGGTGGCCTCGGCGATGAGGGCGATGTCAGAGGCGCGTGCGCGGGGTGGTTCTCCGTCGCCAGAGGAGATGGCAGGCAGCTGGGCATTGGCGCGCGAGGTGGCTTGGGTGGTTTTGGTTCCTGGTTCAAGGAATTCGTCTATCGCGCTTTTTCCGTAAACGGCGAGCCAGCCTGCGAATGTGAGCACCTTGCCTTCACTCTTGAAGCCGAAGTCTCGCAAAAGGGTTGGGGTGTCGTTTTCTGCGGAAGGGGGGAGGGCGGCCCCAGTGTCGCTGTGGAGGGTGCTTGTGCGAGTGGTGACGTCGTATTCGGCGGCTGGATGAAAGGCGGCGACGAAGCGTCGCGCGATCATGTCATAGATGCGGGCCTCGGTGTCGCTGAGGTTGCTGGGCTGTGTGCCTGTGGGGATGATGGCGAAGTGGTCGCTGACCTGTGCGCTGTTGAAGATGCGGCGGTTGGGGCGCACCCACCCAGAGTCGAGGGCTTTTTGGGCGTGTGGGGCGAGGTCTCCGGCGAGCTGGGCGAGTGTTTGTTTGCAGGTTGGGATGTAGTCTTCGGGGAGTGCGCGCGAATCGGTTCGTGGGTAGGTGATGGCCTTGTGGCGTTCGTAGAGGGCTTGGGCGACCTGGAGTGTGGTGCGTGCGGGCAGGCCGTGACGCGAGTTGGCTTCGCGCTGGAGGGTTGTGAGGTCGTAGAGGCGTGGGGCGGCTTGCGTGGTGGCCTTTTTCTCGTCGTGCACGGCGGCTGGAGAGGAGATGGCGCAGAGGGCGGTGTGGATGGCCGTGGCGGCTTCTTTGCTCCAGATGCGGTCCACGCGGTCGTGTTCGTCAGTGCTGGCGTTGGTGCGTTTTTTGAAGTCCGGGCGTTGGTAGGCACCCTCGTATATGCCGTTGGCGAGGTGGAAGGTGGCGGTGATACGCCAGAAATCGCGTGGGATGAAGTTTCGGATTTCGAGCTCGCGGTTGACGACGATGGCGAGGGTGGGCGTCTGCACACGGCCTACTGTGGCGACGTTTCCAGCGCGTGAGCCGAACATGCGTTTAGTGAGGGCGCGGGTGCCGTTGATGCCGATGAGCCAGTCGCTCTCGCTGCGGCAGCGTGCGGCGTTTTCTAGGCCGGCCATGCTTGTGCCATCGCGCAGGGAGTCGAAGGCGGTGCGGATGCCGTCAGGCGTCATGGTCTGCATCCAGGCACGTTTGACGGGGAGCTTTGCCTTGGAGAGCTGGTAGATGTAGGCGAAGATGAGCTCCCCCTCGCGCCCGGCGTCGCAGGCGTTGATGACCTCGGTGATGTCGTTGCGATGGAGGAGTTTTTTGAGCAGCAGGAAGCGTTCTTTGGTCTTTGGGCTGGGCTTGAGGCCGAATTTCCCGGGGAGGATTGGAAGGGCTTCGAGGCGCCAAAAGCGGAGCTTGGGGTCTATGTCCTCAGGCATCTCAAGCTCGACGAGGTGGCCGATGGCGGAGGTGACGAGGTAGGCGTCGTTTTCGAAAAAATCGCCCTTTTTGGAGACTTTGAGAGCGCGTGCGATGTCACCAGCGACAGATGGTTTTTCGGCGATAATGAGAGTCTTCATTGATTTGGATGCCGCGTGTGCAAGCGGGCGTTGTGTTTTGAAAGGTTTTTTGAGGGCTGTGGACAGTGTGGGGCGCCTCAATGAGAGGGGGGGGGCTGCTTGGCAAGAAAATGAAGGCAACCAAAGTGGCGGAGGCAGGTCTGCGTATCACCATATGAGCAAACGGGCTGTGCTGTTATTAAACCTTGGGTCTCCCAAATCCTATGACGTCGAGGATGTGCGGGCGTACCTGCGAGAGTTTCTTGGGGACAGGCGCGTTCTGGATGGCAACCCTGTGGCGCGGTGGCTTTTGCTGCACGGAGTTATTTTGCGCAAGCGCCCGCCTGTGTCTGCCGAAGCATACAAAAAGGTCTGGATGAAGGATGGTCCGCCCTTGCTGGTGTTCACGGAGCAGTTGCGGGCGGCTTTGGCTGCGGAGCTTGGGCTTGGGGTGTTTGCGGCGATGCGTTATGGGGAGCCATCGACGCGTGACGTGGTTGCCGGGCTGGTGCGCGCGGGTGTGGAGGATTTGCTGGTGTTCCCGCAATACCCGCACTTTGCGATGTCGAGCTACGAGACGGCGGTGGTGCGTGTGCGTGAGGAGTTGCGGCGCCAAGCCCCGGGTATGCGTGTGCATATCTATGAGCCGTTTTATGCTGCGCCTGGCTACATCGAGGCGCTTGTGGAGTCCGCGCAGCTTTGGCTTGGAAGACCCTTTGACCGACTGCTCTTTTCTTTCCACGGCGTGCCTCTGCGGCACTTGCGGCGCGAGATTCCCGATTATCCAGACTGCCATGAGGCGCGGGATTGCTGCCCCGGAAATGTGGCGCTGCAGGCGCGAGATTACCGCCACCAGTGTTTTGCCACGCTTGAGGCTTTCGCCTGGGCGGCGGGTGTGCCGCGCGAGAAGTGCGACATTGCCTTCCAGTCGCGCCTTGGGCGCGCGGTGTGGATCCGCCCTTACACGGATGTCGTGTTGCGCAATCTGCCCGCGCAGGGTGTCAGGCGCCTCTTGGTGCTGTGCCCGGCCTTCACGGCGGATTGCTTAGAGACGCTGGAGGAAATCCAGATGCAGGGGCGGAAGACTTTCCTTGAGGCGGGTGGAGAGTCTTTTGAGCAGATCCCGTGCTTGAATGCGCACCCGGCGTATGTGCGTTTTCTCGCGGCAGAGGCCCGCGCATTTTGGGACGGGCGGGTTTGATGCGCGCCGCGTGGCTTATTGTTTGCCGTCGCCGTCATTTGCCCTTGCGGGCGCGGCGATCACCATCGCGCCGAGCAAGGCCACCGTCAGCAGCACTCCTGTGATGAGCAGCGGGAGCACGTATGCGGAGCTGAGGAGCTGATGGCCAATTTCCCGGACGGGCAGGGTTTTCGCGCCGTCTTCCGGCCACGGGAAATCGCGTCCAGAGAAAGGCGTCGCGAGGATACCCGTAAAGAGGGGGAGGACGACGAGCAAGGCTGCGCTGAGCGCAGAGAGGCCACGCAGCCAGGTCGCCTTGCGCGCCATGGCGTTGTCAGCCGGTGCGTCGCGCCGCGTGAGCAGCACGGCGAAGAGCACTACCATCGCAATCGCCCCCGCATAGACGAGCGCTTGCGCAAAGGCGACGAACTGCACCTCCGCCCAGAGGAAGAAGGCGGCGACACCGAGCCAGCTCACCGTCAACAGCAACGTGCAGTGTACAATGTTGCGCAAGGACAGGGCGGTGGCGGCAATTCCCACTGTGAACAGTGCGATGAGCACGAGGGCGACGTCTTTCATTTCTGACATGGCTGCGAGGGGTGGGGGAAGAAGCGTGGGTGGTCAACATGAGTTTTGGCTTTGCGGCGCATTGCCTTTTGGCGCGGTTTTTCCCATGCCTTGTCCTCATGAAGGTACTTTTTTTGTGCACAGGTAATTACTATCGCAGCCGTTTTGCCGAGGCAATCTTCAACTACTACGCCGAGCGTGAGGGTATCGCGGCGCGCGCATTCTCGCGAGGGGTGGCGGCATACTTGGTGAAGGATTTCCCCGACAGAATCTCGCCGGACACAGTGGCGGCGTTGCGCGCCAGGGGCATCCCGCTCACGTGCACGGCGACGTACCCGCAGCAGGTATCCAACACGGATTTGGCCACTGCGCAGCACATCGTCGCCCTCAAGCGCGACGAGCATTACGCGATGCTCCGCTGGCTCCATCCCGGTTGGGAAGATCGCGTGGAATATTGGGACATCCACGACACGGATGATGCGCCGCCAGAGACCCAATTGCCGCGCGTGCAAGAGGCTGTGTTTGCCTTGCTGGATGTATGCCGGGTTGCGTTTAGGCGTTGAGTCATTCTGCCTTTCAGGACTTCTTTGGTGAGCATGTCACCCAAACCCATCCGACGTCTTGCGATCGTGGCCAACCGCACTAAACCGGGCGTGGACGGCCTTGCTGGCGACCTGGCTAGCGTTGCCCAAGGAGCCGGGGTGGAGGTCGTTTTGCCGCCCACCTATCCCCTTCCCGCAGGCGCACTCGTTGGCTGTGATGCGTGCCTCGTGCTTGGGGGAGATGGCACTTTGTTGGGCGTTGTTGCCGAGGCAGTGGCGGCGCGCGTACCGGTGCTCGGGATCAACCGTGGCAAGCTGGGTTTTCTCGCCTGCTATGATTCGGAAAACGCGGCAGAAGACCTGCGTGGCGTATTGCGCGGCGACTACAAGGCGGAGGAGCGTGTTTTGTTGGAGGCCAGGTCCCAGTGCGGCTCCAGTACCATCGCGCTCAACGACGTCGTCATCCGTCCGGCGGCACACACGCACTTGGTGCGCCTGCACGTCTCGCTTGACGATGAGTTTGTCAACGCCTTCCCATGCGATGGTTTGATCGTGGCGACGCCCACCGGTTCCACTGCGTACAACCTCGCCGCAGGAGGCCCGCTAATAGCACCCCATGCCGGTGTATTTGCGCTCACGCCGATATGTCCCCACACACTTTCCAATCGCTCGCTGATTTTTTCAGATAAACGCGTACTCACCATCGACCGTGAGCCCGGGCGGGCTGACTTAAGGCTGGACGTCGTGGCCGATGGCACACCGCATTTTCAGGCGACGGCAAGTTGTTTCCCGCTACGAATCTCCCTTGCAGTGAATAAGATCAGACTCATTCAACCACCAACAATCTCCCACTTCAAAGTCTTGCGCAACAAGCTGCGTTGGGCTTGAGTAATGCGCCACGAATCGTGTTCCCCCTTGTTCCCATTGGTAAAAATGTGATCTTTAACGGAGGGTTTTTACTTGCGTGACTGGGGAGATTGTTCAGAGTGCCTCCCAAGCGCTGGTTGAAAACGAACACAACCGTGCGAGAATAATGTTTTTAAGCAACTTACAGTGCACAAGACTACAAAGATGAGAGCAACTACACAGGCAACAACGATACTTGGGCTGGTGGCAATGGTGCCATTGCTCGGTAGTATCAAAGCTAAAGCTGATTCCCCCCTTCTTCAGTTTGGGAATAACTCGCTGCTATACGTCACTGCGGAAGGAGGTTTTGCTTATTCCGACAACATTTTCGCGTCGAAAAAACGAGTCACTGATACCCTCGCGACGGGCGTCATCGGCATCCACCTCGAGACTGGGCGCGACAGCATCAATCAGTTCAATCTTGTTTTCAGGGAGACATTTCAGAACTACATCGAACACGACGACATGAGCACGCAAATCGCAGATGCGTTCGTCTCCTACACCTTCGACCCCAAGAAGCGCTTACGCTTGGGGATCAGCGGTTCCTTCCGGCAGAGCGCCCAAAACGACAACATCATTTACGCTGTCGGCGACATCGTCCACCGCTACGAGTTGGGTGCCAACGTGGATCTCAGTTATCAATTTTCGACCAAGTTTTCCTTCAACACAGGCTACCGCTATTCCCAAGAGCACTTTGAGGACTTCCGCCAGTTCTTTAACGACAGGGAGGGGCACTCGGTGCCAATTTCGCTGAGCTATGCGATGACTGAAAAAATCCAAGCTGGTCTGTCTTTTACCTACACTTACTCCGATATCCACGAGAACGAGAGCCAAAGCGGCACTGGCTCCTACTGGTTTCAAGACCCCGGCACGATGGACCAGTATTACTTCGGCCTGAACATCAAAGGTGACGTCTCCCAGCGGCTGAATGTTCGCGCAGATGTCGGTTACAGTTTCCTCCAGACGCACGGGCGCTCCTACAGCTTGGACCAGCTCGGGAACGGCACTTTTGGCGCTGCTGCGGATGACAACTATACGCGTTCCAATTTTAACTTCAGTTTGAACGCCAATTACCAAGTTTCCTCGCGCATGCGCTTGTCAGTGATTGCGGGGCGTCGTTTCCAAGTTGGTGGGCAGGCCCAAGATTTGACGAACACTTTTGTGAACATTGGTACGCAGGTCAGTCTCTTTTCTCGCTGGCATTGGCTCCTTACGGCTTCCTATGCCTATCAGGATTTCAACAAGCCAGTGGATCGCGAGGATCACGTTTACTCCGTGGGCACGGGCTTTAGCTACGTCGCCAACAAGTACTGGCAGCTTAGCCTCGGGTACCGCTTCCTTGGGGTCGACTCCAAAGGTTTGCACAGGTTTCAGGGCTATGGCGCCAACTTGGTGGAATTCTCGGCCAAGTTCAAATACTGATACCGTGCCATAGGTTCGAAAACATTTTATCTTTCTTCCTATCAAGAATATGCGATACTCAAGTAACTCAATTCTTAGGAATGTCTTATTTGCCTGCCTGCTCTGCTTTTCACTGACGGCTTGTACGTCAACGCGCTATCCGCCAGCTGGCGAAGCCGAGAATAAGCACAACTACCGGGTGAGACCGGGGGACAGGGTCTCGTTGGACTTCCATGGCGAGTCGGATCTCTCCACGAACGCGCTGCTCGTCTCCAGTAAGGGGGAGATACAGCTGAAAATGTATGACCAGCTCTTGAAAGTCGAGGGCATGACGCTCGATGAAATCAAGGTAAAGGTGGAAAGTATCTACCAGAAGTTTCTTAAAAATCCCACAGTCGTTGTGCGTATTGATAGCACAAGACCGAGATATGTAACGTTTTTCGGTTTTGTCGTGAGGCCGGGCCCTGTTGAGCTTAGGCATGAGTTGGGTGGTATCACTTTCATGTCTGCTCTCTCTCTCGCGGGAGATATTTCTCCAAGAGGTTCCAAGAGCGGCATCAAGTTGTTGCGTGAAGAGAATGGTCAGATCGAGACTTATATCATCGATTATGATGACCTCGTAAAAGGGAATGTTCAGGATTTCCCACTCAAGGAAGGAGACAGGATATATGTCTCTGAAAGTCTTTACTAACCACGGCCGCAAATAATCGTACACTTCTTCCCACCGCAGAGGGCTGTAATACTACTCACTCAAGATGTCGAAAAAAAACGAAAATCATGCACCGCCGTCTTCCGAGCATTCGGAGCCAGAGGCCTATGGTGTCCATAATAACTACGGAAATTACGGTGGTTATGGTGGCTACGGCAATTATGGCGGTTACGGCCACGGCAATTATGGCGGTTACGGCAAAGGGGCATCGTACGGAGGCTACGGGAAGGAAGATTACCATGGCTACGGCGAAGCTGAAGGGGCGACTGCTGCTCATTCCCTGCGCGACTACCTGCTCATGATTCGCGAGCGCTGGCTGATACTCTTCTTCTTCGTCCTAACCGGCTGTCTTTGTGGTGTGATATATATCGCCAACCGCACCCCGGAGTACATGGCGTCTTCCAAGTTGCGGCTCTTCCGCCGTTCTTACTCGACGGCAGCCCTGACTGGTGGCTCTGTGAACATCGATAGCGAAGGCATTGGTTCACAGGAAGATTTGAACACACAAGTTTCGATAATGAAAGGCTCCTCGGTCGTGAGGCGAGTGTTGAAGAACATGGATACTGAATTGCGCGATGCCGTGCTCAAGCCCTATCAGGCTGGGAATGTCTTCTCCGGGCCACTCACAGCAGAAGAAGTCGCCACGGCATGTCGGGCCATTGTTCCCGAGCGCGGTTCTCTGATGGTGGAAGTGACTTACTTCCACCCAGATCCAGTCATCGCCATCCAAATGGCCAACCTCTTTGCCAAAGAAATAGGCGAAGAGGCAGATGAAAGCCGTCTCAAGTTGACAGGCAAATCCTTGGACCATTCGGCGACGGAACTTGACAATGCCGAGAGACAGATGAGCGATCTGCATCGGCGGAGGAACGAGATTCTCTCCCAATATCCGCAGCTGCTCGTACGCGATGAATTGACGGGCCGTCAGGCTTTGTTGTTGACGGAAGCCGAGGCTAAAGTCCGCCTGCGAGAATCCGAGCACGGTGAACGAAAAGAGGTGCTCGCTCGAATCGAAGAAATTAAGAGAACCAAGCAAACAGAAGGGCTCAAAGAGTCCTTTCGGGAAATTGCCCAAGTCAGCGACGTGCTTTATAGCGCTGGGCAGGTCAACACGCTAAAGGCAGACATCGCAGCGCTCCTTGAGCGCTACACCGAAGAGCACGCATCAGTCAAAGCGATGCGTCGAAGGCTGCAATCGCAAGAGGCTGCTCTCGAGCGTGCCGTCTTGGACGCGGAATCAAGACTTAAGGAGGAGTTGACTCTTGCCGAAGGCCGAGTGGAGCTCGCCAAAAAAGAAAGAGACAAAGTCATCGAGGACGGAGAGAAATTGCAAAAAGCTCAGTACGAATATACAGAAGTGCGCCGCCTGATTGAGGAGAAAGAGGTGCAGCGTCGTGCAATGCGTACCGCCTTCGAAGCGGAGCGCTTGCGGCATACGGGTGCACAGCTCCTCAACATCGCCGTTCAAGAAGAGGCACGTCTCGTTCAGATGAAAGCCATCAACAAAGACTATTGGAAAGGTGGTGGCCTCGGCCTCCTCGCCGGCGTGGCATTGGGCCTCGCCCTTGTTTTCGCCCTCGCCACTCTCGACGACCGCGTGAAATCCGTCGACGACATTGAGCGTTTTCTCAGGCTTCAACTCATCGGCATCCTGCCAACAGTTCGTCGCCGCGATGCATACGCTAAGGCTAAGCTCATCTCGACAGGCAAGGATATCGCAACAACGGAGGCGTTTCGTTCTCTTTTCTCAGCATTGAAAATCAATGAGACGGCTAAAAGGGCACGCGTCCTTCTCACTACCAGCACTTCGCCAAGCGAGGGGAAGTCATTTGTCACAACTAACTTGGCGATGATGTATGCGCGGCAGGGCGAACGCGTTTTGGTTGTCGACGCCGACTTGCGCATGCCCGTTGTCGCCGAGACTCTCCAACTGAACGAAACGCAGGGCATTTTACCCCACCTGCGCGGCACCTGCACCTTGGAAAAAGCCATTCACTACGAGTTTGTCAAGAATCTCGACATCTTGCCTGCCGGGAAAATACGCAGGGGTGAGGATCCGATGCGTTGGCTCAACAGCCCGGAATTTGCAGAAATGCTCCTGACATTGCGTTCTTGCTACGACCGTATTCTCGTGGACTCGCCGCCGATTGGCGCTGTCAGTGATGTGCTCAACCTCATCCCCAAGGTGGATGGCATTCTGTATGTGATTCGTTTCAACTCCGTTAGAAAACGCTTTATCGCGGCCAGCCTCAATCGTTTGAGGGAAACAAAGATTCCCATCTTCGGAGGTGTTCTCAACCAAATCGGCATGAGCTCCGTCCGCTACTACACCAACGCGGATGATCGCGCCTACGGTCGCTATTACTCTGAGCCGGGTTCCAAGCGGAAGAAGCGCAAACCGGCCCCGGCAAATAAGAAAAGTGATGCTAGTAAGCCAAAGCAAAAAGCTGCGGACACGGTTTTGGTGAAAAAGAAGAAATAAGCGAACGCTTCTGGCGCGATGTCAGCGCTTACCAACGTTCCATATTTTTCCCATCCGGAGACTGTCCTTTCCTATGCACGCATGGTAGGGAAGGTGGGTCTCTGGAGGTCCGAGCTACTGTTAGGCGAGCGCTACATTCCCAAGGAAGCGCGCATTCTCGAACTGGGCTGTGGCGCCGGGCGCATCGCCTTCGGGCTTTGGCAGCAAGGCTGGAAAAACATCACCGCGACGGATTTCTCTAGGCCCATGATCGAAATGGCGCACGAGATAAATAAAGCCCGGAAAACAGGTATTATCTTCTCCGTTGCCGACGCCACGCAACTCCCGTTTGCTGATGCCGAGTTCGATGCCGTTATTTTCGGTTTTAACGGCTTAATGATGATTCCTAGCCTCGCATCACGCAAAAAAGTCTTGCGCGAAATGTGGCGCGTACTTTGTCTTGGAGGAGTTGCGCTTTTCACCGGCCATGAACGAGATACGGCGCGCAATGCCGCCCACTGGCTCCAGGAGAGCGAACGCTGGGAACAGGGGAAACACGACCCGGAACTTGAAATTTTTGGCGATTATAACCATCATACTCCAGAGGGAAAAATGTACATCCATGCATCCCAAAAAAGTGAAACTGCCGCGCTTGTTTTATGCTGTGGATTTGAGATACTTTTGAGCGAAATGCGCTCCAGCATCGCAGTCGAAAACGCAGCTGTTCACGAGTTTTCCGATGACACGCGTTTCTGGCTTATCCGAAAAAACGGAAATTCATTTTGAGGATTCAGGGTTGAAGCGGAACATGTTTTGGGCGCATGATCTGTGTTTTCTCCGATGGCTTCTTTCCCTTCTTCCCCAAACATCCTGCTCTATGCTGCGCCGAGTATCAATGCGGATATGCTTTGGTTCTCTCGTTTCCACGCAAGCGATCCCTTTTTGGCCTTCTCTGCAAATGGCAGGCGCATCGCCGCCATGTCGTTGCTCGAGGTCACGCGAGCGCGCAAGGAGTCCATCCTCGACGAGGTGTTGAACCTGCAGGAATTGGGCGAGGCGCTTGTGCGGCAGGGCGCCAAGTCGAATCTCGCAGATATTATCGCCGCCCTGGCCGTGCGCTACAAGGTGCGCACCTTCCGGGTGCCGCCGGATTTCCCTGTCAGCCTTTACCAGCAAATCACGGCGCTCGGCCTGCATCTCGAAATCGGCGATGCTCCGTTTTTTCCCCAGCGCATCCTCAAGGGCCCGGGTGAGCAGGCGAATATTCGTGCTGGGAATCGCGCGGCTTCGGCGGGTTTTTCTGCCGTGGAGCAAATCCTCGCCGCGTCGGAGATCCGTCAGGGTTTCGTCTGGCACGGCGGCAAGGTGCTCACTTCCGAGCTTTTGCGAGCGGCCATCGATCAGACCTGCCTGGCGCACGGGGCGCTCAACGTCTCGGGCCTCATTGCCGCAGCGGGGGATCAAGCTGTGGATTGCCATTGTAGCGGTTCTGGGCCCATTCCGGCCAATGCCCTGATTGTCGTGGACATTTTTCCGCGCATGAGTGCCTCGGGTTATTACGGTGACATGACGCGCACTTATTTGAAGGGACGCGCCTCGGCGGCGCAGCGGCGTATCGTGAAGACGGTTCGTGAGGCACAGCGTCTGGCTCTTTCGCTGATAAAACCGGGCGTGGTGGGTGCCAGTATTCACAAGGCAGTCGCGGCCTACTTTGAAGCGCAAGGCTATGCCACGGGCCTCAACCCCGCCAATGGTTACCACGAGGGGTTCTTCCATGGCTTGGGCCATGGTCTTGGGCTGGACGTCCACGAGGAGCGTAGCTTGAGCCCGCGTGGCACCAAGGTCTTGCGTGCCGGCATGGTGACGACCGTCGAGCCGGGCTTGTATTACCTTGGCCTTGGTGGGTGCCGCATCGAGGATGTGGCATTGGTCACAGAGACGGGCCACCAGCTTCTTTCCAAACATCCCTACCGCTGGGAAATCGCCTGAACATACCCTGCTCCGGCGCATTTCACCAGGTGCTGGTGATAGTGTCGCGCAGTTTTTGGGCGAGGGCTCGCGTCAGCACAGGCATCGTCTGGTATTCCACGGCGGTGAAGCCACTCATGGCGTGAGCGACGGTCGTGGCGCGGACTTCCCGTTTCTCAAAGAGGGTCTTTCCTGTGCGGTTGTCCACGAGGGTACAGAGGGCGCGGATGCGCAGGTTGAAGGAGTTGCCGAGAGTGGTGTCGTGCGGATCCGTTGCAGCCACGGTGTGCTCGTAGCCCGTGATGTGGATGTACAGGGTGACGTCGCTGTTGTCGCCCACCACGTGGATGTTGTTTTCTTGGGAGAGCAGCTGGGTGAGTTGTTGCGAGAGAGGGGCCTGCATTTGCGCGGCGGAGGTTTCGTTTTTCACCGGGGCGATGGCCAGCGTGGAGAAGGGCGGCTTTGTGCGTGTGCCGAGGGTGTAGCGGGCGCAGGCCGCGAGCAGCAGGGTCGTGAGGGGCAAGGCGAAGAACAGCAGTCGCACTCGCCTCACATGTGCGCGGTGTCGCTGCTGGCTGCGCCTTCGGGTCAGTTTTTCCATCGTTTGTGTACTCGGGTCAGGCCGTCATACGGACGCGCTCGATTTTCAGTGTGTCGAGCTGGCACACGCCATAGCCCGCGTCGGCGGCGATTTTCACGTGTGGGATGCTGTCTTCTGCGTGCCCGAGTATTTTGGAGGCGGCAGCGTCTATCGCCACGATGTCGGGCGAGGCTAACAGGGTTTTCACGCCCGGGAGCACATCTTTTTCGCTTTTGCCGCGTGGACCGTTTTGCTTCATCGGCGCGTAGGCGTCCATGATGTTGAGGGCGGGCCTGAGCTTGGGTAGCGCGAAGAAATCAGCGATGCATTGGTGCAGGTCGTTGCTGTGGTAGAAGCGGCGATCCCAGATGGCGCCCATCAGGTTTTTCATGGCGGCGGTGATGGTCGTGCCGTGGTGGTGTTTCAGCACGGGTGCGTTGATGAAGACGTCGCTGTCGAGGATAAGGGAGTGTATCTCCGTTTCCTTGAGGCGCACGCCGTTGGGTATCTCCACTTTGCGGTAGAGGCTGCGGTCGTTGCCTGTCACCATTTCGCCACCGGCTTTCAATACGGCGGGGCGCACGCCGCTGCGGTCATAGCAGCTGGGTGAGTTGTCGTGCGGGTTGTCGCAGGTGTGGTCAAACACGGAGACTTTTTTTGCCCCGGCTTTGAGGCAGAGTTCGACAAGGCGCCCGACGATGTCGGGATGCGTGTTGGCAGAGCGTTCGGGCGGCACGTCCCAGGCCACGTTAGGTTTGATGACGACTGTCTGCCCTTTTTTGACGAAACGCTCGATGCCGCCCAGCGCTTCAAGAGCGCGGTCGAGCATTGCGGCGCGTTCGCCATCGCGCACGGCCACAAGCACGGGCCTGCCGTCGGGGCCCGTTATTACTTTGGTGTTGGTCTTGGCGGGCGCGGCGAAAAGGTCGCCGGGATCGCCCAGGGAGAGTGCGGTGCCGAGGGTGACTCCGGCTTTGATGAAGGTACGTCTGTCTTGGAGCATGGTGGTGTGGTGTTGGGTGGTGATTGCGCGCGGTTCTTTTACGCGAGGCGCCAGGGCATGGGGAAGCAGGCCTCGTTGTAGAGGGCGTAGTCCGCATTGCCGTTGATGGCAAAGCTGCGGATGAGGGCGGCGCGGGAGAGTACTGTGCGGGCGAGGGCGAGCGTGGTGCCCGTTTTGATGCGGTCGTCTGCGATGAGGATGTTTTTCCCGGCGCAGTCAAAGTCGGGCTCGCGTAAGAGCGTGGGCTCGGTTCCCTTGGGCTTGTTGTCGGCGTCGCGCCAGTTGATGCGCAGGATGTTTACCTCGATGCCGAGTTTTTCGTGCAAGAGTGCTGCGGGGAGCAGGCCGCCGTTGGCGATGGCGACGATGCAGTCGAAGTGCTCGGCAAAGGCGAGTTTGCGCAAGCGCTCCAGCAGGTCGGCAAAGCTTCGCAGTGGCGTAGGCATGTCTTACTGGTTTTTGCGGGTTTGGTTCACGAGAAACAGCACCGCCCAGGCGCCGAGCACTTGCAGCGCCATACCTGGCCAGCCGATGGTGAAATCGTGTAGCGCGGCGTCGCGGCTGCCCGTCCATGCCCATTCAAAGAGGCCGCCGAGCACCTGATAGCCCAGCACGATGGCCAGTAGCGCCAGTGGCAGCAGTTTGAAGCGGCGCAGTAACACGGGCGCCAGCGCAGCGATCAATAGCGATTTGGCCACGATGGGCACCAGCGTGGCAGAGGGTGGCATCCCAAAGAGCGCGTGGTTGAGCAACGGTGAGGCCAGCGCCGTCAAGACGCCTGCCCGCCAGCCGAAGGCCGATGCCGCTACGAGGGTGAAGAAGTAAATGGGCAGAAACATGCGGCCCCCGTTGTTGGCGAGGTGGCACAGCTGTGGCAGGGCGAGGTTGCCTGCCACAAAGGCGGCGCTCCAGAGATACAGGCTCTGTTGGCGCCAGCGCAGGGTTGGCAGTGTGATGGACGAGGTGGCGGCGAAGGATGTCATGTGCGTGGTCCGGTCGGATTGTTTGTGCAATATGGCGTGGCTGCGCCAAGGGCAGGCACGGATTTCTCTGGAGGACAACAAAGCAAGTCTCCCAAAGTTCCACACAAAAAAACGGAGGCGGAATCTCCATTCTTGAGGTGTCAGAACTTTTTGCTTGGACATTCGGGGCACCGCGTCAGGATGCCACCCCTCTCCGGTCTTATTTATCAAATCTTAACTCCCTCCTTCCTCATGAGAAATACATCCCGTCTCTATAGGGGTCTTGCCAAGACTGTCCTATTTGCTGCCGCTGTCGCTTTCGCCCCGGGCAGTTCGTCTCAGGCTGCAGACGTTACCCTCAGTGCTCCGACGGAGAGGAGCGTTGATGATTCTTCCGACACTTTCGTCCTTTTGCAGGGGGGCTTGCTCACCTTTAATGCAGGGGGCTCCGGCAGCACCTTTAGGGGCATCCTTATCGGCGACTCTACCAAGGAGATCATCATCAGGCAGAGCGATGACCATATTGATTTTGCTTCCGATGGTCGCGGCTTTTTTGGCAAGGTCACCGTTGACTGGCAAGGCACGGGCTTGCGTGGCCTCCTTTTGAGCTGGACCGATGCTGGCGTCAATGCCGACGGCAGCATCCTTGGCGTCGGCGGTCTGAACATCCTTTCCGGCGGAATTCGCCTGAATAGTGGTGCTGGTGGCGAGGTCACAAAAATTGCTTCTTTGGACGGCGTGCCTGGAACGGTCATCGGCGCCAATTCCGCCAGCTGTACCCTTCAGATAGGGGGAGAACTCGCCGCCCAACTTCCCTTGTTGGACGCTTCGGGCCTTCCGGTCGGCAGTGACGTCACTTCATCGACTTCCAGCGGCTACTATCTCAACAGTTCGGGCGACCTTGCCCAGATTTCCTCTCCGGGAGATGCTGTTGCTGCCCTCGCTGAATTTGGTATCCACGCGGGGAGCACGACCCTTGGCACCGAACCTGCCAAAACCTATGTGACCACGAGCGGAAGCGGGACTTATCACGGAAGAATAGGCCCGGCTACGGGAGATGAGTCGTCTTTCGGCGCTGCGGCCAACAACACTTCCTTTGCCCTCATCAAGGCTGGCAGTGGCACGCTTACGTTGACCAACGAAGCAAACTCCTATGCGGGTGGCACGACTATCAGAGGTGGTTACATCAACTTCAAAGCCATTGGCACTTTGGGTCCGGTCGGCACAATTCTTCTCGACGGGGGTGGCCTGCAATGGGCTACGGGAAACACAGCGGATGTCTCTTCCCGGCTTTCCTTTGGTGCTAACGGGGGAAACCTCGATACCAATGGCAATAACGTCACATTCAGTGCGTCGCCTTCTGGGAACGGTACGCTCACCAAGACGGGCGCAGGCGTACTGAGTTTCGGCGCAGGTTCTTTCGCCGGAAAGATTGTTGTGGAAGGTGGAACTCTACAATTCACCGCCAGCACCAGTGGCATCCCGCAGTGTGACATCAAGGAAGGCGGCAGGATCTATTGGACTCGTGCCAGCGACACGAACCTTCTCAACAGAAAGTATGTCTTTGATGGGGGAACTTTGGAAATCAACGCCCAAAACAATGGTCATATCAGCAGTATAAACCTGAGTGGGAGAGGTACCCTCATTGTCGATAGCGGATGGACGAGTATTTCGGGGGATGCAGGCAACGTGCAGGCGCTTGTCTTCGGCAGTAGCTCCACCGTGGCGTTTGGAGCTGGTTCCCTGATCGATATTCGCTCGGGTACTATCAATGGAGCGGATAATGCTGCAAACGCGGCAAACAACATGGCGGACTTGAATGTAGGGCCATACGGTCGTTTCGACATGCGTGGGCTCAATATCTCCTTCGGCGGAATTACAGGAACGGGATACATTGTCCGCAGCCAAAGCGGTACCAGCACCCTCACGATTGGCCGGGGCGTCACTGCGGAGAAGACGCACACTTTTGCGGGGACGATCACGGGGACAAATAGTGGCGTCGGGACTATGGTCTTGGACCCAAGAAGTCCGCTTGATCTCGTCAAAATTGGCGCTGGGACGCAGATTTTTACGGGTAATTTCGTGCCCACGACGTTGAGAATTGACGGGGGCAAAGTAGTCATCGGCGACGGCGCAGTGCTTAGCTTCAAAAGTGCCAACCTTGGCAACGTGACCGTCAGTGCAGGAGGCACTTTGGAATTTGCGCGCAGCAGTAGCGCTCTCACGGTTGTTCAGAGCATAAGTGGTGCAGGCAATCTCGTCAAAAGTGGCAGTTCCAAGGTAATATACAGCCCGGCCAATAATGCCAATCTTGCTGGAAACATCACCATCGAAGGCGGAACCCTGAGATTGGAAAATGGGCAATACCCATTTAGCAACGTGAATACCCACACGATCACCATCAAGTCCGGGGCGACATTGGAATACGGGAGGGCTGATATCTTCGGTGGTTCCGAGATTCACATGAACATCCCGATGATCATTGAGGGTACCCTGTGGAACAACACCGGCACAGGCTACAACCAGCTGGGCGTTGTCACGATGAAGGGCGGGACGATCCACGCCACAGGCGGTTATACTGATCAAAAGTGGCAGGCCATCGGGCTCTTGGGAAATGTGACGGTGCTCCATGACGCTGCGGATGGTGACGCCGAGACGATTTCCGCCATCACCTCGGATACTTCCGGTAGTGGTCTTCGGGGTATACACCTTGGAAACCAGAGAGGGAATAACGTCAGCGCGATCACCTTTAATGTAGAGTCCAAAGCGCGGCTGAACATTTCCGCGCAACTGGTAAACCGTGCCTCTGATACATCCGCAGGCAAACTCATCAAGGCAGGCGCGGGTATTCTCCAGCTCTCCAACGTGACGAATAGCTATACGGGTGGGACAGAAGTCACAGGTGGCCTCATCAATTTTCGTGCCGCCAGCAATTTTGGCACGGGTGGGGCAAATGTGCTCCTCAACGGTGGTGGCCTGCAATGGGCGACGGGCGTTACTGAGGACATTTCCTCGCGTCTGGCAGCCCTTGGCGCAGGCGGCGGCACGCTGGACACGAATGGCAACAACATCACCCTCGGCACGAGTATCTCGGGCACAGGCGCGTTGACCAAGGCCGGTGCGGGCACGCTCATCCTATCCGCCTCCAACAGTTACTCAGGCGGCACAAAGATCACGGGCGGTTTCATCCAGTTCAGCAATTCCACGAGCTTCGGCGGCACAGGTGCCAATGTGACCCTCGACGGTGGCGGGTTGCGTTGGGCGACGTCCAGCAGCGCGGACATTTCTTCGCGTCTGGCGGCCGTCGGCACAGGCGGCGGCACGCTGGACACGAACGGCAACGATGTCATCCTCGCCTCGGACATCCAAGGCACAGGCAAATTGACCAAAATCGGCGTAGGCACGTTGGCCCTTTCGGGCACCAATGCCTACAGTGGCGGCACAGAAGTCAAAGCAGGCACCATCGAGTTTTCCGCCGCCACAAACTTCGGTGGCACAGGTGCCAATGTGACCCTCAACGGTGGCGGGTTGCGTTGGGCGACGTCCAGCAGCGCGGACATTTCTTCGCGCCTGGCGGCCGTCGGCACAGGCGGCGGCACGCTGGACACGAACGGCAACGACGTCACCCTCGCCTCGGGCATTTCAGGCGCAGGCGCGTTGGCGAAGGTTGGTGCTGGCACGCTCACGCTCTCTGGCACCAGCACCCACACGGGCAATATGACCGTCGACGCAGGCGCGCTGAAAGTGACGGGCATTCTCGGCAACGGCAGCTACGCAGGCAACATCACCCTCACGGGTGGCCCAATCACATTTGACCAGACCGACGCGCAAACCCTCTCCGGAACTCTCTCCGGCACAGGCAGCTTTACCAAGGCTGGCACGGGTGCGCTCACACTCACTGGCACCAACATGCTCTCTGGCGGCATGATCGTGAAAGACGGTGGCGTGCTCGCCATCTCGGCAGATGCCAATCTTGGCGTGGCCTACGATAGCTCGACTGCTCCCAACGCGAAATTGACCCTCGGCGATACGACAGCTGGCACCTTGCGTTTTGCCACAGGCGCCACCGTGGCGCGCCCGGTCGTACTCGCAGGCACAGGTGGCGTGTTCGACACCAACGGCACCAACGGCACGCTCTCGGGAGAAATCTCTGGCAGCGCACCGTTGACCAAGGCCAATGCTGGAACGCTGACGCTTTCTGGCTCCAGCACCTATTCAGGCGACACGACAGTCTCTGCTGGCAGGTTGGAAGTGACGGGCAGCTTGGGCAGCGGCAGCTATGCGGGCGCCATCCACGTTACCGGCGGCGTACTCGCGCTCAATCAAGCCGGTGCGCAGACGCTTTCCGGCGTCATTTCCGGCGGCGGCACGCTGGCCAAGTCAGGCGCGGGTGTGCTGACTCTCTCTGGTAGCAACACCTATACGGGCGACATGGCTATTTCTGGCGGCACGCTTCTGGTGACAGGCAGCTTGGGCAGCGGCAGCTATGCGGGCGCCATCCACGTTACCGGTGGCGTACTCGCGCTCAATCAAGCCGGTGCGCAGACGCTTTCCGGCGTCATTTCCGGCGGCGGCACACTGGCCAAGTCAGGCGTGGGTGTGTTGACCCTTTCCGGCACTAACACCCATACGGGAGGCGCGACCATTAGCAACGGCTTCATCCATTTCACCACACTCGCCAATTTGGGCAATGGCGCGGGTAATGTGACTCTTGATGGTGGTGGACTGCGATGGGCCTCGGGCTCCAGCGTGGATATCTCCAACAAGCTGGCTCCTCTCGGTAGCAATGGCGGCACGCTGGACACGAACGGCAACGACGTGACCCTCAGCACGCGAGTAACTGGCACAGGCGGGCTGACCAAGGCTGGCGTAGGGAAGTTAGTTCTCGCCGGAGCCAGCACCTACGCAGGTGACACGACAGTCTCTGCGGGCACGCTGGAGGTGACGGGCACCTTGGGCGCATCGGCCAGTTATGGCGGCAATATTTCCCTTTCAGGCACCACAATCACTTTTGCTCAGGGCTCCGCGCAAACGCTTTCCGGCGACATCACGGGTACGGGCTCTGTAGTCAAGACGGGCGCGGGCATCTTGAAAGTCGCAGGCACCGTTGCCGTTCCCCTCTCCTTGGCTGCGGGTTCGACACTCGGCGGCACGGGGACTGTCGAGAGTCCGCTGTTCGACGCAGGCTCCAAGATTGCGCCGGGTATGGATGACTCGATTGCCTTGGGCAGCACCGGCACGCTGACGCTCGGCAAAGTAGCGACACAGGTCGCATTGAATGACGTGCAGCTGGACATCTTTGTCTCGGGGAGTTCGAGCTCGGATAAAATCTTTGTCGCGGGAGATGCCGAGTTCGCCAACCTTGAGAAAAACACGGTGAATGTCTCCGACGTGAATTCCATGTGGAAGGCAGGCACTTACACCATCCTTGAGGCAGGCGGCACACTCAGCATAGACCCTGATCTTTTGGCCGCCACTGTCTTCAAATATCACGGCGTGGAAATCGGCCACATCAACACACGCATGGGCGCCTCGCTCGCGTTAGTGGGGAAAACCCTTGTGTTGACGACGCTCCCGGGTTACAGCGCAGACATCGCGTGGGACGTGCACAGTCAGCCATCGGCGATCTGGGACAACGGTTTTGCGGCCACAGCCAATTGGGCCGAAAGCGGCATGAGTGGCGAGCGTTTCCAAAACGGTGACCTCGTGACCTTTGCCAATGCAGGGACATTGACGCGTGCTGTGCGGGTGCAGACAGCGAACGGGGGCGTGATCGCTGGGAAAATGACCGTCACAGGCCAAGGCTATGTTTTCACGGGCGGAAAAATCGCCGGTGTGTCCACGGCGTCCATTGGTGCTATCTCCAGCTTCGCCGATGGCTCCTTGTTCGTCGCCAGTACGGGCGAGGTGCGTTTTGAAAATGCGCTCTATTTCAAGGAAATCAACGTGCAGGGTATGGCTACCTTTGCGAATGAGGTCACGGCGGGCGAACCGATGGTCGTCTCCAACGGAGCTACGGTGGTGTTCGACACCGGGGCGCGTTTCACAGATGGCGCTTCGGCGATCTTGAGAGGGATAGTAAACCAGAGCTTGGTCGTATTTAACGAAACAGCGACGAAGGCCTTCGGCGCGCCCATATCGGGCCAGGGGCGCGTGGTGAAGCAAGGCGCGGGCGTGTTGCTGCTCACGGGTGCCAACGCGTTCACCGGTGGTGTCCAAGTGGAGGCGGGCACGCTGGCCATCGCCGCTGAAGGCGCACTCGGCGCGGCCTACAACGCCTTCAGCGCGCCAGATGCCAGGCTCACATTGGGCTCCACTGCGGCGCGCGGTGTTTTGCGCTTGGACGCAGACGCGCAGATCGTGCGTCCCATCACCCTCACAGGTCAGGGCGGTGGCGTGGATACCAACGGGCATGCCGTCACGATAGCTGGCAGCCTCGCGGGTACATCCCTTGCCAAGGTAGGTGCGGGCACTCTCACTGTGAGTAGCGCGGCGGAGGTAAGCACTTCGCTTGAAATCTCTGGCGGCACCCTCCTCTTGCGCTCGGAGTTGGGCTCGGGGAACGTGTTTGGCGGCTCAATCACTTTGGCCAATGGGAGCGAGCTGGCACTGGCTCAGCCTGCGGAGCAGACGCTTTCCGGCGACATCAGCGGCGTGGGCAGCCTCGTCAAAACGGGGTCTAACACGCTCATCCTCTCTGGCTCAAATACTTTTTCTGGAGGCGTGTACGCCGCTGAAGGCGTGCTGGCCGTCAACTCTGATGTAGCCCTTGGCGCGACGGCTGCCACGCTCACTCTCGGCGATGCTGTGGTGGGCACCGCTGCCACTCTCCGCTTCAATGGCGACGCCAATATCGCGCGCCCCATACATTTGGCGGCACCCACAGGCGCCATTGTGGACACCAACGGGCACAGCGCCACACTCTCCGGTGCACTCACAGGCGCGGCCTTGGAAAAGGCGGGGGACGGCACGCTGACCTTCGGCAATAGCACGCATTTCACTGGTGCGCTCACCCTCTCCCGAGGCACAGTGGAGGCTGGCGCAGCCAACGTCTTCAACGCGCTCTCCAGCATTGAGGTGCATGCGGGCGCACTGCTCGATTTGGGTACGTATAGCCAGTCTGTGGAAAATGCCATTACCTTGGCTGAGGGAGGCAGGATCCATCTGGGCACAGGCGCAGCGCTGTTGTTCATCTGGGATGCCTCCGCTGGCGCCAGACGCCTTGATGGCGAAGTGTATGGGGCTGGTACCGTGGACATTACGGCAGGCGGCAGGCTTGAGGTGAACGGGCAAATCACATCCGCTTTCAGGTTGAGCTCAGGCACACTCAGTGGCACAGGGCTCGTTGCCAAGCCTGCCTTCCAACCGGGTACACGCATCGCACCGGGCGCCAACGGCGGCAACAGCGTGGGCACCCTCACCCTCGGCCAGGTCGGCACTACTACGGCGCTCAACGGTGTCGAGATTTTGTTTGATGCCGCACCGGGCGCCAGCGATTTCATCATCGTGGAGGGCGACGCCAGCTTCGGGGTGGTTTCGCCAAATACTATCAACATTACCGATAACGGCGCGAACTTCTGGCACACGGGAAGTTTCCCGCTCCTCGCTGCCACGGGCACCCTCACCACAGGGAATCTCGCCGCCACAGTCTTCAAGTACAGAGGCGTCGTGATGGATGGAGTCAGCTCGCGCGTGCGCGCCCAAGTCTTCAGCCCGGACGGGCAGCAGCTCGTCGTCGAGACCTACGCTAGCGCCAACCTCTCCCTCACGTGGGACAGCCCGGCAAGCACGGGCGTGTGGGATAAGGGCACGAGTGCCAATTGGCGCGAGGGCGACGTGCACGGCCTCTTTTTCAACGACGGGGATAACGTCCGTTTCTCCAGCGATCCTAACACCGCGCAGACTATCCACGTCAACACAGGCGGCGCGGGCGTCATCGTCGGCGGCATGACTCTCTCGCAAAGCACCTACATCTTCAATGGCGACAAAATCGCGGGCCTGCTCGCTGCTTCATCGGGCCTCATCGTGGCAGACGGGCGTTTGCGCGTGGATGCCAATGCCATCGCGCGCTTCAACAACGAGGTAGATTTCCCAATCGTGGACATCGCTGGGACGGTAACCTTTGGGACGCACGTCGCGGCAGATTCTTTCACCGTCGCCGGGCGGGTGACCTTCGGCAATGGCGGAGTGATCGCCATCCCGGCCATCGCAAATAGCGGTACAGTCGTCTTTGATCGTAACTCGGGTTTCTCCGATAGCTACGGGGGGCGCATTTCCGGTGGCGGCGCTGTGGTGAAGACAGGCTCTGGCAGTCTCTCCCTCTCCGGCGCAAGTACTTTCTCAGGGGGCGTCCGCATCGAGGGCGGTACTCTCGTCGCCGCGCACGCCACCAACGGCGTTATTGACGCACTGGGCACAGGCACCGTGGATACCGGGCCGGAGCCCACCCTCATCGGCGCATTGCGCATCATCACGCCGGGCGAAATCCGTATGCCCATCACCGGCGCGGGTTCTGTCGAGATATCGGCCTCGAGTGGCACAGTTGTTTTCACCACAGCCGCCACTTACACGGGCTCCACGGTAGTGCGTTCCAGTACTCTGAAACTGTGCAGCACTTTGGGAACCAACGGCGTTTACAATGCCCCAATATCTCTCGATGGCGGCTCAAGCCTTGTCTTCGCGCAAGCTTACGACCAGGTGCTCACAGGCGGGATCATCGGCACAGGTACGCTTACCAAGCAGGGAGCCGCGACGCTCACTCTCGCAGATCCGACCCAAAGCTATAAATTCACCAAGCTTTGCAACGAGGCAGGCACTCTCCTTATCAAGGGCGAGTTGAAGGCAGACACCATAGAGAACTACGCCGACCTCCACATCACCGCAGCTACCCTGCCACTCACACCGGGTAGCGCTGCCATCGTCACCAACACCGCAGGTGCAAGGCTCATGGCAGACGGTCTCATCATGGCGCGCGAGGTGCATAATAGCGGGCTTCTGATCGCCCCAGAAATCAATGGCACCGTCATCAACAACGCCAGTGGCACAGTTGCTCTCAAAAAGGAAATCTCCCGGCACATCGTTGACGGGACCTTGCGCAACGACGGCCTCGTTTACTTCGGGGCATTCGGCCAGAGCCTCAGAATCGGAAGCCTCGCCAACGCCACCCCGGAAGGCATCGGCAAATACAGCCTCGAGATCGATTTCAACGACCCCGAACATTCCGACCGCATCCACCTCGCCGACAGCGGCAATGCGACTGGGCAACATGAGTTTGCCATCCGCAAAACCTTTAACGCCGCCACCACCACGCGCCAGACAACCGTCAACCTCATCGAAGGCGGGCGTATCGACCCCGGTGCCCGTATCACCCTCGAGGCTCCCGTCGAAGCAGGCTTGTACACCTTCGACATCGTAGGCGACGGTTCTGCCGTCTTGCGCGCCACGGGCCTGAGTGAGCTCGCCCAGACCATTGGCGGAGCCACAGGCGCAGGTACCTTCGCCACCGCCTGGTTCGGCCAACTCGACAACATCAACAAACGTCTTGGCGAACTTCGCGTTAGGCCATCCCAGCAAGCCCTCGACAACAGCCTCTGGTTCCGCGCACGCGCACAGCGCACCAACATCACTCACGGCATCCGAGAGGTGCCAAACTTCCACGAATACCAATACGGGGCAGACATTGGCGGCGACAAGACGCTCACCCAGCCCAACGCTTCCTTCTCCTTCCTCGTGGGTATCCACGCAGGTTACTCTCTCACGCAGCGCACCCTCAATGCCAGCCGAGGCAAGACTGAGACGAGCACCTTTGCCAGCAGCCTCTATTCCGCCTGGCAGCACAAGAACGGCCTCTTCGCCTCAGCCACAGCCCAAGCCGAGTGCCACGACTCCACCCTCAAAACCACTACTGACCGCAGCCAATTCGACAACTTCACCCTTGGCTTCGCCCTTGAGCTCGGCTGGCACCTCACCTTTGGTGACGCCCAAAATCCTTGGTTCCTCGAGCCCTCGCTCCAAGGCTCCTACGCTCACGTCTTTGCCGAAAGCTACAACACGCGCCAGAGCCTCCGTGTACGCAACAGCGATACTGACATCGAACGCCTCGGAGCCATTCTCCGAGCAGGCAAAACATTCAGCCTCGAAAGCTCCGGCACCCTCGTCCCCTACCTTAAACTTGGTGCCGAATATCGAGGCGGGCAGGGCGGAGCCGTTCGTGTCCTCTCTCCTGCCGCCACCGAACGTTGGACGCCCGACTTTGACGGCGCCCTCGTCCAATTCGGCTTTGGACTTACCTGGCAATCTCCCGACACCGCCCACCAAGTGCATTTTGACTACGAAGCCACCCACGGCTCAAGAACCAACTCCCCCTGGACTCTCAACGCTGGCTACCGGTGGAGATTCTGAAAACATTCCCCAAAACCGCCTTTGGCCGCACCAGCCTAAATAAGTGTGGTCATGAAACGGTGAATGAGATGAAGAAACATCTGATTCGGATGGCGGCAAAGTAGGACTTGGCGTTTTCAAAAAAAAGCCCGGAGCTGATGGCCCGGGCTTTTTGTTTTGTTCCGTTGGGAGCTTTTATTCGGAGGGGGCGTTTTCGCCGTGGCCACCGTCGAAGTTCCGGTTGTCGTTGTGCCGGTCTCCACGGTCGCCACGGTCGCCACGGTCGTGTCCGCGGCGGTCGCGATCAAAGCCCCGGCCTCCGCGGCGGTCCCGGTCGCCGAAGCGTCCGCCTCGGTCTCCGCCGTCGCTGCGTGGCTTGGGTTCGTAGGGGCGGCCTTCTTTTTCGGCGATGGCGGCGCGGCGTGAGAGGCGGACTTTGCCGGTCTTTTCCTCGACGCCGATGCATTTGACGATGATTTCGTCGCCGAGTTTGCAGACGTCTTCGACGTTGTTGACGCGGAAGTCGGCGAGCTCGCTGACGTGGACGAGGCCTTCCTGTCCGGGGAGGCATTCGACGAAGCAGCCGAAGTCTTTGATGCTGCGGACGATGCCTTTGTAGGTTTTGCCGATTTCGATTTGGGCGGTGATGATGTTGATTTCGTGGATGGCGCGCTGGAGGGCGTCGGCGTTGGTGGCGAAGACGAGGAGGCGTCCGCTGTCGTCTTCGTTGATGTCGATCTGGACGTTGCAGAATTCGGTGATGCGTTTGATGTTTTTGCCGCCGGGGCCGATGAGGGCGCCGATTTTGTCGGGGGGGATTTGCATGGGGTGGATGCGTGGGGCGCTTTCCTTGATGGTGGCGCTGGGCTCGGGTTTGGCGGTGGCGAGGATGGCGAGGATTTTGTCGCGGGCGATTTTGTTTTGCTGGATGGCTTCGCGGGCGATGGCGATGGGGAGTCCGTGGATTTTGAGGTCGAGCTGGAAGCCGGTGATGCCGTTGGTGGTGCCGCAGATTTTGAAGTCCATGTCGCCGAAGTGGTCTTCGGCGCCGATGATGTCGGTGAGGATGATGTGGCGTTGGATGGCGCCGTCTTTTTCCTCGGTGACGAGGCCGCAGGAGATTCCGGCGACGGGGGCTGTGATGGGCACGCCGGCGTCCATGAGGGCGAGTGTGCCGCCGCAGACGGAGGCCATGGATGTGGAGCCGTTGGATTCCATGATTTCGCTGCTGAGGCGGATGCTGTAGGGGAAGGCGTCCTCGGCGGGGAGGACGGGGAGGAGGGAGCGTTCGGCGAGTGCGCCATGGCCGATTTCGCGGCGGCCCGGGGCGCCGAAGCGTCCGCATTCACCGACGCTGAATGGGGGGAAGTTGTAGTGGAGGATGAAGGTTTTGCTCTTGGGTCCGCCGGTGAGTCCGTCGAGCTCTTGGGAGTCTTTGCTGGTGCCGAGGGTGGCGATGACGAGGCCTTGGGTTTCGCCGCGTTGGAAGATGGCGCTGCCGTGCACGCGGGGGAGGACGTCCACTTGGGCGCTGATGGGGCGGAGGTCTTGGGGGCTGCGCCCGTCGGCGCGCCGGCCTTCGTTGAGGATGGTTTCGCGGTAAACTTTTTCCTGCAGTTTTTCGAAGGCGATGTTGATGTGGCGCGGGTCGAATTTGCCTTCGCCGAGCTTGGCGGTGGCGGCTGCGAGGGCGTCGGCCTTGACCGCGGAGACGGCTTTTTCGCGGTCTTGTTTCTTTTCTTGGTAAACGGCTTTGGCGAGGGCTTTGTCGTTATTGGCGATTTCCTGACAGATGTCGAACACGGTGGGGTCGGCGACGACGAGTGCGTATTCGCGCTTGGCCTTGGCGTATTGGCTGGCGAGGTGGCGTTGGGCGGCGAGGATGGGTTGGATGGCGTTGTGGGCGAATTCGAGGGCTTCGATGAAGCGTTCGTCGGGGATCTGGTCGGCGCTGCCTTCGATCATCATCATGTCGCGCTCATTGCCGACGTAGATGAGGTCGAGGGTGGTGGATTGCATTTGCTCGTTGGTGGGGTTGACGACGAATTGGTCGCCGATTTGCCCGATGCGCACGGCGGCGATGGGGCCGTTCCAGGGGATGTCGGAACAGAGCAGGGCGGCGCTGGCGCCGTTGACCATGAGGATGTCGGGCTCGTTCTGGAGGTCGGTGCTGAGCAGGAGGCCGATGACCTGGACTTCGTTGAGGAAGCCGTCCTGGAAGAGCGGGCGCAGGGGGCGGTCGCAGAGGCGCGAGGTGAGGATCTCTTTTTCGGAGGGTTTGCCTTCGCGCTTGAAATAGCCTCCGGGGAAACGGCCTGCGGCGGCGAATTTCTCGCGATAGTCAACTGTCAGGGGGAAGAAGTCCTGATCCGGGGAGCGCAGTCCTTCGGCGGCTGTGGCGCTGACGAAGACGGTGGTCTCTCCTTTTGAGATGGTGACGGAGCCGTTGGCTTGGCGGGCTATGGAGCCGGTGGCGATGGTGATGCCGAGCTCGGGGATGGTTACTGAGTATTTCTGGTTCATGTTGTTTGTCTTGGGCGGGCGGGATGCCCGCG
>JAITHA010000012.1 GCA_031280235.1 Puniceicoccales bacterium | reverse complement strand
TCTTGCGGGGCGCCGCCGAAGACCATTGCGCCGAGGCGTCCGTTCCCGACGGGCAGGGCCTCGACCCATTTTGTCGCGGGCGTGTCATACCAAAGCTTGAGCGGCGCGGCGGGCGCGGTGTTCTTTTCCGAGGCAGCATTTGTATGCTCGCACACGAGGCCCAAGATGACCAACAGCAAGGGGAGAATGATCTTTTTCATGCCCTTTCAGGAGAAACCGGTGTGTGTGGAATGTCCAGAAAATAACACCTCGTGGTGCTTTGGGTGCGGTGTGTATCTGTGTTGCTGGGAACGCCTGTGTTGACTTTGAAAATGAAATTCCGTCTTTCGCTGTACTTCGAAATCAACCACACGAGTAATGATTAATGTCGGCATCATCGGTCTTGGTTCAATGGGTATGACGCATCTTGAGGCCTATTCACGATTGGACTGCGCGCGTGTTATCGCCGTCGCAGACCGGAAATTTGCTGATCCGCGAGCGTCTCTCGGGCGCGTAGGCAACGTCGCGGGACAGGTCGGTGAGGTGGCGCTTGGGGCTTTGCGGAAGTACACGGATGCGAATGAGCTTTTGGCTGATCCAGAAGTGGTGGCTGTGGACATCTGCGCGCCGACGCATTTGCATAGGGAGTTCGCGCTGGCGGCCATTCGTGCGGGAAAGTCTGTGCTTGTCGAAAAGCCTTTGGCGCGCACGGCTGCGGCTGCGCGCGAGATGGCTGATGCGGCCTGTGCGGCGGGTGTCGTCTTGATGCCTGCTCACTGTATGCGTTTTTGGCGTGGTTGGGATTGGTTGAAAGAGGTCGTTGTGAACGGACGTTTTGGCGTGGTGGAGAGTGCGGCTTTCACGCGCATCGGGGCCAAGCCGACAGTGCCTTTCTACAACGACGGGGTGAACTGTGGTGGGGCGCATCTCGACCTGCATATTCACGATGCCGATTTCGTGTTGCATCTTTTCGGGATGCCGCTGGCCGCTACGAGTTTTGGGCGCTTGGGCGAGAGCGGGGCGGTGGAACACACTTTCACTCGCTATCAATTTGCTGGGATGGACGCATTCGTCACTGCCGAAGGCGGATGGACTCGCGCCAGCGAAAATCGGCCTTTCGTCATGCGTTTTGTGGTTACTTTTGAACGGGCCACGGCGGTCTATCATTTTGGAGCCGACCCCGAGTTGCAGCTTTACCGGCCCGGGCGTGAGCCTGAGGCGGTGGTGTTGGCCCCTCAGCCTGGCTTGGGCTACGCGAGCGAGGTCGCCGAGTTTGTCCGCTGTGTGGAGGCCGGTCGCGCTTCGGAGCGGGTGACTGCTGAGGACGGAGTCTGCGCCATCCAGCTTATTGAGGCCGAGTTGCGCAGCATCGAAAGCGGACAGACCGTTTACCTGTAAAACAAGCATTTTCCCAAAGCCATGCGCCAACAAACCCGCCAACAACTCGCCGTGTGCAGTTGGTCCGGTCAGCCGGATTCGCCTCAAACACTCATCCAGCGCCTTGAGGGCATGGGTCTGCGCCGTATCCAGCTTGCGCTGAATCCGGTACTCCTCCTCCCGGCTTGGCGTGGCAGTATCGCCCTCTTGCGTGCAGCTGGCGTTGAGGTGGTGTCTGGCATGTTCGAGACTGGGGCGGAGGATTATTCCACGCCTGCCAGCATTCGTGCCACGGGTGGGGTTGGCCCAGATGCGTCGTTTGAGGCCACTCTGGCCCGCGTACCGCAATACATCGCGCTGCTCGATGAGCTTGGCTTGGACAAGGTGAGCTTCCATGCCGGTTTCATTCCACACGATCCTGCTGCCTCTGGGCGCGCCATGATGTGCGCCCGCCTGAAGACTCTCGCCACGCGCTTTGCGGCTGCAGGGAAATGCCTCCTTCTTGAGACCGGGCAGGAAACGGCGCAGACGCTTTGCCAACTTTTGCGAGAGCTGGGGCAGCCCACGCTCAAGGTGAACTTCGATCCCGGCAACATGCTCCTTTACAGCATGGGAGACCCCATCGTGTCACTTGAGCTTTTGCTCCCGCACATCGCGCAGGTGCACATCAAAGACGCTATTGCATCGGGGAACCCGGAGCAGTGGGGACGCGAAATGTCGGCGGGTTCAGGGCAGGTGGATTGGCCGCGCTTTTTCGCAATCCTCGCTCGTGCAGACTACACCGGCGACCTTGTCATCGAACGCGAATGCGGTAATGATCCTGTTGGGGAAATTCGGCGCGCTGTCGCCTACCTCGATCCGCTTCTCACGCCCGAGGACATGTCGCCACGAGAATGAAAAAGCCAAATGAAAGGCATTTGATTTGGACGGCGGACAGGTAGGGCTTTGTGTTTTGAGCGCAACGGGTGGCGGTCTCTTGCCAGCCTTCCAGGTTTAGAAACGCATTTTCCGCCCGGTGCCGCCTGGGCGATATTGTCGTTTTCATCTCCCGTAGGCGTGCACACTATAGAACGGCGCTCTTGGCAAGAGCGCCCCACCCACTGAGTGTGCCACGTACGATACTGGAGGGATGATTCGCCAAGCCGTTTGCGGTGCGGACTGACGGCGGTTTCCGAGCGAGGCGACAAGACCGGGCACGAAGCGAACCGGAACAAGTCTCGTGTGGTTATATACCTGACAACGATGTCTGCAATCGCCAGCCCCGTTGGGATATATACAAATTGCCGAGAAGCCGAGAGGGAGGCAGGCGTTGGGGAGTTGGGCAATAGGTGGCTTGGGTTCGTCGAGCCCTCTGAGCTATTCGTCTGCACGTTTGTTCACGCCACGACTACGATCGTATGGATCGGAGGGGGACACCCCACAGCGGGCGTCGGGATATCAGGCGCGTCTCGGGCTGTGTGCATGCGGGGCGCTTCGTCGATCTCGGCACGCACGGCACGCTCCGGTCCTTCGTACCTGTCGGTACCGAGCGCCGAGGCAGCACAGGTGGCTTTGGCGATAAGCACACGAAGACTTGGAGTGTCAATGCGGGTTCCCGCATTCCTTTTTAGCGCTTGTGGTGGCTGGTTCAGGGACAGTTTTCCCTTGGTTGGAAATAAATTGACATGAGTTGCAGAACTCGTGTGCTCCGCCCCCTTCCAAAACACAACCCAACACATATTCCAGAAACGCACATGGTTCGCATTCGTCTTCAACGCCACGGTTCCACGCACGCCCCGAGCTATCGCTTGGTGGCCTGCGAACACACATTTCGCCGCGACGGTCGCTTCGTCGAGATTCTTGGCAGCTACATTCCGTCACCCAAGGGCAAGGCCGTGCCGCTGGCACTCAACCTCGACCGTGTTGATTATTGGCTGAGCGTGGGTGCGCAGCCCTCGGACACAGTGCGCTCGCTCATCAAGCGCGCTCGCAAGCTCGCTCCAGTCGAGCCCGTTCTCGCCGCTTAAGGCGTCGGCATCCTGATTTCTCGCGCAGCGTTGTTCCTTTCTACGGAGAGGGGACGGCGTTGTTTTCATTTCTGATACACACGCCTCTCAGCCGCTATGCGCATCGACTTACTCACGCTTTTCCCGGGGATGGTTGGAGGATTTTTCTCCGAGAGCATTCTTGGGCGTGCTGTGGAAAATGGCTTACTGAACGTTGCTGTGCACGACATCCGTGACTGGTCGCAAGACAGGCATCAGCGCGTGGATGACACGCCGTTTGGTGGCGGTGCCGGGATGTTGATGAGCCCCCAGCCTTTGTTTGACGCCATAGAGGCCGTGCGCACACCCGGCTGCCAGATCGTCTATCTTTGCCCGGATGGTGAGCCGCTTTCCAACGCGCTCGCGCGCTCCCTGTCTGCCGAGCGCCACCTCGTGCTCGTGAGCGGCCACTACGAGGGGATAGACCAGCGTGTGCGCGACGCGCTTATCACTCGCGAGATTTCCATTGGCGACTACGTGCTCACCAACGGCACCCTCGCGGCGGTGGTTCTTGTGGACTGTCTCGCCCGGCAAATCCCTGGTGTTTTGGGCGAAGAAAATTCCTTGACCGGCGATAGCTTTACGGGCAGCCTGCTCGCTTTTCCTCAATATACGCGCCCTGCGGATTTTCGAGGCATGATGGTTCCGCCAGTGCTCCTCTCTGGGGATCACGGTGCCATTGCGAAATGGAGGCACGAACAGCAAGCCCTCAAAACCCAGAGCCGTCGACCTGACCTTTTCCAGAAGCAAACTAAAAATACATGAGTCAACAGATCATCAACTCCGTCAACGTGTCCCAGCTGAAAGAAGGCCGGGATGGATTCAAAGTAGGCGATGGTGTCAAAGTCTACACCAAGGTTCGCGAAGGCGACAAGGAGCGTGTGCAGATTTTTGCCGGCATCGTCATCGCTCGCAAGGGCGGGGGCATCGCGGAGACCTTCACGGTTCGGCGCATTTCCTATGGGGAAGGCGTGGAGCGTGTTTTTCCTGTCCACAGCCCGCTTATCGAGAAGGTTGTCGTCGACCGCCAGTCAGTGCCGATGCGCGCCCGCCTTTACTACTTGCGCGAGCGCCTTGGCAAGCAGGCTACGAAGGTGAGGGAGTAGGCACCGCGCGCGGGCAGCGGGTACCAGCCATGCACCGTGGGCGCGGCAATACCGCCGAGGCGACCCATGGTATTGTTGCAACGGCGCAGCAGGTGCATTCGCTAGGCTCACTTGGCCGCCGGGTGTTTTTCTTTGCAAGGCACAGGCGGAGCCCTAAAACCAAGCTCCAACAACACCAAACATGGGCGAAGACATACCGTGTTCCATTTGTGGAAAGCCCTCGAGCATCCACTTGACGCAGATCACCGACATTCAGGTGAAAAAGGTGCACTTCTGCTCTGCTTGTGCGGCGAAGAACAAAACTGTCGAGAACTCCCTTTCCCCCGTGGCCCACGCCCTCGCCGTGCTCACAAAGGACAAGGCGGAAGCCCCCCCCTTGTACAAGGCGAGCACCCCCGGGTGCTCATGCCCCAAGTGCGGGACTATGGCGGTGCATTTCGATGAGAACCACCGCTTCGGCTGTCCGGAGTGCTTCAAAGTATTCGCACAGAAGCTGCAGGATGTTATTGGAACAATCCAGCCTGGCTCTATTCACCGAGGCCGAATTCCCTCTGGCAAGGAGCAGCATGCTGCCATTGAGGAGGCCATTGCTCGTGCGCGAGACAAGATGGGGCACGCTATCAAGAGCGAGAATTACGAGGAGGCCGCCCGCTTGCGGGACGAAATCCTGAAGCTCAACACTATGCTCTCCCAGCCCGCGCTGGATTGACGCTCCATGAAGCCTGATGCCACCAACGCCTGCGGCGACGAGCCCGCACAAGATGAAAGTGCCCGGCAGCCCATCGTGTTGAGTACGCGTGTGCGCCTTGCCCGCAATCTCAACAACCACGTCTTCCCGGAGCGTGCCAGCCAGACGCAGCAGCAGGCTGTTGTCGCCTTGTGCGCGGAGGCGCTCCGCAAAGTGCCGGGCTTAGAGAAAGGTGTGCTCCACTGCATCGACAAGCTTAACACCATTGCGCGAAACCGGCTCGTTGAGCGCCACCTCATCAGCAGAGAGCTCGCCAACGGCAAAAACAGCGCGGTTTTCATTAGCCAGAACTCCACGTGCTCCATCATGATCAACGAGGAGGATCACTTGCGCATACAAATCGTCCACAGGGGCTTGCAGCTGATGCGTGCCTGGGAACAGGCTAACAAGGTGGACTGCGCGCTCGACGGCATCCTGGACATCGCCTTTAGCTCCAAGTACGGCTTTCTCACCGCCTGCCCAAGCAATCTTGGGACGGGGTTGCGCGCCTCTGTAATGCTCCACCTGCCGGGCCTCGTCATCAGTGAACAGATGGAAAAAGTTTTCCGCGCGGTGAACCACGATGGTTTGACTGTGCGAGGCTGGCTCGGCGAGGGTTCGGAAGCCAATGGCAGTATTTTCCAGATTTCCAATCAATACACTCTTGGTGCGTCGGAGGAGGACATCCTCAAACACCTCACGCACTGGCTCGATGAAATCATTAGGCAGGAGAACAACGCCCGCTACAACCTGCTCGGCAAGGCGCCGGAGAAATTCTTCGACCAAGTCTCACGGCAATTGGCCCTCTTGCGCCATGCTCGCCTTATTTCTTCGGCAGAGGCCATGGGTGCGCTCTCCATGGTGCGCTTTGCTTGCGATGTGGGGATGTTGCCTGGCATATTCCGTTTCCTCGTCGACCGGCTTCTCATCGAGGTACAGCCTGCTCACGTTCTTGCTACTCCGCAACAGCGCGCGTCCGCGAGGTTCCGCGACGGCAAGCGGGCTGCCATACTTCGCAAGGTTTTCGGTTCGTTCCCCGAGCCCAACTTCGACATTCTTTCCAGCGGTGCGTCGTCCCAGGGCGGCAAGCGCGAAAAAGTGCCAGGCAAAACCCCGTCCAAGCGCAAGCCGGGGAAAGGCAAGGCGTGATTGGCGTACGGGCGTGTGCGGCCACACAGGCCTCACGGGATCGTTTCTTGCTTGGGTGTTTCGGGCAGGCCGCTCTTCAGGTCGAGGGTCTCCCGGAATATGGCGGTCGGCGCAAGATCGAAGTGCCATGTCGGGTCGTCGAAATGTCCGTTCACCTTAACTTGGAGAATCTTGGGTAGCTGGTTGACGCGTTCGGCGATGACACCGACGATGGGGACGGTGTTGGCGGTGTTTGGGGTAAGGCGTGCCTGAAAGTCCAGGGCGCTTGTTCCGATGTCGTAGTTGCCGATGCTGTCGATGTGGCCGTTGACGCTTCCGATGGTGAGTTTCGGGAAAAATATTTTTGTATTTTGTAAGATGAAGTTGGCCTGAGCGTGGTTGAATTTGAAACTCGTCAGGCCGATGCCGAGCTTGTCCAAACCGCGTGAGAGGCCCCCGAAGATATGCAGTTGCGGCAAGGATGGATCCGTCAGCGTGAACTCGCCTGTGCCGGATAGCGTTTCCAGCTTTGGTAGCGAGATGGAACCGACGAAGTTAAGGTCGAGCTGGGAATCGTCCGGAGCGTCCGTGGCGGGCATTGGGGCTACCGGCTGTGATGCGCCCTTTGGCGATTTGTCGGCGTTGAGGGAGAGCTTTTTCAGGCTTTCCCAAAAGAGTGTTCGCCGGGCGCCGAGCACTTCCACATCGAGCGTGAGCAAAGGGTTGTCGGGGCGCAGGTCGATCCAGGCGCGTTGCGGGCGTTCTGGACGTTCGGTTATCCAGGGGGATGTTTTGGGGCCAATGCGTCCTCCGGCAAAATTTGCTGTTTCGACGGTGATGGCGAGTTGCCCGGAGTCGTAGATGAGGTTGCCTTTGACGTCGGAGAAGGGCAGATGCCAAGCGGTGAGTTTACCCGGGATGTTTGCTGTTAGCGCCACTTGCATTCGTCCGGGTGTTTTGCTGGCCACGTCGTGCACGAGGCCCGAGACGGATGCCGAGACGGGGCCCTCCACCTGCAGTGGGGTGAGTAATTGCGGCAGGCTGTTCGCCGCCAGCCTGGCGCCATCGTCCTTGCGCATTGTGCCAGCGAAGCGGAAGCGGATGCTTTCCCGCTTGTAGTCTGGCAAGGGCGTGTAGTGCAGCTGGATGGTGCCGGTGGCGGGGCGCGTGCCCTGTGTGGCTAACATGTCAAAGAGGGCGATGCGTGTTGGTGTCTCCATGATGCGCAATTCGGCGTGGTCGAGCGCGACGTCGCGAAAGATGAAATTTTTGCCGGAGGCCCCGCAGTAGATGAACTCGTATGGAACGTTCCACTGGCCGCGCACCTCGATGTCGGCACGGGGCAGTTCGTTGGGTGCGAAGTCAAAATCTTTCCAGATATTTGTCCAAAATTTGCCGATGAATTGGCCGAGCAGGCGTGGGTCGGCGCGTCCGTTGAGCAGGAGGCGGAATATGCCGTTGCGGCTGAATCTTGTGCTGAAGCTGCCCCTGGCGCCATAGCCTGGCGCGCGCACGTCGGCCTCCGTCAGGGCAAAGCCTTGGGGTGAGAGTGACAGTTTGCCGCGCCCGTTGGCGATGCTGAAGCCGGCAAAGTCCAGCGCTCCGATATCGAAATCAAACTGGGTGGAGGAGAATTTCCAACCGGGCTCGAGCGTCGTCTCGCCGCGCAAGGCGAGGCCTTGGTGAACAACGAGGGAGGCAAGGCGTTGGGGCAGGAGGGGCCGGACTTGTGGGTGCGAGAGGTAGAGGGCAGGAGTGACCTGTGCGTCAAAGGCTATCGTGGCGGCGCGTGTACCCCAGTTCACCCGGGCCTTCAGGTGTGCGATGTCGCGCCTGCTTACGATGTGTGCGTCTGCTTGGATGAGAGGGTATTGTCCCCAATCCACAACCGCGTGCAGATGGTCCACATGGGTGTCGTTGATGGCGACGCCGGTGGCGCTGATAGTGGCGTGCGTGGGTGCCTCCCAATTGGGAAGGAAGCGGCTGGTGATGCGCAGAGGGCCCGTCTGGATGCTGGGCAGGGCTCGGGGCTGTGTCTCCGAGGGCACGCCGGGTTCCCACCGAATGCTGCGCACGTCGAGGACAGAGTTTTGCCCAGGATGGAATTTTTTGCCGTCGAAGCGAATGCTCCACGAGAACACGGCGTCGGTGGCTGTCGCGTTGCCGGGCAGGGGCAGTTTTAGTGAATAGCCGTGCGCGCGCACGCTGAGGGTGATGGAACCGTCCTTGTTGCCGCGCCCCGTGGCATCGAGAGAGAGTTTTCCCCAAGTTTCGAGCTTGGTGCGCACATCAAGCATACGCACGCCGAGGGTATTGAGGGCGAGCCATTCGCCGAGGCCGATTGTTGCGCCATCGCTACCTCTGGAGAGCAGCGTGTCATCAAGATATGGCGGGATGAATTCACCGGAGAACACGATGGGCATCTGGCCAAAGCGCGCCTGCAGGGTCTCCACGCACAGCTTGCCATCGGCATTGCCGCGAACCACGGCGCGGATGTCGTCCAGGATGGTTTGCTGGTGCCCGTTTGGCGAGATGGCGGCCGGGCAAATGAAGCTGCCTCCGTCGAGCAGAGCTCGCTTGAGGACGATACGCCCGCATAAGAGCCAGGGGAAACTTACTGTAGCCACGACACGCCGCACGATGAAAACAGGCGGTTTGTTCCCCGGTGAGCCGATTTCGGTGGAGTTAAACTCGAGGTACCCGTTGGGCCGGAAACTGATCTTTTGCGGCCGAAAGCGAATACCTTCCTCCTCAATACACTCGCAAATAAAAGTCGCGATAAACTGTGGGACATCCAGCTGAAAATCGTTACGCAGGCACCACCAGAGGTAGAGTTGGATGGCGAGAAGCATCAGCAACACGATGTTGAGCAGCTTGCATGCCCCGCGTCCAAGTACTTTTACGAGGGATATGCCGAAATGAGCCATTCGCCGTGAGGCACACATACGCAGGCGGATTGCGGCTGGGGATGTGCCTTGTCAAATCGGAAACATGGACGGCGCGGCGGCGAATGAAAATGCTTGCGGCGTGCCAGCCAGCATTTACCACAAGCCTCTTCTTCAACGGAAACAACCCGCAACCACACACAGATAACATCCAAACATCCCATGAAAAAAACACTCATCGCTGCCGCCGCACTCGCCTTTGGTTCCACTGGAGTCGCCCACGCGCAGTCTTTCCAGAAAATGATTTTTGGTCCCTTGAGTATCGACGCGAGACTCGCCGCAGAGTCCGAATACGTTTACCGCGGCAAGGAACACTCGGATTTCAACCTGCAGTCCCGCCTCAACCTTGAATATGCGCTGCCGACGACGGGCGTTGGCACAGCCATCACCGCTGATGTGTTCTCGATGAATCCCATTGAGGAGCTCGCCAACCAGCTGGATGTCTCCCTCGGGGCCAAGGTAGTGTATAATGATTTTCTCTTCAGGGCGCGCTGGGTTTACCATACTTTCCCCAACCAGAATCGCCTGTCTGACCTCCCGTCCGGTGGAGAGCAATACGTGTCGGCTAATCGCCCCGTCTATAACCGCAGCAACGAGCTCTACCTTGGCGTAGGCTCGCAGATTCAGGATTCGGGCGTCTGGATAGAGGGTGGGGTGTATTACGATATCAATTGCTCCCAGTTGACTTATGAGCTCAACCTTGGGCGTGATTTCACCTTTCGTGCCATTCCCAATTTCATGCTCAGCCTCTCGGGCTTTGCGGGCTACGTGAATGCCACTGCTTACAACGGCGACCAGCGCGGCGAGAGTGTGGGAAAATGGCGTAATGACTACGCCTACTTGGGCGCGTCAGCCGACATCTCCTACCGCGTCAACGAGTTTTCCTCGTTGGGTGTCGGTATTCGCTATGCCTGGAACAACGACGGCAATGGCAATGACACGCCTAATCTTGAGGGGAACACCCGCAGCAATGTCTGGTGGGGTTTTTGGGCGAAGTTCTCTTATTGAGCGGCCTGGGGGAGGGCCATGTGTCTTCGAGGGGCAGGGAGAGCAAGGAGGAGTGTTTTTCCCCTCTCCTGCCCAGTTGGAAAAACGCCTCATGCAGTTTTTTTTTGGCCCTTGACCTCTCGTTCAACTTCTCTTCCCTTAGCCCACTTTTTCACACACCACCAATCTCCTACTACTAATATTCAATATGGGTCAGCCCAAACGCAAACAGTCCAAACGCCGCAGTCGCCTTCGTCGTGGCGCCAACCAGTCGCTCAGTGCGCCCCTACTTGCCAAAGACAAGGATGGCGCAGTTTTCCAGCCGCATCGCGTAAATCCCACAACAGGCACTTATCGGGGCCGCCAAGTCCTGAAAGTTGAGATGTAATTCTGCCGGACGGGCGGAATTTTTCCCCCTAGGGTAAACAAGCAATTTAATGCAAATGGCAGACGCCACCCGCTCGTACCGCATCGCCGTGGATTGCATGGGCGGGGACAAGGGCCCAGGCGAAGTCGTGATGGGTGCGGCCAAGGCACTGCGCGATATTGCTTCCAGCGACAGGCTCATCCTTGTCGGCAAGGAAAAGGGTTTGCGTGCACTGGCGCAAAGGGCTGGCCTCGCCGGGCATCCGCAGATCGAGATTCGCAATGCCGACGACGTGGTTGGCATGGAGGACAAGCCCATGCAGGTACTCAAGTCCAAGCGGGAGGCCTCGATGCTCATCGCCCTTGAGATGGTCAAAAAAGGCGAGGCCGACGCGATGTTTTCCACAGGCAACACCAAGGTGTTGGTGGGCGCGGGCACCGTCAAACTGCGCCCTATGGAGGGGACGGACCGCCCGGCGCTTGCTGCCATTATGCCGCACGCCTTCGGGCATTTTGTTTTGATGGATGTGGGTGCCAATCCAGAGTCCACTCCGACGCATCTGGCCCACAATGCTATCATGGGCACGATCTATGCGCAAGCTGCACTTGGGATCGCCAAGCCGCGCGTCGGCCTGCTCACCGTTGGCACGGAGGAAGGCAAGGGAAATGAGCGTATCAAGCACGCCCATGCCATTCTCAAGAAACTGGGCAGTGAGATCAATTACGTCGGCCCAGTAGAAGGTTTCGATATGTTTGATGGCAGTTTGGACGTGGTCGTAGCTGATGGTTTCACGGGCAATGTCCTGCTGAAGACCGTCGAGGGGATGTTCACGATGTTGATTCGCATGATTAAAAAACGGATTGGGTGGAACCCAGTATCTTGGTTGGGAGCGCTGACGATGTTTCCCATCATGAACAGCATCAAACATCATTTGCGCCCGGATCGCAACGGCGGTGCGCCGCTCCTTGGCCTGAGCGGCCTCGTGATGAAGGCCCACGGCTCAAGCAACCGCCATGCCATACGCGGGGCCATTCGTCTTGGGCGCGAAGCCCTCTCTCACGACATGACCGCGCGCATGGGCGCGGCCTTGGTGCGGGCCAACGAAATTCTTGAGACGGCGGACGATTAACCGTCGGCTGGCAGGGGCGATTTTTTTCCCACTTTTTCTTTATGAAGATAGCCATATTGGGTTCCGGACGGGGGACAAACGCGGAGGCGATGCTCAAAGCTCAAGCTGCGGGCACTCTTGGGCGGGCGGAGGTGGTGTCGATTTTTTGCGATATCCCTGGTGCGCGGATACTCGATTTGGGGAAAGCTTTTGACGTCGCGGTTTTTCAGCCACCAGCGGGCCCGTTCAAGACCAGGTTTCCGCCTGATATCGAGCAGGCATGGGTGGAGGAAATCCGCGCCAGCGGCGCCAGTTTTCTCGTCTTGGCAGGGTTCATGCGTGTCATCAAGCAGCCCCTTTTGGATGCCTTTTCTGGTCGCATCATCAACTTGCACCCGAGCCTGTTACCCGCTTTCCCTGGCTTGGACGCCATTGGGCAGGCTTGGCGCTATGGTGTAAAAATCAGTGGATGTACCGTGCACCATGTAAACGAAATCGTGGACGGCGGAAACATCATCGATCAGGCGTGTGTGCGCCGTGAACGCGAGGACACGCTGGAAACTTTCACAGCAAAAATCCATGCCGCCGAGCATGAACTTTTGCCGTCAGTCATCCGGCAGATGAGCCGGTAGGCGCTGTGCCCCGAGAAACACTTGCCCTGCTCAATCAGCCAAGCCAGCCATTGATCTTGAGCCACTCGGTGACGTTCCTTGGCCAAGTCTGGCAGGGATAGGCACTCGTGCGTAGGCCGTAGCCATGGCCGCCTGTCGAGTAAAGATGCAGCTCGGCTGGAACACCTGCCCGGCGCAGCGCCCGGTAATAGACTAGGCTGCTCGCGGAAGGATACGGGTCGTTGTCCGCGTGGATCATGATTGCTGGGGGCGTATCCTTGGTGACCTCAATTTCACCGCTCTCCGCGCCAGTCTCAAAAATGTAGGCGGAATACATCAAGATGGCGAAGTTGGGACGGCAGGAGAATTGGTCTGCGGCGTCCACTTCTGCGTAGGTGCGGGCTGGTGCGTTGGAAGCCAGCGCGCCCAAGTGTGCACCTGCCGAGAACCCCATGATGCCGACGCGGTTTGCATCGACGCCCCACTCGGCGGCTTTGGCGCGCACAAGGCTGAGGGCACGCTGCGCATCCTTCAGGGGAATCACACCACGCGCTGCATTCGGGCGGGCTGGAACACGGTATTTCAGGACGACGCAGGTGACTCCGATAGCGTTGAGCCAGGTCGCCATCTCTGTGCCCTCCATCGTGTAGCTGAGAAACTCGTAGCAACCTCCGGGGCAGACGATGACTGCGGCCCCCGTGTTGTTCGTCCCCGATGCCGGGAAAACTTCAATCTGGGGTGCCCAGACGTTGTAGATGTTAAGATGATCCCCGTGGACGTATTGCCCCTGGATGGCGTTGTATTCGTTTTGCTCTGGGGCCGTTTCTCCGGGTGCCTTCCCCGGCCACAGCGGAAACACGTGCCCGCAGGGCGTATAGGGCACCGCCTGCGACTGTGGTAGCAACGGCGGCGGTGGAGGTGTTTGGAGCTTGGACGCACAAGAACAAGCATGGGATGTCTCAGGAGTAGTGTCGCTCATAACCCCCACAGAAGAACTCTTGGAAACAATGAAGGCAAGACCCTTCCCGGCACGATTCAGAGTGTGGAGAACGGGGGCTTGGCCAGGCGGTATTTTCCTTGGAATCTTCACTGGGCTGGTGTTACTACGGGGCCATGAACTCTTGTCTGTCTGTGTCCGAGAACTTTTCCCGGCGGCGTTTTTTGAAGAATGCCAGTGTGGTGTTGGCTGCGGGTGTTGCCTTCCCAGCGATTATCCCGGCAAGGGTACTTGGGCGCGACGGGCAAGTCGCGCCGAGCAATCGTGTCGCTCTCGGGGTCGTGGGGATGCAGCAAGGCTGGGATAGTTTTCAAAACTGTCTCTCGTTTCGGGATGTGCAAGGCGTGGCGTTGTGCGACGTGGATTCGGAGCGCCTCGCCGGGCGCCTCAAGGAAACGCACAGTCGTGCCAACGGCAAGGGCGCCAAGCCGTTTGCGGATTTCCGGGAGATGATCGCCGGGGCTGGGCTTGACGCCGTCATCCTCGCCGCGCCCGATCATTGGCACAGCATCATGGCCGTTACGGCGGCGCGTGCCGGTCTGGATATTTATGGGGAGAAACCTCTCGCGCACACCCTCGTGGAGGGGCGTGCCATTGCCGACGTGGTGAGGCGGCACGGGCGTGTTTGGCAGACGGGCATGTGGCAGCGTTCCAAGCCCGATTTTCGCAGAGCGGTGCAGCTGGTGCGCAGCGGGCGTATTGGCAAGGTAAGGCGCGTAAAGGTGGGCACCTTGGGTGATTTCGGCAACCCGGCAAAACCGCCTCGCTATGCGACTGTCGTCGCGCCCAAGGAACGCGGGAGCCTCGGCAAACCGCCGCCAAACCTCAACTACGAGCTCTGGCTGGGCCCGGCCCAGTGGCAGGAATACGACCCGCGCATCGTTCACTACAATTGGCGCTGGGTGCTTAATTTTGGTGGAGGCAATTTGCTCGACTGGGTGAGCCACCACCTCGACATCGCCCACTGGGCAATGGATTTCGACGCCACCGGCCCAGTGAAAGTGACGGGCAAAGCAGATTTCGCGAGCACTCCGCCATGGGATGCTCCACGCACTTACGAGTACGTTTGCACCTACCCGAATGGGGAAGTCATCACTGTGGATTCCTCGGATGGGGTTACTTTTTACGGGGAAAATGAACAGTGGATCTATGTGACGCGTGGCAAATTGCGGGCCTCAAATCCGGCCATTTTGCAATACTCGCCCACAGAGGAAGAGCTGCGCGGCGTGTACGTCAGCAGCAACCATTGGCGGAATTTCATAGATTGCGTGAAGACGCGCAGCGAGACGATCACTCCGGCGGAGACGGCGCATCGCACCGCCAGTGTTGGCCATCTGGGCCTCGTTTCCGCGCTCACAGGGCGTACGATTCACTGGGATCCCGTGGCAGAGATAGCCAAGGATGACCCCGGGGTCATGCAGCTTCTGACGCCTGTCTTCCGCTCTCCATGGAGCCTCTGAGCGCTTCGCCAGAAAAGTCGCGAGCCTGCCCCGATGTCTCTCCGGCTGGAGGGCAGGGGCGGGCGTGTTATGGGGCCGGGCACGGCGCGGGCTCTGCTCCGGGTGGGGGCAGCATGTCGTCACCCCTCCTGCCGTGGCTCTGGGTGCCGAGCTTGTATTTTGTGGTAAGTCTCCCAAACAGCATTGTGGAGAAAGTCGGCACCGTGATGTTTCAGGATCTGCATGTGGCCAGCGAGCAGAATCCGCTGTTGGTCTCACTGGCCGCGCTCCCATGGGCGCTCAAGCCGCTTTGGTCGCCGTTTGTTGATTTGTTCGGGACGAAGCGTCGTTGGGTCTGGGCATTTCAGTTCCTGCTCGCGGGTGCACTGGGCCTGCTCTCCGTGCTCGTGCTTCAAGACATCACCTGCACGGTACTCGCCTTGGCTCTTGGTGTGCTCGCATTTGCTTCAGCGACGCACGACATCGCTGCCGAGGGTTTTTATTTGCACGCGCTTGGGCGCACACAGCAGAGCTACTTTCTCGGTATTCGCAACACGGCTTACCGCCTCGGGATGCTCCTCCTGCCCGGCGTGCTCATCGGGGTGGCAGGCGCGTTGGCCAGGCGGGCCGCGTGGGGAACGGGGGCGGCCTGGGCGTTGCCTTTTGCGGGTGTGGCAGTGCTGCTGCTGGTGTTCGCAGCGTGGCATCGTAGGGTCTTGCCGAAGCCCGTAAGCGACGTGCCCGCAGAGTCGCGCCCGGGGTTTCTGTGGCACGATTTTGTCGCGACATGGGCAGGCTTTTTTTGTCGTCCGAACATTTTGAGCCTGATGGCTTTTTTCCTGTTTTTCCGTCTCTCGGAAGCGCAGCTCTTGCGCGTCGTTACGATATTTCTCAAGGACAAGCGAGAGCTTGGCGGGCTCGGGATGGAGAACGAGGTGTTGGCCGCCGCCTATACCACGCCCGGCACGGTCGCCCTAATCATCGGGGGCATTCTCGGCGGTTTTCTCGTGGCAAAGCATGGTTTGCGCCGCCTCATTTGGCCGCTGGTTTTCATCATGCACAGCCCGAATATTGCCTTCATCGCCTTGGCGCACTGGCAGCCCGAAGGCTCCCTGTGGCCAGCTATCGCGAGCGTGGTGGAGCAGTTTGGTTACGGCCTGGGCTACACCGCTTTCAGCATCGTCATGTTGCGCATGGTGAGTGGCCCTCGCCGCGCTGCGCACTTCGCGTTTGCCACAGGGTTCGCCTACCTCGGGATGCTGCTCCCGGGCCTGGGTGCGGGCTATCTCTTGGCAGCCCTGGGCTACGAGAAATTTTTCTGCTGGGTAATGCTCTGCACCCTGCCCGGGTTTTGGGTGACGGCGCAGATTATGAAAACCTACAGGGACGAGCCAGCGGAGGAGACCTGAGCGGGCGCTGCCACAGGCCTGGGCAGACACCGGGAAACGGGTAGAGAAAAGAAAAGCATTGTTTTGGCCCGGAAAGCAGGTTTGCTCCGCCTCCCTATGATTTATGTGGCTTACACGTTTGCACTCTTGCTGGTGCTCATCTGCTTGTTTGCAGTGCTGGTAATTCTCATGCAGCGCCCCAGTTCCAATGCTGGCATGGGCTCGGCCTTGGCTGGCGGGGCAGCAGAGTCCGTCTTCGGTGGTGGAACCGCCGAGGTGCTCAGTAGGATAACTTACTCGCTGGTTGCCCTCTTCTTCATAATTAGCTTCGGCCTTTACCTTGGCTTCCTCGTGGAGGGTAAAAGTCGTGGCAAAGGAGCAGGCGTTCTGGACTCGCTCACCAAGCCAGTTTTGACAGCCCCGGCAGCCCCGGTAGCCGCGACAACGCCGGCAGAAACTCCAGCCCCTGCGGCTACCCCCACCGAAACACCAGCTGTACCAGCCGATCTTCCTCCTCCGCCTCCATTTGTGCCAGCCACTTCGCCCGAAGCACCAGCACCAGCCCCTGCTCAGCCCGGACCAGCTCCCACGCCTGAAGTGCCTGCGCCTGTGGTTACTCCGCCTGCTGAACCTGCGCCCACCCCCGCTCCCGAAGCTACTTCGCCTGCTCCCGAGCCCACCCCAGTCCCCGTTCCTGAGGCTCCATCTGCTGAGCCAGTATCGCCACCCGCCCAGCCTATTGCCCCCGTACCTGAAGCACCCGCACCCGAAACCGCCCCTGCGCCCGAACCTGCAGCGTGATTTCGCCCGAAAAAATACTTGCAAGACGGCTGCCTTTTCCTTTTACCAAGCGCCTTCATCGCTAACCCACCATTCTTAAGAAAAACAAGACTCATGAAAAAAAATCTCCCTCTTTCGCTACTTGCAGCTGCAGTGCTCTTCCCCTTGTCAGGTTGTGTCACCACGGTTGCGGTCACCAATCCGCATGACGCAAATAATGCGCAGTGGGTAAAATTCGTTTCCGGTGACCTGATAGTGCGTTATCCGGGTAAGACCATCGATGAGGTTAAGGTGGCTGTTGATCGTGCTTTTGATGAACTTTATGGGCGCGGGAGTCGTCAGGGCGAGACTCCTGCCCAGCAGGTGAATCCCCGCGTGGATCCGTCGTGGGAGGTCGTCGCTCGCAGCGCGGACATTCGCATTGAGGCTCGTATTTCCACGCAGCGTCTCAAGAGGCAGAGTGGCGCGGCCAAGGGTGGCGAGACACCTCCAGAGCCAGCTCCCAAGGCGGACGAGCCACAGGAATGGACGCAGCTCGTGGTTTCTTATGGCGCATTTGGCAATCTCAAGGAAAGCCAGAAAATTGTCGGCATTATCGCCAAGCATCTGAACTGAGCAGAGGTGCAGGTGCGACAAGCGCATGGTCGCCCGCGCAGGGCACCTGCGCTTTTTTGTGCTCGCGCCCTGCGCGAAATACGCTCCTGTGCATTTGGGTTCGCTCCCCACAGCGACTTCTCTTTTCTCCAGCGCATGACTTTTCCAGCAAAGCTCAAGTGCTTCCTGTACATTGGAGTGTTCCTTTTCTCGCTGTCTCTGCCCTCTCTATGGGCAGATGCGCTGATGAAGGATGCGCCCTTGCCCGAGACATCGGCAGAGCAAACGCTCTTCGAAAATCCGCAGTTTCCTACAGAGACACGCGTCAGAGATCTGCTCAAGCGCATGACGCTCGAAGAAAAATGCGAGCAGCTTCAAAAAGCCAATTTGGCCAATCTGCAAATTTTTGAGGAGGCCGTTTCTCAAGAATCCCTCGAACGCCTTTTCCGTGAATACACGCCCGGGGTGGTGCTCATGGAGGCGGGCGCGAGTGCCCAAGTCAACGCCATCAAGGCGCGCGATCTTCAGGAATACCTTGTTGCGAAATCCCGTTTTGCCATCCCACCGCTTTTCGTCATCGGCGGTGGGCAGGGCTTGCAGGCGAGGGGCACCACCGTCTTCCCGAGCCCACTGGCACAGGGCTCGACGTGGGCCCCGGGGCTCGTGCGCGAGATGGCAGCGCGCATCGCTACCGAGGCCTCAACTCTTGGCGTGGCGCAGTTGCTCGCCCCATCATTTGCCCTCGGGCGCGACCCACGCTTTGGGGGCATCGAACAGTGTTTCGGTGAGTGCCCGACGCTCGTCACCGAGATGGCTCTCGCTTTTTTCGAAGGCCTGCAAGGGGTTAACATTGGTGATGCCGCCCAGGAAAACACTCTGGCCCCAAATAAAGTCTTTGGGACGGCCATGCACTTTGCGGGGTGGGCCTCGACGGATCGCGGCCTATATGGTGCCCCGGTGTCGCTCAGCGCGCGCGCCTTGCGCGCCCTGCATTTCCCACCATTCGAGGCAGCCGTGCATCGGGCGCGTGCGCAGGCTGTCGTCCCGGTTGTCAGTTCGGTAAATTCTGTGCCGGCCCATGCCAATGAGTGGTTGCTCGACACCGTGTTACGCCAGGAATGGCATTTCCCGGGCTACGTGCTTTCAGCACCACATGGCGTGGCGATGAACAGCGACGTGTTTGCCATTGCCAGAGACAACGTTTCCGCCGCCGTGCAGGCCGCGTGCGCAGGCGTGGACGTGGAGACAGGGAGCAACACCTATCGCGAGTTGGCGGCAGCCGTGCGTCGTGGCGAAATCACCGAGAGCGTAGTGGACAACGCCGTCGCGCGCGTCTTGCGTCTCAAGTTTCTTGCAGGCCTGTTCGACGGGCGGCGCCCACTCAACGTTGATTTGCTCCCTGTTCGCCTGCACGTGGATGAATCGCGTTCACTTGCCAGAAAAGTTGCAGTGGAGTCTATCATCTTGTTGAAAAACACGGACGGTTTTCTGCCCCTCGATTCCAACCGCATCAAGACTCTGGCTGTCATCGGGCCTAATGCCGACAGGCTCCAATTCGGGGATGGCTCGTGGTGCCGCGACAATGACGATGGCGTGACCGTGTTGCACGCCCTCCGCACCTCTCTTGGCAGCCGGACACGCGTCCTCTACGCCGAAGGCTGCGAGGTGTCGGGCTCTTCGCGCACGGGCTTTGAGGCCGCAGTAGCTGTGGCGAAAAAGGCCGATGCCGTCCTCGTCGTCCTTGGCGACGAGAGCGCGACCACGCCTGTGCGCGCTCGCGAAGGCTGGCTCCCGCAGACGCCCACCGTCGGGGCTGGCTACGATACCGCCACCTTGTCCTTGCCCGGCGTTCAGAATGAGCTGGCCAAGGCCCTCGCCGCCACGGGCCGTCCCATCATCGTCCTTCTCTTGCAAGGGCGCCCGCATTCCACTGTGTGGATAAAGGAAAACGCCACGGCGGTATTAGGTATGTTTTTTGCCGGGGAAGAACAGGGCAACGCGCTGGCCGACATCCTCTTTGGCAAGGCAGATCCTGGCGGGCGCCTGCCGCTTTCCGTCGCACGCAGCGCGGGTCATCTCCCAACGACTTATGACTACAAACCCGGCGAGCGCGGCATTTACGGGCAACCTGTCCCGGCACTCCCATTGGCACGCACTTCTACCGCCAGAGATTCCGGCCCACTCTGGCCTTTCGGCTACGGCTTGAGCTACGCGCGCTTTAAGTACAGCGACCTCGTCGTCGAGACACCCGAAGTGTTTGGGAACGGTGTCGTACGCCTGCGCTTCAACGTGGAAAACATCAGCTCGCGCGAGGGCTCCGACGTCGTCCAGGTCTATTTCCACAACGTGACAAGCCCTGTGACTGTGCCTGCACTCAGGTTGGCGTGCTTCAAGAAATTCACTCTCCCAGCCGGTGGAAGCACACGTTTGCAATTGGAGTTTGACACTGGGGCAATGGCAGAGTGGGACCGGCTCGTCCGCCGCCGCCTGGCGGAACCCGGGGAATACGAAATCCTTATCGGGACAAGTGCAGAAGACATTGCTTTGCGCGGCAAAGTCACTGTGCGATAGCGCAACCTATTTCAAGGACGCGGTTTTTCAAGTCGGCAGGTTCAGGCAGGAGTTGCCCCATGTGTGCGTCGAGAAGGTATGGGTGTAAAAGGAGGATGCGGGGTGCAGATTGGGGGCCTTGTCGCGGAGCAATTCAACCGGGGTTTTGTTGACGCGCGAGCGGTTTTTCCGGGCGAAGTTGTAGTAGTTCTGAGAGGTGCCCGCCGCTGCCATTTTGCTTGGCGACAGCGCGGGCGGCACTGTCAACATAACGGGCGCTGCGGCGGAAATTCGTGGCAACATCACCGGCTCCGGCGCGGGACAGCACACGGTGAACTTCGCTCCGGGTGCAGGCAATTTCCACGCTTACACGGGCACGCTCAACGCCATTGCGAATATCAACAGAGCCCTTCGGATGAGGTTTATTGGGGCCCGGTTTTTCGTTAAAAAAAACAGAAAGACCCATAGAGATGTTGACCCATGTGGAGGCGGCGGGAACGCGGATACAAACCAGACCATGAAACTTCATTCCCTGAGAGTGTTGGGCAAGCGAACCCTCAAGTGGCTCCGATGCCACCTGAAGCAGACGGACGGACGGCCCAAAGCGGTCAGCCACCCGCCTGATTTAGGTGCGAAAAAGCGGGAGTCGGACGCCCGGCGTTGCGAAGCTAAGGTATGCAAACTCATTCCAACTCCCGCTACAAACTTTACACAGCCATGAGCAGCTCCTG
>JAITHA010000092.1 GCA_031280235.1 Puniceicoccales bacterium | reverse complement strand
GCGCGCTGCTTGTCCCACCCAAGCTCCTTGGTAAGCGCCTTGTAAAGCTCGCCCCCGGTCTGCTCAGGATTGCGAAACCACGGCGGCACACCCTCCGGGTAAATCTCCAACACCGCCGCGTCCACCTTCGCACGCATCGACGCCGGGACAGGCTTGTTCCAATCCAAAAAGCTCAGCTCATCCACCGTCTTGTCCCCGTGGATCTTCACCTTGTAAACCGACCTCGGCAGCCGCCCCTTTTGGAAGCGCACCTTACCCGCTTCCACCAGACGCAACGCCTCAAGGAGCCCCTCATGCGCCGGGCCCGATTCCAGCCGCATCCGCCTCCGATCGCCCAGCCGGATCAGCAGGACCTCCCGCACCTTCCGTGGATTCTTGTCAGAATCCTTGTATGCCTTGAAGAGCGCGGCAAGGACGTGATTGCCCATCAGCGGACCGCGCTCCGGCTCCTTGTTCCCGTTAAGGAAAATCTGCACATGCTCACCCTTGTTTCCCACCGAGAACGCGCCCAGCCTGCCCGGGACAATCCCCGCGTAGCCCCTCGCCACATCTGCCAGCGACGCGAAATACAGCCCATACCCAAACGTGTTCGAACCCTGCCCGGACTTCACCTTTGACATCCGGAACTTATCGAACCTCGCCCGCGACCCATGCCACGCATCAAAGAAATTGATGTCAGGATTCGCCCGTTTCGCCTGGCCAAAGGCGCCTAAGGCATCGCCCGGAGCGACATCCCCATCATCGCCCACATCACGACCGAGAGAGGATCGCCCCGGAACATGCTCACTGTCTGCGCGAGCAGACACATCACCATTGCCATCAGCTTGATTGCTTCCATAAATTGTTCGCGCCTTTCGCGCCGTTCGCGGTTCTCTCAACGCCACCTCGCCATCAACCAACCACTGACGGAACCTCCGCTCGAAAAGCTCCCGTTGCCCCGCCGACGCCTTCCCCCTGAACAGCCCCGCGAAACTCTCCCACGCCCTGCGCATGAAATCCCTGAACGCCCGCGCCAGCCTCCCGATCCGAGACACACTATCCACGCGAGCGGTCTCACCCCGCCCCTCCAACCGCGCCCGAGCCCACTCCGCATTGAGGCGCGCCACCCGCTCCGCAAACCATTCCTTGAACCCCCGCTCGCTCTCTTCCTCAACATGCGCCAGTGGCGAATTGAGCTCCCCATCCGTGTAGAGCGGCCCCGTGCGAGCGGAGATTTCCTTGCGCCACATCTCCCGCAACTCAGCCAGCGTCGCATCCGGCAGCCTGTCCATGAACGCGTGCGCCGCCTCATGCATCAAGAGCGCCGCCCCGCGCCCCTGCTCATCCCAAGCCCGCGCAGAAATCACAATCAAATCCCGTTCCCCCCGCACCCGCCGCGCCTGGTCAGACACACCCAGCCGCGCCGCCAGTGCCGCATCCGGAATCGGCCCGCTGTAACCCCTCTCCCTCAACGCCCGGTTCAAATCCCCCAGCAAAATATCATAGTTCCCAAACAACCACGGGAACGCCCCCCGCACCCGCTCCAACACCGCAGCCTTTTCCGCCTCATCCAGACCGCCCTCCGCGCCCTCCGCCTCATCCGCCTCATTCGCAAAATCCACCCTCGGCCCAACCTTTTCCCGCCGCTCATTGCGAGGCGCAGTCGAATCAATCGCATCCGCAGGCCACAGCCGCTTGACAGCCTCCGCCAGATCCGAAACTGTTCTCGGCGCTGGTGTTGGGGGAATTGCCCCTTGCTCATCTGTTGGGCGCGCCAGCGTTTTAATTTCGCCAGAACGCAAATCATAGAATCGTTCGCCATTCAGGGTTTCCTTCACTATCAGTTTGGCAACGTATCGCTTCTGTCCCACCTGAAACGGAACGTAGAAGCGGTGGAACCATCGAATGTTTTTGTTAGTTCCCTCAGGTTTCGTGTTTCTATCGCGCCCCATCCAGATAGCATTTTCAATGAGATTGTCCAATCCCTCCATGGACTGACGCGCAGTTCCCCGCGTTTGTGTCGCCGCGTGTTTTGCCCCCTCTGAAGACACGCCAATATTCCACCTCGAATCCCTGTTGCGAAAAACCCTTCCCGCAAACTGAGTGCGAACCCATCGCGACACCGATCCAAGACTCATCCTGTCCAGACCTGCCTTTGACACGATCACCACAGGCGACACCGGTTTGTCCGAACGTCCCTGTGTGCCTTCCGCCGCAAAGTCCGCCTCGCGTTGCTCGCGTTCCTCCCGCGCACGCTGATTTTGCCGGGCTTGTTCCTCCCTCCGCCGCAGCTCCTCCGGCGACCTCGCCGCTGCCGCACGCCGCACCTCGACACGCCGCCAGAACGCACGCAGAGCCTCCACAGAATCCGCAGCATCCTTCCCGCGCAAACGCCGCGCAAGCTCCGCCCTCAAACTCTGACAACCCCTCCAGCGTGACCGTGTCCTGCTTCGGCTGCACGGCACCAAGCTCAACCCCGGCGCCAGCCTCGCGAGAATCCAGCTCCACAGTCGGTTCCAAAGTCAGCGGCTCACCGGTTCCGGCCAGCCGACTCTTTGCACTCCGCAGCGCCGCGCCCGGTGCACGCAACCCGGCGAACCCTCCCATTGTCAGCGCGGTCTGCGCAACGGTTTGCGCGGCGAGCTGGAAAAACCCAAAGGTCGCAACAAAAGCAACGCAACGGCAAGTTTGGGGAATAATTTTATGTATGTCTGCTGAGAGCTAAGCGGCCGACAGACGGAAGGCTAAAGTGCCGCAACGCAATGGAGAAAATGCGGGATCTCTCGGCATGGGCCAACTTCTATCTGGACCTGCCGTGTTTCCGTCATCTTTTATCTAACGCGTTGCCAAAAGCAGGCCTTTATTTTGGGATACATTTTTCTCCATGGATTCCTTCGTTTTTTCTTTAGCGACGACGGGCATTGGTGCTGGGAGGGCGGCAGGGCTCGTGCCGCTGCTCATCTGGGCGTTGCCCTTGCTTGGGGCGTTGGTGCTCGCGCTTTGTCCCCGCACGCCAAATCACGTGGCACGTGCCATAGGGCTTGGGTTCAGCTTTTCGACTTTAGTGCTCGCGTTGGGGGTGCTGGCGCAAAATGCCGTTCCTTTATCGTCCTTTGCTTTTTATGCGAAGGTGGCGCATCCACTTGGGGTTGGGCTGGATCTACGACTGATGCCGGAGGCGCTCCTGTTGGTGTTGTTGTTGGGCGTTGTCGCGCCTTTGTCGTTGCTGGCCTCGTGGACGGTGGAGCGGGCACATCTTTTCAATACTCTGTTTTTGCTTGTCCAGAGCGCAGCCCTCGGGGTCTTTTTATCATGCAATCTTGTCTTCTGGTTTCTGTGTTGGGAGCTAAGCCTTTTCCCGGCGTTTTTTCTCATCAAACTTTGGGGTGGCCCAGGGGCTGGGCGTGCGGCCTATCAGTTTGTAGTCTATACAATAGGCGGGAGCGCGTTTATGTTGCTCGCTCTAGCTATCATCTACGCGGCGACGGGCACCTTGCACTGGGACTTGTTGGCGCTGAAGGGTGTGGCGTTGACGTCTGAGATTGCGGGGAAATTCGGTGCCGGGGCGCCGAGTCTTGTTTTTCTGGGCATCTTGCTCGGGTTGGCGGTGAAGGTGCCGATGTTCCCGTTTCACACTTGGCTGCCTGCGACGTATGCGGAGGCGCCGCCCGGGGTGTCGATGTTCCTCACAGCCATCATGTCGAAGATGGGGCTTTGGGGGGTGAGCTTTTTGCTGCTGCGTCTTTTCCCGACAGAGTTCTCAGTGGCGGCGCCCTACTTATTGTGGCTGGCGCTGGCAGGCATTGTGCTGGGGGCCTATGCCGCGATACGCCAGAGCGATATGAAACGTATGTTGGCCTACTCATCGGTAAATCACTTGGGGTATTGTTTGCTGGGTTTTTTTGCCGTGGCGAGGGTTGCCGACCCCGTGGAAATAGGTGTGGCGGCGAGCCGGGATTGCGCCCTCGCGGGTGTGTGGCTGCAGATGTTCAACCACGGGCTTTCGGCGGCGGCTTTGTTTTTTTGCGCCGGGGTGCTTGAGAGCCGTTCTGGGGTGCGCGGATTGGGAGATTTCGGTGGCGTACGCAGAACGGCGCCCGTCTTTGCGACCCTTTGCGGGGTGGCGTTGTTCTCGTCGCTCGGCTTGCCTGGTCTCAATGGTTTCGCGGGTGAATTCATGATTTTTCGAGGCGTTTTCAGCTTGGAACCTTGGGTGGCGGCTGTGGCGACGCTCGGCTTGCTCGGCACTGCGGTTTTCTTGCTGACGTTCTGGCAGCGCGTATTTCACGGAGAATTTGGGGTACACACGACGTCGGTAAGTGATTTGACGCGCCGCGAGATACTGGTACTGGTACCCGTGGCAGCGTTGATGCTGCTGCTAGGCATCTGGCCGCAATTGCTGCTCAATCTGCTATCTTATTAAGATAGTGTCGTCACGAGATAGAAAGCCAGTTGAAGAGAGGTCTGATTTGGGCGGCAGATAAGTAGGACTTGGCGTTTTTGATATTTCCGATGGGAGGGAATATCGGCGAGGAGAGTTCAGACCAGCAGGATTTTTTCGACTTCGGCTAATGTATGCCCGGTGATGCGGACGCGTTTTTCGCGTGAGGTGCTGCCGCTTACGAGCTGGATCGCTTTGCGGGGTAGGGCGAGTTTCCCCGCGAGGAAATCGAGCAATTCTTTGTTTGCCTTACCGCCTTCGGGGACGGCCTGAAGCCTTACTTTCCATGCATTGCCGAGGCGCCCGGCCATGGCACTTTTTACGGAGTTGGGCACGGCCTTGATTTTCAACTCGCAGGAGCAAACAAGACCGCCACCCGTAGTGGCGCTCCGAGTGGCGGTCTTCATGTGTGCGTGTGCTGGGCGGTGTTTTATTTGATGGAGATTTTCCCGAGGCCAGCATCGCGGCTGGCGACACGCACGGAATTGATCGCTGTGAAGGGCGTGCCGGGTTCAGTGCGGATGTTGACTTCGCGCCCGGGCGTCGTTTCTCCGATGGCCTTGAGTTGGGCCGGGAGGTTTGGGGCGCTGACACTTTGCCCGTCCAATTTGTACTCGCCGTTTTTCGAAACTTCTATGATGAGCGGTGAGGGTGGAGGTGGTGCGGGTGGTGGCTCGGCCACAGGCGTGGGTGTGACTAGCGGCTCAGGGGTTGCGGCGACTGTGGGTTTGAGCTCAGCAGGCGGAGCCGACGCTGGCGCAGTCGGTGTGGGTTCAGCCAGCGAGGTTGCTGTTGATGCGGGTGTGGGCGGAGGTGGTGCGGCGGGTTCGTCCTTCAGGGAGAAGCCGCGTTTGTTGAGGTCTGATGGTTTCAGGACAACGACATCTCCGAGCCCGTTTTGGGCGGAGTGTCTTTTGATATAGGCGATGGCTTTGTCGGCGTCTCTCATGTCTTCCTCTACGATGAGGGCGATCTTGCGTTGGGGGAATTTGAGCCCGAGCTCGTAAAGGGCTGTGGCCAGTTGGGCGCTTGGGAGTTTCTCCCTGTTGACGCGGACAATGCCGTTGGCGAAGAGCTCGATGCGGATAGCGTCGTCAAGTTTCTCGCTTGTGAGTTTCCATGGAGACTCGGCAGCGCAACCGTGGAATGCCAACGCAACGGCAGCACAAATCGTTGTGGCGCTTAGGATGGAACGCAGATTTTTCATATAGATTAGGTTAGAGTGTTTGTTTAACGAGAAGATTGCGTGACCAAGCGAGGCCGGAGGTCGGCCTTATTTGCCTGATCCACAGCATACAGGGCATCCTGCGTGAACGTTTGTCCGTCAGCAACAACGAAAATGTAATGTCCGGGTAATTTCTTTCCCAAATCCGTCAGGCGGCGTGCGAGTTCCTGTTTTGTGACTTCCTGTTTGTTGTAGAAGAAGGTGCCTTTTTTGGAGATGGCTACGACGACAGCGCCTGTGCCGTTGGCGTATTCGGGGGTCGCGCTCTCGGCGCTTGGGGGTGAGATGTCGAGGGTCATTATCTCGTCGAAGCGCATGGTCATTAAAAAGAAAAAAATCAGCACGGTCATCACGTCGATGAGTGGTACGATATTGATCTGGTTCTGCCGTTTTCTTGGGCGGTAGAGACTCATTGCAGATGGGGTAGTGGAGGTGTGTTTTCTTCTGTTGGGCTCGTTGTGGCGCCCAAGGCGCAGAGGCGTTCGACGAGCAGGTTTATCCTAGCCGAGAGGAGCTCCAGGTGGCGCGCGATGAAGTTGCTGCAGAAGAGGGCGGGGATGGCGATGCCGATGCCGATGACGGTGGTGGTGAGAGCGATACCGACGCCGTGTGAGAGCGAGGCGTGATCGGGCTGGCCTGTCGTCTGCGGCATGAGGATGAAGAGTCCGTAGACGGTGCCCAGCAGGCCGAGCAGTGGTGCGACGCTCACGATGGTGTCGAGGAGGAAGAGGCCGCGCTCAAGGCGTGAGAGCTCAATCTGGGCAAAGGCTTTGAGCGTTTCCGCGTCGGGGTTGTTCTTTTTAAAAAAGTGCAGAATGCGCCCGGCTGTGGAGCGGCCAAGTTCTGAGGGCAGAGTGCGGAGATCACCGCGTTGGAGGGCATCGGTGATGGCCCCGGGCAATACCCGGGCGGGGCGCAAGGCGAGGAGGCGCTCCGCCACGATGAATACTGCGAGAAATGAGCAAAAGCCGAGCGGCCAGATGAAATGTCCTGCGCCTTCGATGAGCGTTTTCATGTGGTGTTCCAAGACATCGGTGTGGTGAGGCTCATCAAGCCCAAAGGCGGGGGCGGGCCGCGGCCTCAGTATTCGCCGAGGGCTTTGGTGAACAGTTCTTCGAGATCCACTTGGGAGAGCATGCGCTGGAAATCATCGTCGGCGATCAGGTGCAGGATGGCCGGGTGGGTGACGAGTTTTTCGACGTCGTGCGCGGCGATGATTTGCCAGATTTCCGTATTCTGCATCAGCGGGTAGAAGGCTGGGTGAGAGGCGATTGCCCTGACAGGCTCGAGGTGCCGTAAGCGCGCGAAAGTGGCGGGCGAGTTGAGCACGCGCATCCCTTTCTCAAGTGTCCGCTGCGTTTTTGCGGGCATTGGGTTCCATGCCTCCAGCCAAGAGAGACGTTTGACGAGGGCGAGGGAATTTTTCACGCGGACGAGATTGACGAGTACGGGCCTCGCGAAATTGCCTGGAGGTGTTGGCGTATTGGTGAGCCAGAATTGTGCGAATGAGCCCAGCGCGGCGATGATGAGGAAGGCCGTCATGCTCCAGGCGATGCCCGTCCAGCACCCGGCGATGGCGCCCAAGACGGGCCGCTCCACTTCGCCTGTGGGATTGGGGGTCCTGTTCCGCCCGATGCGCCACAGGATGGAAAAGGCGATGAGCCAGACGATGCATCCTATGATGAGCATCCCGGACAGGCCGCGCAGGAGCCACGGCACCGTAGTGCCGCGCAGGGCGACGTGGCCGAAGCTGGGCCCGCCTGCCCAGGCGACGAAGCTTGCGATGACGAGCGCAACCGTTGGCGCTATCTGTCGCAGCGCTCCGTTCCAGTAGCCGTGGCGCGCGCCGGTGAACATCGCCACCAACATGCCAGCCAGACACCCCCCCAGTACCACCACATTGCCGGGAATAGACGCGGCTGTGGCTGTGGTGATCATGGGGATGGGCATGGCTTGTCTTAGGCTTCGACAACTTGCACAGACAGCATGGCTGGGTTTTGGCGAATACGCTTGAGGGCGGACTCGTCTGGTGCGCCACTCAGCTGGTAAACGGAGAGGGCGTGCCCTGAGGCGTCTGTCGTGCGACTGAGCGTCATGTTGGCGATGTTTACTCCGGCGGCGCCCAGCACTGTGCCTATCTCGCCAACGATGCCCGGGCGGTCGAGGTTTTCGGCGATGAGCAGCGTCCCCTCGGGCACAAATTCCAACGGATATTGGTCGAGGAGCACGATGCGCGGCAGATGGTTTTTGCCAACGACTGTCCCGGCGAGGCTCCGCACTGTTCCTCCGGTGCACACGGCTTCCACCTGGATCAAGTCCCGATAGTCTGCCTCGCCGTTGGATTGGGTGACTTGCACATCCACGCCGAGGCGCTTGATGAGGTGCGGGGCGTTGACGTCGTTGACCTGCCCGCTGATACGGCGCAGGTAGCCGCGCTGGATGGCGCGCGAGAGTGGCAGCGTGTCGCACTCAGTGAGGGTGCCCCAGTAGGTGATGCGCAGTTTTTCCACACGCTCGCTGGCGAGTTGTCCCACAAGTCTGCCGATTTTTTCTGCGAGCAGGATGAATGGACGCAGCTGTTGCAGCAAGCGTGGATCAATGCTGGGCATATTGACGGCGTTGACGCACGGGCCGCCGGTGAGCACTTGGGCCACGGCTTGCGCGATCTCGATGCCGACACTTTCCTGGGCCTCGCCTGTTGAGGCACCGAGGTGCGGCGTGAGCGTGAGCTTGGACAGCGAGCGCAAGGGAGAGTCGGCGGGCAGGGGCTCTGTGGTGAAGACGTCGAAGCCTGCCGAGGCCACTTTACCGCTGCGCAGCCCTTCGGCGAGAGCCTCTTCGTTGACGAGGCCTCCGCGCGCCACGTTGACGAGGCGCACGCCCGGCTTCATCCGTGTGATGGCTGCCGAGTCTATCATGTTTTCCGTCTGCGGTGTGAGCGGCATGTGTACGGTGATGTAGTCGGCTTGTGCGAACACTTCCTCCTTGGAGGCCATCTCGATGCCGAGGGCCTTGGCACGCGCGTCGGTGAGGTAGGGGTCGTGGGCGAGCACCTTCATGCCAAAGGCGAGCGCTCGCTTGGCCACCTCTGTACCGATGCGCCCCAGACCGAGGATACCGAGTGTTTTGCCGTATAGTTCCGTGCCGGAAAAATCCTTGCGTGCCCATATGCCCCCGCGCATCGAGGCGGCGGCAGAGGGTACGGGGCGGGCGCAACAGAGCAGGTGTGTGAACGTCAATTCTGCTGTGGCGATGGTGTTGCCGCTTGGCGTGTTCATGACGATGACGCCGCGCTCCGTCGCTGCCTCCACGTCAATATTGTCCACGCCCACCCCTGCGCGCCCGACGCATACCAAGGCAGGGGCAGCTTCCATGATGGCCCGCGTTATCTTTGTCTCACTGCGCACGAGAATCGCCGCGACATCTCCCACCAGAGAAGAAAGTTCCTCGGCAGAGACGCCTTGTGCCTCAACGACTTTGATGCCCGGCTGCTCCTTGAGCCAAGCCACGCCACTGGGCGAGATTTTGTCCGCGATGAGAATTTTCTTCATGGATGTGCTCTGTGTTCTTGTGAATGAAAAAGCTTGCGATGTTGCCTTGTGCTCGTGCCGGATGCAAAGGCGAGGGTATTCACGTGAGCGAGGCTTTGCCGAGCTCCGTACTGGTATCCACGAGGCGCACCATTGCGGGCGTCAGGACGGCCGTCTTGCGGTGGATGTAGGCGAGCGGGCGCTTGATGTGGCAGTCCTCCAGCGAGAGCTCGACAAGTGTTTGTTGGGCCACCTCTTGGCGTACCGTTTCCGCCGGCACGAGGGCCACCCCGGCGCCCACCTCCACAGCGCGCTTGAGCGTCTCCACGTTGTCAAATTCCATGCTGGGGACGAGTTTGACGCCGTATTCGCAAAAAATCCGGTCGGTCGCCTTACGTGTCGGGATGTCGTGGTCGAAGCCGATGAAACACTGGCTGGCTAGCTCGGCGAGCTTGACTCTTTTGCGTTTTGCCAAGGGGTGCGCCGGATTGCAGATGACTACCAGGCAGTCTTCGGCGAAGGGGATGACCTCGAGGTCGCGCGTTTTTGTCGGGTAGGCGATCAGGCCCAAGTCTGCCTCGCCGCGCAAGATGTCCTCCACGACGAGGTTGGAGCGCCGGTAGGCGATACGCACGTCCACTGTCCGGTATTTGGAGAGAAAGTGTTTCACGATGGGGGGCAACTCGTGCAGCCCGATGCTGTAGATCGTGGAGAGGCGAATGGTGCCGGCGATCTCGTGGCGCATTTCCTTGAGGTCGTTTATCAGGATGTCGTAGCCACGCGTGATGTCTTGCGCTGCTGCGCGGAGGCATTCGCCCTCGCGTGTCAGGCGGAAGATCTTCTGATTCCGGTCGACGATCTGGACGCCGAAGTGGTTCTCCAAGGCGCGCAGTTGCTGGCTGACGGCGGATTGGGTGATGCCGTGCAGTTTGCCTGTTCGGGAGAAACTTTGCGTCTCCGCAAGGCTCACGAAAACTTTCAAGTTCTCAATGTGCATGGGAACGGTACAGAAGTAGGCAGGAGCGGGGGTATGTCCAGAGCGTTTGTGTGGCTCTGCGGAAACACGGGAGGTCTAGACAGAAGTTGACCCATATGGGCGTCGAGAAGGCATGGGCGTAAAAGGAGGATGCGAGGGTACAGATTGGGTGCCTTTTCGCGGAGCAACTCGACCGAGGTTTTGTTGGCGCGCGAGCGGTTTTTCCGGGCGAAATTGTGATAGTGCTGATAGGTGCCCGCAGCTGCCATGACGTGTGCGCGGCCCGAAAAATTCTCCAAATCGAAGAACTCGTTCTCGATGGTGGCGTGGACACTTTCGACGCCGACGTTGCAGTTGGGGCGCGCGGGCGGACTGAAGTGGTGGTACGCTCCCATGGTCGCAATGGCGCTGCAGAAGACTTTGGGGCGGTAATGAACGGTGTCGCCGTCAAACTCGGTGCCCAGACCGGTGCGCACTTCAACGTGTTTGAGATCCACACCGTGGATTTTTAGGTGTTTGATCATGTGGGTGATGGCGAGGGTGTGGTCGCCTGCGCGCCAGCGGCGCAGCCATTCGCGCACGGTGTTGCGGGAGCAGGCGAAACTGGCGCGTGCATGTACAGATGCCGTTTCTCTGGGCGCAGCGTACGAGTTCGTAACGCAGCGAAAACCTGTCTTGGCAGGAGCTGCTCATGGCTGTTTAAAGTTTGTAGCTGGAGTTGGGTTGGGTTTGCATACTTGAGCTTCGCAACGCGGAGCGTCCAACTCCCGCCTGCTCTGTTTTTGCCGCGTGGATTTGAAAAATATGGCCTTGGCATTTTGTAAAAAATGCAAGCTCCGTCAAAAAGACGAATGCGGGCGGCGTGTTTCTCAATTCGTGAAACGGGGGAGCATCCCTGTGCCGTTCCAAAAGATTCCGCTGTGCCGGACAACTTATTTATTTTCAAGATATTGCGCTTCACTCTATGCGTATTTACAAGCGAGAGCTCTGTCTGGCCGATGTTGCCCACGGCGAAAAACAGCTTGGGCCAATGGAGGAGCGTTGCTCGAAAAATCTCTTTTTTGCGTGAAATCTGACTGTTTTGTGGCACATTCGGTCTGCTTTTTCACAGGTTCTCTCTTGGGGGAACTTCACGTTTTTCTTTCCACAACAAACCCTTCCTTGTGCGCATCTGCGCCCGCCCGACTTCGCCATGTCCTTCGCCCAACCAAGCTACACTACGCAGAAAAAAATCTCTGCCGTCGTTGCGCCCACGCCTGAACAGCCTGCCGTGGGCCGTCTCCCACAAGGAGTGGTACACCCGATAAAACCCGCCCGCACGACTGCGGCTACCGTCACACTCATCCGCAAGCGCGATGGGCGCAAAGAGTTTTTCCAAATCGAAAAGATTATCCACGCCATCCGTGCTGCGGTATTCTCCACGGGGGTGAACGACCCGCAGCTGCCGGTGTCGGCGGGGAAGCTCGCTGCTGAGCGGCTCAACGAAATCTATCTTGGCGAGACACCCACCGTGGAGGACGTTCAAGACGTCGTCGAAAAGACGCTCGTGGAGATGAACCGCTTCGAGGCGGCCAAGGCCTACATACTCTACCGGCAGGAGCGCAGCCGCATCCGCAACAGCAAGTCGCGCCTCATGCAGACGCTCGGCGGTCTTGTGCGCGATGCCTCCGAGGCGGACGACCTCAAGCGCGACAATGCCAACGTGGACGGCAACACGGCGATGGGCATCATGCTCAAGTTCGGCTCGGAAAGTTCCAAGGAGTACTCGCGCACGGTCGCCCTCAAACCCGAGCATTTCGAGGCCCACAACAATGGGGATATCCATATCCACGATCTCGACTTCCTGCCCATGGGTACGCTCACCTGCTGCCAGATTGATGTCGCCGAGCTTTTTGAGCGAGGCTTTGGCACGGGCCACGGCAGCATCCGCCCGCCCAACAACATCCGCAGCTGCGCCAACCTTGCCGCCATCGTCTTGCAGTCCAACCAAAACGAGCAACACGGTGGCCAGAGTATCCCCAACTTTGACTACGCCATGGCCCAAGGCGTCAGACGAACACAGCGCTCGGCTTTCATGAAAAACCTCGGACGGTGTCTGCATTTTGAAGGCCACAGCGTGGCCGCGCAGACTATCAAGGACACCGTCGCCGCATGGGAGGCCGAGGCCGAGACGCACCGCATCGCCTTCCCCAAACCCCAGCTGCCCGAAGTGCTCAAATCTCTCGCCATCGCCCTTGCCCCTGTCGCGCCACACATTTCTGAGGACACACTCAACACTGTCTTCGAGCTCTCCACCGAGGACACCATCCACGAGACAGAGCAGGCCATGGAGGCGTTCATCCACAACCTGAACACCATGCACTCGCGCGCTGGCGCCCAAGTGCCGTTCACATCGGTGAATTTCGGCACAGACACCAGTACCGAGGGGCGTCTCGTCATCGCCTCTATCTTGAAAGCCGTCTGGAACGGCATGGGCCAGGGCGAGACGCCCATCTTCCCCATCACCATTTTCAAGGTGAAGGATGGCGTGAATTATTCGCCCCAAGACCCCAACTACGACCTGTTCAAAGAAGCCATGCGCGTCTCCGCCAAACGGCTTTTCCCGAACTTCGTTTTCCTCGATGCCCCCTTCAACCTCAAATACTACAAGCCGGGCGACTACCGGTCGGAGGTCGCCACCATGGGCTGCCGTACACGCGTCTTCGGCTCTATCTTTCCGGAGAGCGACGGGCGCATCACCTCGCGCGGCAACCTTTCCTTCACCACCATCAACCTGCCCGCCCTCGCCCTCAAGCACGGTGTTGCCCTCCATGAGCGCACCTTGGCTGACTTGCCCGGCTTTTATCAGGAGCTGGAGGAAAAAATGAACCTCGTGGCTGAACAACTCCTCGAGCGCTTCGAGATTCAGGCCAGAAAGACACCGCGCAATTTCCCATTCCTCATGGGCCAAGGCATCTGGATGGGCGGCAAATCCCTCCGCTTGGATACGCCCCTGCGCGAGATTATCAAACACGGCACTCTCTCCATCGGCTTTATCGGCCTCGCAGAGACTCTGGTCGGTCTCATCGGCGAACACCACGGGGAAAGCCACAAGGCCCAACAACTTGGGTACGACATCGTCGCGCGAATGCGCAAAAAATGTGACGAGCTCGCGCGCGTCCACGAGCTCAATTTCTCTCTCTTGGCGACACCCGCCGAGGGCATCGCGGGACGCTTCACTGCCATCGATCGCAAACGCTTCGGCCTCATTCCCGGCGTAACGGACAGGGAGTACTACACCAACTCCTTCCACATCCCCGTCTATCACAGTATCCGCGCCGTCGAAAAAATCGAACTCGAAGCGCCCTACCACTCCTTGTGTAACGCCGGGCACATCACCTACATCGAAATGGACGGCTCGCCGACGGATAACCTCGAAGCCTTCGAGACTATCATCCGCACCATGAAGGAAAACGGCATCGGCTACGGCAGCATCAACCACCCTGTGGACCGCGACCCCGTCTGCGGCTACACAGGCATCATCCACGACACTTGCCCAAAGTGTGGACGCACCGAGGGTGATGTGTCTTTCGAACGCATCCGCCGCATAACGGGCTACCTCGTCGGAGACATGGGGCGCTGGAACAACGCCAAGCGCCACGAGGAGCACGACCGCGTCAAGCACCTGCGCTAACGCGGCGGGGCACACTTTGGAAAATTATGCTTGAAACAACAGGCTACCCGCCCAAAGTGACCCTATTTTTTAAAGGTGCGGTCGCCAAGTGGTAAGGCCGAGCTCTGCAAAAGCTCTATCGGCGGTTCGATTCCGCCCCGCACCTCCACTTACATCTCAGAGGGCCCCCGAGGCGGGGCCCCTTTTTGCGTCTCATCGCGCCGTGGGAAAACAAAAAGCCGCAGCAGGGTGAAGTTTATCAGCGCCAAAAGGGAAACTTGGAAAAGGAAGACGAGGCGCCAGAGGCAATTCAGCGCCTGACCAAGATCCATGGCCGCATAGGAAATCAATGTGCCAACCACAGAAGTGACAAAAAACCGGCTGTAACTCCTAGCTCCCGGGCGCACCTTGAAGCTCCAGAAACTATTGGCGTAATAAGAAAAAGTGTTGGCCACCAAAAAGCCCGCGACATTGGCCCAAGTCGTCGGGCAAGCGAACACTTCCACGAGCAGGTTCAGCACGCAAAAGTGCAAGAACGTATTGACCAAGCCGACGAGGCAAAAGCGCAGAAACGGTGCCGCATCCGGCTTGGTTTGTCGAAGGAGCCTGTACAGCACTTACTTGGTGGTGTAGTCCGCCTGAGAGCCCTTGATGCTCTTCTTTTGCACCCAAGGCATCAGGGCACGCAAGCGCTGCCCAGTCTTTTCCACAAGATGCTTTTCACCATCCGCAAGCAACTTTTTGTAGTTTTTGAGGCCACCCTTATATTCGGCGACCCATTCCTTGGTGAATTTGCCTGTCTGGATTTCCGTCAAAATCTTCTTCATCTCGGCCTTGGCCTTGGCATTCACAACGCGCGGGCCACGGGTGATGTCACCATACTTGGCCGTCTCAGAAACGGAAAAACGCATTCCCGCGATGCCAGACTCGACCATCAGATCCACGATGAGCTTCAGCTCGTGCAGGCACTCGAAATAAGCCATCTCGGGCTGGTAGCCCGCCTCGACAAGCGTCTCGAACCCCGCCTGCACAAGGGCGCTCGCGCCACCGCAGAGCACCGCTTGCTCGCCGAAAAGATCCGTCTCGGTCTCTTCCTTGAAAGTCGTCTGGATGACGCCGGCGCGTGTCGCCCCGATGCCATGGGCCCAGGCGAGGGCGATTTTTTTCGCATTGCGGTCGGCATCTTGCGCAACGGCGATGAGCGCCGGAACACCTTTCCCCTCCACGTACTGGGCGCGCACGATGTGCCCCGGGCCTTTGGGGGCGACCATCGCCACGTTGACCCCTGCGGGTGGCTTGATGAGGCCGTAGTGGATGGCGAGGCCATGGATGAAGAGGATCGTCTTGCCCTTGGAGAGATTGGGGGCGATGTCCTTCTCGAAAACATCGGCCTGTCGCATATCCGGAAGGGCGACAAGGAGCACATCGGCGCGCTTCACGGCCTCGGCGGTCTCATAGACCTCAAAGCCTTTTTTCTTCGCAGAAGCGATGGATTTGCTGCCCTTGTAGAGGCCGACGATGACTTTGCAACCGCTGTCTTTGAGGTTCATGGCATGGGCGTGGCCCTGCGAGCCGAAACCGATCACGGCGAGGGTCTTGCCTTTGAGCACGGCGGGGGCGGCGTCTTTGTCTGTGTAGACTTTTGCTGGCATGTCTGTGGTGTATGTTAGTTGGTTGTTGTTGGAGGGAAAAGGTAGTGTGGCGGCTCAGGTACCACGTTTCAGGGCCACCTGGCCCGTACGTGCCAGCTCAAGGATGCCGTATGGCTCGATGAGCTTGAGAAAGGCTGAGATCTTGTGTTCCGGGCCTGTGAATTCGATGATGAGCGAGGTGTGGGCCACGTCGATGATCTTGGCACGAAAGAGGCCCGAAAGCTCGATAAGCTCAGAGCGCGATTTCTTGTCTGAGCGTATTTTCACAATGAGGAGTTCGCGCGAAACGTGCTCCACTTCATTGAAATCCTGCACTTCAATGACATTAACAAGCTTCCCGAGGGCGCGCACGCAACGATCAAGGGCCGCCTCGTCTGCGATAACTGTCGCCGTGATGCGCGAGAGGGCGAGGTCATGCGTGGGGCCAACGTTAAGCGTCTCTATATTGAACCCGCGCCCACTCAGCATCCCTGCGACGCGCGCAAGAACACCAAACTTATTTTCGACGAGGGCGGACAAGGTATGCTTCTTCATGTATTCTGTTCTCGGTTGTTGCGCGGAGAAACACCGGGCTGGTGGACGAAGAGGGGCTCGAACCCCCGACCTCCTCGGTGTAAACGAGGCGCTCTAACCAACTGAGCTATTCGTCCGCGCAAGGAGGAGATGCAGACTGGGCGTCACCGCCCTCGAAGCAAGGAGAAAGTAGGCAGCGGCCCTGTGCGTGCACTCATCGGAACAAGACGACGGGTACTCGGCACCGCTGGAGCAACTCGACCGTCGTGCTGCCTATCAGCAAACGGCGGATGCGCGAGTGCCCATAGGCACCCATGAGCAGGAGGTTGGCACCCTGCTCCTGCTGGTAAGCGGCGATGGCTTCGGCGGGAATGCCCGAGAGCAGGGCGCGCACAACCTTGCAGCCGTGGGCCTCCAAGGCCTGTGCGGCTTGGTTCAAGCGGGCCTCCACCTCGCCAACCCCATCTTGTTTTGCGGCAACAGTGACGACGTGCACTTCGGCATCTGCAAACGCATTCCTATTGGCCCCATACCAGGCGATTGCCTTATCCGCACTGGCGCTGCCATCGCAGGCGAAGAGCAGTTTGCGCGGCTCGGTAAATTCGCGATTGGCGACGAAGCACGGCAGATGGCTCGCGCGCACGACGCGTTCCATGTTCGAGCCAAGGTGCGCCTTCGCCATATTGGCCGCCTCGCCGCGTTTGCCGATGATGAGCAAGTCCGCCAAGGCTGGCGAAGTCTCAAACTCGACAATACTGTCCACAAGCACCCCCGTGCGAGAGTGGAACGCGACACGTTCGCCGAGGCCCGCCTTTTCAAAGACCGAGCGCACGTAGCCTTCAATCAGCCCGGCCTTCTTTGCCTCGACCTGGCGCAATTGCGCCGTCAGGCCCAAATAGGGCTGCGCTCCGAGGCTGCCGCCAAAATCGGCAACAAGCGGCGCCTCATACTGCCAGATTTCCGAAACGTAGAGCATGTTTGCCGACGCGCCTGTCTTCTCCGCGAGCCAGAGCGCGTACTGGCAGCACGTCTGCCCGTAGATTGAACCGTCTATGCATGCGAGTAACTTTTTCATGGGGGAATGGATTGGGAACCCGTTGTGAGTGAGTATTCGTGCGAGGGCGGACAACTTTTGCCACCAGGATCCTATGCTGTCCATCTCGGTGCCTCTGAAAACACAAAAAACACACCACCGCCGCCGACCCTCGAGGCGAAAGGCTCTTGCCCGCACAGCCGCTTTGGGCAGTGTGCGTGCCCGCCTTTTCTTTCTATGCAGCAAGCAGATTCCAGCACACAGGCAAACACAGCCGCCATCCCAGCACACAGGCGACAACCCAACGCGCAGGGCTTCTTTGGCAAATTTGGCGGCTCTTTTGTCCCTCCGGAGCTCCAGTACCAGATGGACGAGATCAACGCTGCCTATCAGCGCATCTGCCGCAGCCACGATTTTATCAGCGAGTTACATTCCATCCGTACCCACTTTCAAGGGCGCCCGACGCCCATCTATTACTGCCGCAACCTTTCCGAAAAGATCGGTAGTTCGCGCATTTACCTGAAACGCGAAGACCTCAACCATACCGGTGCACACAAGCTCAACCACTGCATGGGAGAGGCCCTCTTGGCCAAGTACCTCGGTAAAAGAAAGCTCATCGCCGAGACGGGGGCCGGCCAGCACGGCGTGGCCCTCGCCACCGCAGGGGCCTATTTCGGCATCCCGGTGGAAATACACATGGGCGAGGTAGACATCGCAAAAGAGCACCCCAACGTGATCCGTATGAGAGTCCTCGGTGCCAAGATTGTACCCGTCTCAGTCGGCCTGCGTACCCTCAAGGAAGCAGTGGACTCGGCCTTCGCCTCCTACCTACAGGACCCCGTAAACAGCATCTACTGCATCGGCTCCGTGGTAGGGCCCCACCCCTTCCCGCTCATGGTACGAGAGTTTCAACGCATCGTGGGCACCGAGGCACGCGAGCAATTCATCGAGATGACGGGTGAACTACCCGACGACGTCGTGGCGTGCGTCGGCGGAGGCTCCAACGCCATGGGCATTTTCTCCGGCTTCCTCGACGACCCGGTGACCCTCTACGGTGTGGAGCCGTTGGGCAGGGGGCCACAACTCGGCGACCACGCAGCCTCTCTCTCCCACGGCAGCGAGGGTGTCATGCACGGCTTCAACTCCATCATGCTGCAAGACGCCTCCGGGGCGCCCGCCCCCGTCTATTCCGCAGCCAGCGGGCTGGACTATCCCTCCGTCGGCCCGGAACACGCCTACCTCAACACCACCGGGCGCACGCGAGCAGCCACGGCCACAGACGAAGAGGCTATCCGCGCTTTTTTCCTCCTCTCCCGCACCGAAGGCATCATCCCCGCCTTGGAGAGCGCGCACGCCATCGCTTTCGCCACAAAACTCGCCACAAAACAACCCGTGCGCACCATCCTCGTCAACCTCAGCGGGCGCGGAGACAAGGACTTGGACTTCGTCATGGAAAAATACGGGCGCTACGCCGACGAGTGCCCTGACTGAACACCACCCTCATCTTCCCGATCTCCCCTATGGAAACCCTCCCCGCCGACATCTTCGACGCGCTCCTCAACCTGCTCCTTTCGGGCGACGCGCATTGGCTGCGCTGGGGCGCGACCTCCCTCGTTTCTATCGCCGCCATCCTCAGCGTTTTCGGCCTTACATTCGCTTTCCTCACCGTCACCGAGCGCAAGCTCCTTGGCCGTTTTCAAAATCGCATCGGCCCCAACAGAGTGAGGGTTCTTGGCATCCGCCTCTTCGGCATTTTTCAACCCTTTGCCGACGCAGTAAAAGCACTCACCAAGGAAGACATCGTCCCCACAGTCGCCGACAAAGTGCTGCACCTGCTCGCCCCCGCATGTGCCGTCTGCATCTCGCTGCTCGGCCTCGCCGTACTCCCCTTTGGCAAACATCTCGTCGTCCTCGGCGGCCTTGATGCCGCTCTACTCTACTTCTTTGCCGCAGGCGCTTGCTCCGAGCTGGCGATCTTCATGGCAGGCTGGTCGAGCCAGAACAAATATTCGCTCCTCGCCTCCATGCGCGCCCTCGCACAACTCGTCAGCTACGAGCTGCCCCTGCTCCTCGCCGCCATACCCGCAGTCATCGCCGCAGGCACACTTACGCTAACGGGCATCGTCGAGGCCCAAGGCGGATGGCTCGGTGGCATCCTACCCCAATGGAATATCTTCACACCTTGGGGCGTCGCCGGAGCCCTCATCTTCTACATCGCCGCGCTGGCTGAGTGTAACCGCTGCCCATTCGACCTCCCCGAAGGCGAGAGCGAAATCATCGCCGGCTACCTCACCGAGTATTCAGGCTTCAAATACGCCCTCTTCTTCATGGCAGAATACTTCGGCATGGCCGCCCTCGCCGGCCTCGGTGTCACGCTCTTCCTCGGCGGTTGGCAGGCCCCTTGCGCCTTCCTGCAATTCATCCCCTCATACGCCTGGTTTTACCTGAAATTCGTCGCCGTAATCCTCAGCTTCATGTGGATGCGCGCGACTCTCCTGCGCCTGCGCATGGACCAGCTGATGCGCCTCTCGTGGAAATTCCTCATCCCACTCGCCCTGCTCAACATCGCCATCGCCACGCTCTGGACGCAGGCAACCCACTGGGGCGCCCCATGGGCCGTCGCTCGCTGGCCACTAGCGCTGGCCCTCGTTGCCCTACCCTTTATCGTGCTCGGAAGAAAACTCTCCGCAGGCCTCGGCCCAAGGGCATACCACTTTGCCGAAGAGCCCCCCACCGCCCAACCCGCACCACTGCACGACGATGCGCCCCCTGCTTGAAATCCTAAAAAAAACCACCGCTTTCCTCGAAGGCCGGGGCCTCGAAAATCCCCGCCTCGAAGCCGAACTCCTCCTCGCCGCAGCACTGCACTGCAAACGCCTCGACCTCTACCTCCAATTCGAGCGTCCCTTGGATGAAGAACGGCTCACGCACCTGCGAGACTGGGTACGCCGCCGCGCCGCGCGCGAACCCCTCCAATACATCACCGGAGAAACGAGCTTTCGCCAAATCACCCTCAAGTGCGATGCACGCGCCCTCATCCCACGCCCAGAGACCGAAGAACTCATCGCCCACATCCTCGCCAGCCCCCCCCCTGAAAACGCACACATCGCCGACCTCGGCACAGGCACAGGGGCCATCGCTCTCGCACTCGCACACGAAAAACCAACCTATACCCTTACTGCCACAGACATTTCCAGCGACGCACTCGCACTCGCGCACGAAAACGCACACCGCCTCAGCCTGGAGACACGCGTGAAATTCGCCCAAGGCTCTTGGCTCGACGCTCTCGCCCCCCAAGAAAAATACGACATCATTACAAGCAACCCACCCTACCTCACCGAAACGGAACTCGCCACTGCCCAACACGAAGTCGCCCAGCACGAACCTCACCTCGCGCTCTTCGCCCCAGAAAACGGCCTATCCGCCCTGAAAACCATCCTCACCCAAGCAAAAACAAAACTACGCCCAAACGGTTTCGTCGCCTTGGAAACCGGCATCGCACACGCCCAACCCCTCATCACACACGCCAAGGCCGTCGGTTACGAATACCACAAAGCTATCAAAGATCTCCAAGGCCACCAACGCTTCTTCTTCGCATGGGTAAAATCACCCAGCCCAAACGGCAACACCCCATAAAAATACCACAAAAAACTTGCCTTAGCACCAACCCTCGACACCGTAAGCCCCTGCTTTCAGCGGGTGTAGTATAATGGCTATTATGTGAGCTTCCCAAGCTTGAGACGGGGGTTCGATTCCCCCCACCCGCACCAAGTTAAAACAGCCCAAAAAAGCCCGCGAACACCGAGCTGCGTTGTTGCATGCTGTTCTCGCTTGAGCAGCCTTGCCACGGCGGGCGTGTGCAGTCCTACAATCGGCGCGTATTTTGATTTTATCGAAGCTGGCGGCAACAACGCCAACGGACGCAACGCGGCGGGTTTTGTTGAAGTCTGGCGCGTGGACGCTGAGAGCGTGCTCATCATCGGCGAGCACGATTACCAGTGGCCGGAACAGCGCGTTGAATTCATTAGACGTGTTGGGGAATGGGCGTTGCCAAGAAGCCGAGAAGGAGGTAGACATCTGGGCATGCAAATGCTTCTGTCGGGACCTGCAGGAATTCGGCCGACTGCTTTACAGTGTCAGGAGCAGGCCTTGGGCGACGCCTCCGGTTAGGAGGGTGAGTGCCAGCAGCCAGAGCACGATTTTGGAATGAGGTGGCACGTGGATGGGTTTGGACAGCTCGGCGCGGCGTTCTTCGGAGATCCAGACATGCTGGAATGCTTCGCGAATCCACGAAAAATAGTAATAGACGCCTGCGCAGACGCACAGCAGAGCGAGCGCGGCTAGCGTCCACAGGCCTGCCTGAAATGCAGCTGTGATTATCAGGAATTTAGCGATAAAGCCCAGCGATGGCGGAATCCCTGCCAGCGAGCCGACACCGATGCCGAGCATTCCGGCCAGAAATGGATTGCGCGAGGAGAGGAGTTGGTAGTCAGAGATTTCCTGTGTCGCCGAATCGTCTTCGCCGTCGTCTTGCGAGTGGGTCATTTCGGTGACTACGCCGAGGGTGGTGAACACGCCTGCCAGATAGGCGGTCAGATAGACGGCGATTGCTGGCAGGGCGAGGGTGGCGTCCTTGTGCTGCGCCGATAGGACGCCCATGACGAGGAAGCCTGCATGTGACACGCCGGAGAGGCCCATGAGTCGTTTCACATTTGTCTGTCCCAGCGCGCTCAGATTGCTGAAGACGAGCGTGGCGCCCGCCATCAAGGCCACCAGCGCATGAAGTGCGCCCGTCTGCCCGGATGGTGCTAGCACCATGGGTGCAAAGGGCCCGCGGAGGAGGATGAACAGGGCGAGCGTCCCAGCTGCTTTTGAGGCGACGGCGAGAAAGGCCACGGTGGGCGTTGGCGCGCCTTGGTAAACATCCGGAACCCAGATTTGGAAAGGGAACATGCCGATCTTAAAGGCCACGCCGACCAGCACCAAGCCGATGCCTGCAAGCGCCAGTGGGTTCGTGCTGTTCGCCGCGAGAAAAGTGCCTATGTGGGTGAAGTCCAGTGAGTCAAGCCCGGCGTTGCCGCCTGCCAGCAGGGGGGATCCTGCGACGCCGCAGAGCAGTGCGATGCCGAAGAGCATCAGTGCCGACCCAAGCCCGCCGAGGACAAGGTACTTGGCCCCGGCTTCAAGCGAGAGCGCATTCTCGCGGTTGAATGCCACAAGTACATAGAGACCGACGGCGACCGTCTCCAGGGCAACAAAGAGCATCGCGAAATGGGCGCTCTGCACGAGGAGCATCAGCGCCACCGTCACGACGAGCACGAGATGGGCAAATTCGCCGCTCTGGCTCGCCGCCTGCGGTCTTGGGCGCCAGACGAGCCAGAGCGCAAGCAACGCTGCTGCCAGAAAAAACAAGCGCGGTGTGGCGGTGTGGAAAAACTTCCCCTGCGCAATCAAGCCGTTGAACAGTAGCTGCGGCCCGGCTTCTCCGACGCGCTTCCAGGATACCACGACGCCTGCGCCGATGCCGACAAGCCCGATGCATACTGCGGCAGGGGCCAGACGGCGCCAGGGCCCGAAGGGTAGGATTTCCAAGGCCAGCACGAGTAAGGCCAGCGCGGCCACGCCCAATTCCGGGGCCAGCGCCGCCCACTCGCTCCAGGTCGGTGGTGACGCTGTTTTCACTGTCGTGTCTGCAAAAGCCAGGAAGATGGGCATTACTTAAAAAATAAAGGGTGCCCCGTGTAGCGGCAAACACTGCGGAACGGCAAACACGAATTGGCTGCGGGGCGGGGTTGCTCAGCCCGGCTTGGGTGACTGCGCCCCGGTGAGGCGCGCGAACAGGCGCGTGTAATCTTCGAGTTGTCTCTCCCGGGAAAATTGCTGCGCGCCTGCCTTGGCGGACGCGGCGCACTCTGCACGGTACGCAGGGTCGAAGAGCAATCTTTCGAGGAGTTGGCGGAAGGCCTTTTGGTCGCCTTGCGGGACGACCATGCCGCCGCATTCGGCGACGCCACCCGCTGCGTAGGCGAGCGAGGGCAGGCCGTGGGTGTGGGCCTCGATGAGGAAGTTTGGCAGTGATTCGTAGCGGGAAGCCAGCACGGCCAAGTCGGCTGCAAGGTAGAACGCGCCCGGGTCTTCTTGGAAGCCGAGGAAGACCACACGCCCGGCGATACCGCTTTCTCGGGCGAGGTGTTCGCAGGCCGGGCGGGCCGGACCGTCACCCACGAGCCAGAGCTGCCATGCCTTGTCACGCGGCAATTGTGCGGCGATTTCGATAAGCTCGCGCTGGTTTTTCTCCGGGCGGAACATGGCAGTGCAGAGCATGGCCGGGCCGTTTGGCCGTGGGGTGTTTGTGGGCGTGTGGGGGCTCGTGGGCGCGAACACCACGGCGTTGTGGATCACAGAGATTTTCCCCTGGGGTATGCCGTATTGCGTCTTGAGGGTGCGTGCGGCCTCGTGGCTGTTGGCGATGGTGTGGCGTGTTTCGCGCAGCGTTTTCCGGTAAAGCCAAGGGAGAGATTTTCCCGTGCGCATGGTGCTGATGACGGGTGTGCCCGGGAGCCAGCGCTGGATACGCCAGCCGTGGCAGTTTGCCATGCGCCCCATGCACAGCACGATGGCTGGTGCGGCGCGGAGCAGGGCGCGCCGCAGCCCCAGGGCCAGCCAGTCCAGCCCGGTGTCAAACGGTTGGAGGGGGTGGTGGTGCACACGCCGCGGCAGGCTTCTGGCGAGGCATCCCCCGGGGCGAAAGGTGAGCAGGGACACGGTGTGCCCCGCGTTGGCGAAGTCACCCGCAAGTAGGAGCGTTTGGCGCTCTGTGCCGCCGTTTCTCAGAAAATCCTGCAGGATGAGGATGCGCATGGAGCTAGGTGTAGTATTGCCTTAGATACCAGCGCACGGCCCATTCCGGAAGGAGGCGGGCCATGAGAGGTCCCAGCGTGGCTTGGAAGAAACTCCCCGTGATGAGCACCCGGGAGCGTTGGTGCTGCAGGGCGCGCAGGAGCTTGCGCGCGGCGTGCTCGGCGGACGGGGCGTTCTTGACGTGCTCCTCGCAGCACTGCCAGACGCGCTTGCTCCACGGGCTGGCGTTGTGTTCCGGCTGGTTCAGAGAGGCGTTGAAATCTGTGGCGTAGTCGCCCGGCTGGAGGTCGATGACCGCGACACCCGTTCCGGCGGCCTCCAGCATGAGCGTGCGCGTAAACGCGCCCAGCCCAGCCTTGGCGGCAGAGTAGGCGCTCATGCAAGGGATGGGGAAGGTGCCTGCGAGAGAGGTGACATTAACGATGGCCCCGTGGCATCGCCTCGCGAAAAGGGGATAGAACTCACGGCAGAGGGAGATAGGGGCAGCGAGCAGTGTTTGCCACTGGCTGTCGAGGGATTCGGCGGGGAAGATGGAGAATGGGCAAAATACGCCCCCCCCTGCGTTGTTGATTATCAGGTCGATCTCTGGTGCATTTTCTCGCAGTTGGGCGATGCATGCGGTGAGAGATTCCGGTGAGGACAGATCGAGGCTAAGAGGTTGGACTCCCACGGGCAGGCGTTGCCCGTCGCGGCTTGTCCCCCAGACGGTGACTCCTTGGGCCAGTAGGGCATTGGCGAACGCTTTGCCCAATCCGCGGCTGGCTCCGGTGACAAGGGCTTCTTTATAGGGAAACATCGGGTGACTTTGAGACAGGCCGTCTGTGTGTTAAACCCTATTTTTCTAGAGGTATTTCTCCTTCCCATTTGTAGCCTGGCGCGTAGAACGCGGTGTCTTTGCTTCGCCTTACCACAGATGCTTACAAAAACCAAACTTGCCGAGCTTGATCCGGATATTTCCCGGGCGATCCAAGCCGAGAAAGAACGCCAGCAATCTCATCTGGAGCTTATCGCCTCGGAGAATTTCACCTACCCGGCGGTGCTTGAAGCTCAGGGCAGCGTGCTCACCAATAAGTACGCCGAAGGCTACCCGGGCAAGCGTTGGTATGGCGGGTGCGAGCATGTGGACGTTGTGGAGCAGCTTGCGATAGACCGGGCCAAGAAGCTTTTCGGGGCCGACCACGCCAATGTGCAACCGCACTCCGGCGCCCAAGCGAACCTCGCCGTCTATGCCTCCGTGCTCCAGCCTGGAGATAAAATCCTCGGCATGAACCTCGCGCATGGCGGGCATCTCACGCACGGCAACCCGGCCAATTTCTCGGGCAAGCTCTACCGCTTCGTTCAGTACGGAGTTCGCGAAGATAGCGGCTTGATCGACTATGATGAGCTGGCGGCAGTGGCCGGGCGCGAACGTCCGCGCATGATAACAGTGGGGGCCAGCGCTTATCCGCGCATCATCCATTTCGAGCGCATGGCGCAAATCGCCCGCGATGTGGGCGCTTATCTTTTTGCCGACATCGCGCACATCGCGGGGCTCGTTGCAGCGGGCGAGCATCCCTCCCCGGTGCCTGTGGCTGACTTTGTGACGACGACGACGCACAAGACTTTGCGCGGCCCCCGTGGCGGCTTGATTCTCTGCCGGACTGAGCACGCCAAGGCAGTTGACTCCGCAGTTTTCCCTGGTGCCCAAGGCGGCCCGCTGGAACACGTCATCGCGGCCAAGGCGGTGTGTTTCGGAGAATGCCTCAAGTCCAGTTTTCGGGACTATGCACGCCAAGTGGTGAAGAATGCAGCGGCGCTCGCCGCAGGCTTGGTGAAGCGCGGGCACAAGCTGTCCACCGGCGGCACGGACAACCATCTCATGCTCATCGACCTCCGGGCCAAATACCCGGAACTCACTGGGAAGGTCGCCCAGGAGACGCTCGACCGCGCTAACATCACCACGAACAAAAACACGGTGCCTTTCGAGACGCGCTCGCCCTTTCAGGCGTCAGGCATTCGCCTCGGCTCACCCGCCCTTACGTCACGCGGCTTTACAGAGGGGGATATGGAAATTGTCGCCGCCGCCATTGACGAGGTGCTTGGCGCCGTTGGCACAGACGTCCTGGAGGCCACCCTAGTCCGCGTGCGCGCGCACGTGGTCGAGCTTTGTTCTCGCCATCGGTTGCCGTACTGAGATTGCGCCTGGCGTACCTACGCATGAACGCACGCGAACGTTTTCTGGCAGCCTGCCGCTGTGAACCTCTGGCCCGCCCGCCTGTGTGGTTGATGCGCCAAGCGGGGCGTTTCCTGCCGGAGTATCGCGCGCTCAAAGCCCGGCATGATTTTCTGACGCTTGTACGCACGCCAGAGCTTGCCACAGAGGTGACCCTCCAGCCCATCAAGCGCTTCGCGTTTGATGCCGCCATTCTTTTCAGCGACATCCTCGTCATCCCTGAGGCTCTTGGCCAAGGCTATCATTTTTGCGAAGATGGTGGCATCCGCATGGACTTCCCACTGCGCCAGGCAGAGCAGGTGGCTGCTCTTGCCGGAGCGGGGGTCGTTTGCGAACGGCTCGACTATGTCGCGCGCGCCTTGCGTTTGATCCGTGCCGAGCTCGACGGGCAGACGGCGCTCCTCGGTTTCGCGGGGTCGCCCTGGACGTTGGCCGCCTACATGGTGGAGGGCGCCGGCCCCGGGCAGGCAGAGCGTTTGCGTGAGATGGTGGACAGGGAGCCCACATTATTCTCGGCGTTGATGGAGAAATTGACGGAGGCCGTGGCGGCCTATTTGCGCATGCAAATCGAAAATGGCGCGGATGCTGTGCAGATTTTTGACAGCTGGGGCGCGTTGTGCGGCGATGCCGATTACCAGCGCCTTTCACTGGGCTGGATACGCCGTGTGATTGCCGCTCTTCCGGGAGATTTCCCAGTCATTCTTTTCGCCAAGGGAATGGCGGCCCATGCCTCGGCGCTGGCGGCGACGGGCGCGCGCGTCATCAGTGTGGACTGGGCTCGCCCCCTATCGGTTGTGCAGGCGGATGCAGGCGGGCGCGTGGCAGTGCAGGGGAACCTTGAACCGGGCTTGCTGGACACTACGCCCGGGCGCGTGCGTGCTGGTGTGCGGGCCGTGCTGGCGGACATGGAGGGCCGCGCTGGGCATATTTTCAACTTGGGGCATGGCATCCAGCCGAGTGCTAGGATCGAAAACGTGGAAGCGCTTGTGCAGACCGTTCGTGGCGAGGCCTGAGGGCACAGCGTGTTGCCCGTGCCTCAGGGCGCGCGGCCTTTCGTAAATGGGTGGACATGATAGACAGATGTGGGCAAGGTCGCCCCCCAGTCCTCAATCGATAGCCATGAACGTCTTGCCCTTGCACCTGAGAACCAGTTACCCCTTTGCCCCGCACTGGCTTCACCTGCCGGAGGGAAGGCTGCACTATGTGGACACGGGTGGAGACGGCGATGTGGTGCTCCTCTTGCATGGGAACCCGACGTGGTCCTTTCTCTGGCGGGACTTGATACGCTCCCTTGCTTTGCAAGGGTTTCGTTGCATTGCGCCGGACCATCTTGGCATGGGCCTCTCCGATAAGCCGGACCGCTTCTTTCGCCTCGCCGACCGCATCGCGCACGTCGAGGCGCTGATTGCCTCGCTCGGGCTTGGGCATTTTCACTTGGGCGTGCATGATTGGGGTGGGGCGATTGGCTTCGGCGTCGCCGTGCGCCAGCCCGGTAAAATAGGCAAGCTGCTCGTGACGAACACGGCGGCTTTCCATGTCGATCGCATTCCTCGGCGCATTGCCCTCTGCCGCAAGCCTCCGTTAGGAGAGTTCATCGTGCGAGGGCTGAACGGTTTCGCCTGGCCTGCCACGCACATGGCCACGAGGCGTCGCCTGAGCCCCACTGTGCGTCAGGGTTTCCTCGCGCCTTACAGCTCATGGAAAAACCGTGCCGCCGTGGCCCGCTTTGTGCAGGACATCCCCTTGGAGAGCGACCACCCGAGCCGTGCAACGTTGAGCGCTGTGGAGAGTGGCCTGGGCACATTGCGCGGCAAGCCGATGCTCATCGCTTGGGGCGGGCAGGATTTTTGCTTCGACGACCATTTTTTTGAGCAATGGACAAGGCGTTTCCCCGAAGCGTGTCTGCGCTACCAGGCCAAGGCTGGCCACTATCTGTTGGAAGACGCCGCCGAGACCCTCATCCCAGATATTCGTGCTTTTTTCACGGCGTGACCGCTTAAACATTGCAAGCCCAGCTGCTTTTATTTCTCAAGATTCTTCCCTCTCTTCAAGTCCATGCGCTTTCTGAAAAACAACGCCTCTTTCCGCGCCGCCGCTTTTGCCGCCATGCTTTTGTTGCCCGCTGCCCTTTCGCCCGCCTCTGCCCAAGCCGAAACAATCGACGGCAAGCTTCCTACCGAAAGGATCTCCGTGCAGTCCTCCACGCCTGCCATTGCCTCGCTCGCCAAGCAGGCTTTCAACGCCCATGGCGACTACACAGTCGATGCCAAAGCTGCGCTCTCCCTGACGCTTACCAAGGTAAACGACACCACGGTGTCCGCCACCTGTTACGCGCCAAAACGTGGCACGAAAGTGACGCGGGACCTCTCTGGCGCGAACCTTGAGGAGGCCACCTTGCGCGCTTGCGATGCCATGCTGGGCGTTGAGGGCAGGCGCCCCTTCTTTGCCGGGAAACTCGCTTTTACCAGCGATCGCACGGGCAAAAAGGAAATTTACGCCAGTGATCTTTTTCTCGCCTCCGTGCGCCCGCTCACCACGCATGGCTCCATCTCGTTGGCGCCACGCTGGACGCACGACGGTACAGAGGTACTCTACACCACGTACGCCAACCAGAACTTCACCGACATCTACGCCGTGAACGCCCTCAACGGGCGCAGACGCGGTGTCGTCGTCAACGCGCGTGGCACCACCATTGGCGCTGTCTCGAACCCGCGCACGGGGCAGATAGCGTTCGCTTCGTCTGCGCGCGGCGACATGGACATCTACCTTGCCGATGCGAATGGGGCCAATGCGCGCTGCGTCATTTTCACCAAAGGGGTGGAGACGGATCCGGCATGGTCGGCAGATGGCTTACGCCTCGCGCTTTCCAGCGGCGCGGCTGGCAGCCCGAGCATTCATGTCGCCAAATTGCCCGGTGGTGCGCTCCAGCGCATAAAGACGAACTACAGCTACTCCACCGAGCCCGCTTGGAACCCCGTCCATCCTGCGAAGATCGCTTTCACCTATTACTCCGGCAGCTTTGGCATCGCGATAGTCGATACAGACACTGGCAAAGTCTCCCCTGTAAAGACCAAGCCCGCCGGCAACTACGCGAACCCGACCTGGTGTGCTGATGGGCGCCACTTGGTGGCGACGCGCATCGCGGGGCGTTCCTCGCGTCTCGCCCTCATTGACACCGAGAGGGAGAAGGTCACAGTGATCAGCGGCGAGCTGATGGCCAATTGCACCTCGCCCGACTATTTCCTTTCTTCCCGAAAATAACACCCAACCGATACGTATCTGCTGCCATGTCTTCGCTACGCTTCATCTGCCGCCCCGTTTCGTTGCACCTTTTCGCCTTCGCCGTTGTCGCGTTTGCTTTTCATCAGGGGGCGTTGCTTCATGCCGTCCCGGCCCCGGCCGCCGCCACACCCGCGGCGAGCACGAATGCTCCGGCGTTGGCCACTCTCGTCTTGCGCACGTCTGACGGGCTGCCTGTCGAGGTCGAGTTGCTGGGCCTCCACAAGGACACACTACTTGTCCGCCACACGAGCACCCAGCGCGAGGCGACGCTCAACCTTCTGAAGCAGCCGAAAGCGGAGCACGATGCCGTTCAGGCTGAGGTGGCCAAGGCGCGTTTGTCTGCCATCCGCGTGGATATGCGTGCACAGCTTCTGGAAAATCTTTCCCCCAACGGGACGGAGCAGATCATACAGCAAAAGGGCAGGCTCTCCACTCAGGAGGTTGTGAACGCGTCCACGGATGTCGGCGCGCCCGTCGTCAGGGCGCTCCCCAATGGCGCACGTTGCTTGCGCCTGCACGCATCCGTCGGGAGGGATGTTCACGTGGACATCCGGGCGGATGCCTACATCTTCTGGTACGCCAAGGAAACTAGCGGCAAGACGGCGGCAAGGTCGATCCCGACATCTGGGAACAGAACGGGAGCGGAGAAGTCTGCTGCGCCGCAAATTGTGCGCAAGAGCGGCGATGCTTCGATCGTCCAGCAGGAAGTGATCCCGTTGCTCATTTCCAAGGAATTTGCCGAATGTATTTCCAGCCCCTTTGCAAAGGGTTCCTATCAGGCGTGGGCCGTTATCATCGTGAACCGCGACAACGGCGAAATTATTTGGAAAAATGGTTCAGGCCCCCTGTGGGATGCGGAAAACGCGGTCAGGGAAATTATCGAAAATTTCACTGCCGCCAAGTAACGCGGGCCGGGAAACATGCGTTTTCTCTCCCGCCTCATCCACCGCATCGCGCACAGGCGCAGGCTTCGCCGCTACCGCAAAGTCGTCTATATTCATAAGGATTTGCGCGGTGTGACTGAGGCGCCTTTTGTCACCCGGCTTTGGCGTTACCTTTTTCAGGAGGGATACTCGGGGAAAAATCGGCGGGTGGTACGCGTAGTGGCGCGTATCCGCTTTGCCATCATGCTGTTGCTCGGGTGGATGTTCATATGGTTCGTCATGGAGAATCTGTTCCTGTGGGATTTCTTCTCCGGGGAATGACCCGGGCATTGGCCGGGTTTGAGTCGGCGAAAACCAAGAGACTTGTTGTGATATTTTTTTCAGCTCAATAGGATTTTTTCACTGTGCATAAGTGCCGATAAAAGGCCCAAAAATTCTCATTTTGAGCCAGAAATTTGGTGTGTTTTTTGAGGTATTGAGACGAACGCTTATATCACAACATGCCTAAGTTGATTTTGCGTCGTTTTGGGCATATAAAATTATTGCAAACTTCCCCGGGCGCCGTTCCCTCCCTCCCAACATCTCCTTTACCGATGAAAAAAACGCCATCTGTGAGTCTCTTCTTCAAAACCGCCGCGAGCTTGCTTGTGGTCTCATCCGTCGCCACAGCGAGTAGCCTGTGCGCTGCCGAGCGCATATACAACAACGCTTCTGTTGACAGCAACGTTTTTGCCCTTGATGCTGGGGATAATTACCTGCGGCTCAACTACGCGTATCCAGGGTATGGTACCGAAAAAATCGCCACCCAATCTGGTGCTATCACGGGTACGGGCGATCTCGTTGTCGACGGGGTGTATGGCGGCGGCGGCGGCGTACTTGTGTTGAGCGCTGCCGGGAACAGTTATGTGGGAAAAACCGTGATAGACGCCGCGACGCTCCGCTTGACGGGCCTTCTCACCAGCGGGGCTCATAGCGGTTCAATTGAACTGAAGAATGGTGGCGTGCTTGATTTGCGCCCATTTTCGGCGCAGAGCCTCTCGGGCAACATCACTGGGGAGGGGAATCTTTTCGTTAGCGGAACGAACGCCGTCACCTTGGCTTCTGGCGTTAGCAATACTTTCACGGGCAAGACGATCGTGTATAGTGGCGCCACGCTTACGACTACGGGGAGCAGCACCCTCAGCCCCAACAGTAGCCTTGGCCTTGAAGGAGGCACCTTGGATGTAAACAATACCATCCAGAGCACAGGAAGCCTCATCGGTACAAATGCCGCGACAATCCGGCTTGGAACTTCTGGCTTGCTCACGATTGAACAAGCGTCGCTCCTCCCAGGCAACTATGCTGGCGTGCTTGAAGGCGGCGTTTCAAGCAAGTTCACCAAGACAGGCAGCGGGGCGCTTACTCTCAATGCTGACCTGCGCAATTTTGAGGGCGATCTTGCTGTCAGTGAAGGCAAGCTTGTGTTCTCCAATTCGACAAACTTGAAGTGGCCATCAGCGCTCAAGTCCCTCGCCCTTTCGGGCAGTGGCGAATTCGACATCAGTTCGTTGGCGAATGGCTCCACAGTGAAGGCCAAATCTCTCTCCAGCGCTTCGGCGGACAGTCGTCTCATCCTCGGTAGCCTCAAGCATTTCCAACTTGGCGTCGCAGGGGAATATAAGGACGAAGGCTTTGCCGGAAAGCTCTCAGGGGCTGCTAACAGCAGCTTCAGCAAAAATGGGACAGGCACCTTCACGCTCACCAATTCCAACACGGACTTCGCCGGGCAGTTTATCGTCTTGGGCGGCACACTCGCGCTTTCGGGCGCGGGCTCCATTGAGGCGGCGAGCGGGCTGCGCCTCGACGACGGTACAACTTTCGACATCAGCGGCACAACGGCTGGTGCGACCGTCAAAAGCTTGCAATTGCAAGCGGGCCAGACTGGCGCAGGTACCGAAATCAAGCTTGGGGCAAAGACGCTCACCGTGACCGTTGGGGGCGCTTTTGCCGGGAAAATCTCCGGCATGAACCTGACCTCTAACCTCGTCTTGGCCGCGCCGACAGTGGCGAATACGCTCACGCTCTCGGGAAAAAATACTTACGCTGGTGCGACCACCATCACTGGCGGGTTGCTCAAGATCACGGGTGCGCTTGGGGCCAGTGTAGGCGGGAACAACTACGCCGGGGACATCGCCCTCATAGGTGGCAACATCAGCTTTGACCAGCTGGAGAATCAGGTGCTGAGCGGCGTCGTCAGCGGCTCTGGCATCCTCACCAAGGCTGGTGCAGGCACGCTCGAGCTTTCCAAGGCAAACACCTACACAGGGACAACCCATATCAGCGGTGGCACCTTGGAGCTCTCCGGCACCTTGGGCGCCGATAGCTCCAATACCTACGCGAGCAATATCTCCATCAATGCCAGCACCTTGCTCATCTCCCAAGCAGGCGCGGCTATTACACAGACGCTTTCCGGTGTCATTTCGGGGAACGGCTCACTTGTGAAGACGGGGGCCAGCACTCTTGTGCTCACAGGCAATAATTTCGGGAACAATAATGCCTACAGCGTTCGCACGACCGTTAGCGGGGGCACGCTCGACATCGCCTCCCCGACTAACCTCGGCAGGGGTGCCAATTCGCTCGACAACGCCACCTTGCGCCTTTCTGGCATCGACGGCACCAGCTATTTCAACTCGTGGGCCATCGGAGCAAACGGTGGCACACTTTCCGCCGATAACGATGTCACGTTCACTGGGGCGCTCACTGGTGGCGGCTCCATCACCAAGACTGGCCAAGGCACGTTGACGCTCGCCGGGAACAACACGGGGATCAACAATTTGACTGTCTCCGCCGGGGCCATTGCCATCAGTCTAGACACCAACCTCGGCAGCGGTGTCAATACCCTCTCCAACGGCGCGACACTTGCTCTCATCGGAGTCAACTATACCAAGTCTTGGGTAGTCGGAACGGGAGGAGGAAGCATCGCCACAAATGTAATTGCAAGTCGTTTTTATGGCGATATTTCTGGCCCAGGTCCACTTGTCAAGGTGGGCACTGGTGTTCTTGAAGTACACGGGGCAGTCACCGCCCCACTCCGCGTCAGCCAAGGCACACTTGCTGGGACAGGCACCGTGGGCCAAGTCTCATTTGACTCTGGCACAACTCTCAGCCCCGGCATCCACGCCCCCGGGGTGCGGGAAACGCCCATCGGTACTCTCCACCTCGCTGGTACCGCCGGTACCCTTGAGCTCAATGGCGTCACGCTGCGCGTGAATCTTTATGGCACCAGTGTTTCCGACCTCGTGGAAATATCGGGCAAGGCAGTCTTTGGCTTAGGCGATGGCGCACAAAATACGGTGGACATCCACGGCGCAGGCGTCACTTGGGGCACAGGCGCATACACCGTCCTGCAGACCACGGACACACTCACTGCAGGCGACCTCTCCAAGACTGTTTTCCAATACGCAGGGGTGACCATCGACACCGCCAACAGCCGCCTGCGCGCCACTCTCACCCCGGTTGCCAACACCGACAGCGATGGCAATGAAGTCGCCGGGAAGCACCTCGTACTCAACACCTACGCGACTTCCAGCATCAATCTCACTTGGAACCAAGGCACTAATGCCAATACGTGGAACAAGGGTGCTGACGCTCCCACCAACTGGCACGAAAATGGCACCCCGGGAAGAAGTTTTGTCGATGGGGATGTGGTGAATTTTGCCGACCAGCCCCGCGTGCAGAAAAGCGTCGTCGTCGCCACGCAATATGAGAACACAGGCACGCCGCACAACGGGGTTGTTGTTGGCGGTATGTCTGTGTCTGGCACGAAGTTCTATTTCTCAGGCGGCAAGATAACGGGCTTGGCCACGGGCGCGACAGGCCCGGGCGTCAACGCCGATGGAAAACTCGTCATCCTCGCCAACGCCTCGGCCCACTTCGCCAACGACCTTGCCTTCGTGGGTGTGGACGTAGCAGGCGAGGGCACCTTCGCTGGCGAGACGAACGCCAGCGCGCTTACCATTGAGTCCACAGGAAAATTCACCGTTGCTGACGGTGGGGTGCTCACTGTGCCCAAGGTCGTCGCTGACGGCACCCTGGCCTTTGACCGTTCGGCTACCAGCGCTTCTGTGGGCGCACGCTACGATACCTTTGCCGGCAATATTGAGGGCACGGGCTCTCTCGAAAAAACAGGCACAGGACTGCTCATCCTCACTGGCACCAACATCCACACCGGCGGAACCAAAGTGCTTGGTGGAACGCTCTCCATCGCTTCCGACAAAAATATCGGTGCAGGGCAGAACACGCTCAACAATGCCACGCTCAAACTCACTGGGCGCTACTACGAAGCGGACTGGACGCTCGGCGCAACGGGCGGAACGGTAGAGTTCGACTCCTCGCGCAATCTAGTCCTCAGCTCTTTCTATGGGGCGATCGGCGGGGATGGCCCTCTGACCAAGTCCGGGACGGGAATCCTGCAGATCGCCAACGCAAACACCTACACAGGAACGACAACGCTTACCGGTGGTTTTCTGGAAATCACGGGTTTGCTCGGCGCTCCGGCCAACGCCATCCTGCCCCCGGAGCCCTCGGATCCTGACGCCCCGCCAACAACAATCCCCGTCCCGCCAAGGCTTGCCCCAGCCGCCGTCGGCAACTATGCGGGCAATATCATCCTCAATGGTGGTGGGATAACCTTCGCATCGGACAACGACCAGGTCCTCACAGGCACCATCAGCAACAAGCTTGACACCGAGGGCAACAAGCAGGGAACGGTCAGCAAAAACGGCGAAGGACTCCTGAAGCTCGAAGGCACAGGGAAGAGCCACAGTTTCAATAAATTCCTCGCCACCAAGGGCGAGACTGTCGTGGAGGGTACCTTCCTCGTCAACACTTTCGAAAACGGTGTCGCGAAGCCCACGGCGACCAGCCAACCCGTACTCTTCACGGCGAACGTCGTCAACGCGGAAACCCTTGTCAACTACGCCAACGGCAATTTCAGAGCCGAGACGATCACTACTACCAAGGGTGCAGAAAACTTCGGCACCTTCACCGCCAAGGCGATCAACGGCGACTTCACCAATAGGCTCGATGCCCACCTCGATCTCGTCGCCACACAAACGCGCAGCCTCATCAACGGCGCGTTGCGCAACAGCGGTACCGTCAAGTTCAGTGCCCCGGGGCAAGTCCTCGAAGTCAAATCCCTCAGCAACGCGGCGGCGCAAATGGGCATTTACGAACTCTCCGTGGATTTCGCCAACCCGGAGCGTTCCAACTACATACAAGTGGCAGCTGACGGGGCTGTCGTCGGCCATCACCTCTTCCGCGTCACGCCGGAGAACCTCAGCGCCGTCACTGGGCATACGCGCTACGACCTCGTCCGTGGCGGGCAAGTGGCAGACAATGCCACGTTCTTCCTCGAAAGCCCCATTGTGACCGGCTTCTACGAGCTCGGGATGGGTGGCGCGAATGACACCGCCTTGCAAGTCGTGGGCTACAGCCCGCTCGGCAGAACTTTCCTGAATGCGACGGCTATGATCTCAACAAGCTGGTTCTCCCAGCTCGATAATATCTCCAAACGACAGGGCGGGCTGCGTCTGGGTCTCCTCGCTGCCAACGCCTCCTCCTCCTCCGCCAACCCGGAAGAATACAAGCCGGGAACTCTTGATGTTGAGGACGAAGATGCTGTCTGGCTTCGCGCCTACGGGCAGCAAGTCTCCACCAAACTCAGCGTCCAGCACGTCCCCAATTTCAAAGAATATCAGGGCGGCGCTGACGTCGGGTACGATCACTCCTTTTCCATAAACAGTGACAACAAGGTCTTCGTCGGTGCCTTTGTCGGCTTCCAAGCTTCGACGCGTAATTTTAACGACGGCTACGACAGCAAGAGCGACTCGCGCTCCATCCTCGGTGGTTTCTACGGGACATGGGCCAACTCCAACGGTTGGTATCTGGACTCCACCATCAAGGCACAGCGCATCTACACCGAGTATCGCCTGAATTACTCCGGCCACGGCCGCAATCACGGAGAATACAATCAAGACGGATTGGGTTTCTCCGTCGAGGCCGGGAAGCGCTTCAACCTCGGCGACGCATGGTTCATCGAGCCAGGCATCCGCATCGCCGTTTCTCATTTTCTGAGAGAAGCGGTATCCCCGTCCGAAGACCTGCGGATCGACATGGATGCTAGCACCTCTATCCGTTACGGCGTCCTCCTCGGCGCTGGCAAGACGTTCACCATCGACAGGAAGAGGAACCAGTACGTCCAGCCGTACGCAAAGCTCGGTCTCGAAGGACAAAGCGGCAACGGTGGACGAATAAGCGTGCATACTAGCTCTGAAAAAACCGCACTCGACATAAACACCGATGACGTGCAAGGCACCATCGGGCTTGGCGTCGTCTGGCAGCTGGACTCCGCGCAACAATTGCATGTGGACTACGAGGCCTCAATCGGCGAGAAAATCAAGCGCCCGTGGGTTATCAATGTCGGGTATGGTTATCGCTTCTAAGTCCGGCCGGATCCCGAAAAAATCTTTCACGCTTACCTCCCCGTTGTTGGGTGCCGCATCTGCGCCCCCAGCGAGGTTCGGGTGTGGTCGTTCCAGATAATGTACTCGCGAGATAGAGAGCCAGATGAAGAGGCATTTGATTTTGACAGTGGACAGATAGAATTTGCAGAACGGCGCTCTTGGTGAGAGTGCCCTGCCCAACGAGCACGCTCCGCCCGCAACTGGTGGGCAGAGCTCGGCGAATCATACAGGCGGCAATAGAGCAGTTGTGAAACAAGAGAGTGAGCAAGCTTTCGCGCGGTATTGGCGTTCAGGTGATATAAAAATTCCACAGACTGGCAAAGAGTAGATTAGAGCTGTCGGGATATTATTCGCAGTCTCAATAGAAAATTTTTACTGTGCGAAAGTGCCGATACAAGGTACGAAAGTTGCCGAAAACGATCATTTTAAGCCAGAAATTTAATGTGCTTTTCGAGGTATTGAGACGAGCGCTTATATCACAACACGTCCAATACCTCAGCCTGTGCGCAATCAGCTCGAATGCCTTTTGTAATAACAACTCGCACCGGCATACCATGCATTTCCTGTCGGGAAAATGCCGTCAGGCTTTCTTTTTATGGCTGTGGCTTGTTGTTTTGGGGTTCTTGGGGCGGTCGCGTTTTTCTTTTATTTGGGCAAAGCGGATATGCCAGATGTCCACTTCTTCAC
>JAITHA010000086.1 GCA_031280235.1 Puniceicoccales bacterium | reverse complement strand
AGCGACGCAGCCATTCGCGCACGGTGTTGCGAGAGCATCCGAAACTGGCGCGCGCATGCGCGGATGCCGTTTGAGAGGGCGTGGCACACGAGTTCGTGGCGCAGCGAAAACTTGTCTTGGCAGGAGCTGCTCATGGCTGTGTAAAGTTTGTAGCGGGAGTTGGATTGGGATTGCATACCTTAGCTTCGCAACGCGGGGCGTCCGACTCCCGCTTTTTCGCACCTGAATCAGGCGGATGGCTGACCGCTTTGGGCCGTCCGTCCGTCTGCTTCAGGTGGCATCGGAGCCACTTGAGGGTTCGCTTGCCCAACACTCTCAGGGAATGAAGTTTCATGGTCTGGTTTTTGTCCATGCTTCCGCTGCCTCCACATGGGGTAACATGTCTACGGGTGTTTCCGTATTCGCATCTATTTCTGGCTGGTTTTGTGTACGTTTTTTGGCCAGAATGGGGACTTCTCATGAATATTTATCCGGCGATAGACATCAAGGATGGGCGTTGTGTGCGCCTCAAGCAGGGTCTTGCTGAGCAGGCTACTATTTACCACGGTGACCCAGTTGTCCCGGCGCTTGCTTTTGTCGATCTTGGCGCTGAGTGGGTGCATGTTGTGGATTTGGATGGTGCCTTTGATGGTGTGCCGCGCAATTTGGGTGCTTTGCGGCGCATTGCTGCGACGGGGTTGCGCGTGCAATTTGGCGGTGGCCTGCGAGAGGCTGCCAGTATCGATGCGGCGCTTGAGGCCGGAGCTTCGCGGGTCATTCTTGGGACGAAGGCGGCTGCCGACACTGGGTTTGTTACTGAGATGGTGCTGCGGTATGGCGAGCGGATTGCTGTTGGTATCGATGCCAAGGGCGGCTTTGTTGCCGTGAGGGGCTGGGTGGAGACGACCGCGCATGAGGCTGTCGCCTTTGGGGCCCAGATGGCTTCGGTTGGCGTGGAGACGCTTATTTATACGGATATTGCGACGGATGGGATGCTGGCTGGGCCGAACTTTGCGGCGCTTGGTGAGATGCTTGCCCATGCGGGTACCCGGGTGATTGCTTCCGGGGGAATCTCGCGGCGCGAGGACGTCTTACGGCTCAGGGCAATGTGTGCTGAGCATGCCAATCTTGATGGGGCGATTGTTGGCAAGGCGCTTTACGAGCAGCGCGTGGAGCTGGCTGACTTGCTGGAAATCGCCCGTGGGGTTGCGCGTTCGTGGTCTATTTTGCCAAAAAATCTTTATTGACAAGGGCTGTCGTTGCCTGTGGCCTCGCGCCGTTATGCAGATTCAAGACAATCCTTTCGTTGTCGCAGAGGCGCCTGCTCAGGCGCGTGCTTCTTTTTACCGCAAGGCGTACGGGCTTGCTGCGCTGGCGTTTTGTGCATGGGCGGGCATGCTTGCCCTGTTGTTTGCGTCTGGCGCGTATGTGCCGGTATGTAATTTGATATTCGGCTTGGGGTCAATTGGCTGGTTGCTCGTGCTGGCCGTGTTTTGGGGTGCCACAGCGCTTGCGCAGTCGTTGGCCTTCACGCGGGGCGAGGTGGGTAAGCAGTATCTTGGCTTGGGTCTTTATGCCTTGGCCGAGGCGCTGATTTTCACGCCGTTGATCGCGACTGTCGCCGTGAAGACGCAGGGCGATCTCATGCAGATCCTTGCCCCGGCTGGGGTGGTCACCCTTGCGCTGATGGTGGCGTTGACGGCGACGGTGTTCATGACGCGGGTGGATTTTTCTTTTCTGAAGACTGCGGTGGTGCTGGGCTCTTTTGCCGCTCTTGGCGCGATTGTTTGTTTTTCGATTTTTAGCTTTGCCCCAGGTATCTGGTTCGCGGTGGCGATGATTGCTTTGATGGTTGCGGCCATCCTTTGGCAGACGTGGCAAATCAAGGAACAGTGCGATACCGATCAGCATGTTGGCGCGGCAGTGCTGATTTTTGCGGGCTTCGTCACTTTGCTGTGGTATGTCATCCAGTTGTTTCTGAGCCGCCGCTGACCTTTTCCTGACCTTTTCCTCTTTCTGTTTTTTGGGCCAGCCTCATGCGGGGTCGGCCTTTTTTCTGTCGTTGTTTACACAATGCCCTTAGAGCGTTGTCGGTTCAATCTGCCGCAAAATTCAAGATCTCACGCGGAGATGCGGAGGGGTGGAGAGAACATATTTAACCCGAATTATGCGATAGACTTGGCTGAGTGTCGCTTGAGACTGCGATAGAAGCTCCCCTGTTTTGGGGCGCAGAACAATGTGGCTGGTGTCGGCGATGAGTCCCGCGCTCCAAACTGGAGAGTCATTCGCCCGCTTGTCATCCCATTCAAGCGATAACTCCATAAAAACAACTCACCATCAAGGTGAATTCGCCGTAACCCTCAACCTCGTTCCAACAGCCTTCCCGTCCGATTTGTTGCCCACCCTATCGCATAATCCGAGGTTAACTGATTATTAAAATTATAAATATCACGTTTTTCCGACTCTGCGCTCTCCGCGTGAGACACAATAAACCGAAAATGCCCTAGCGCACTTCGTATAGGGTCTGCAGGAAACGTTCGTTTTGGGCGTGAGTGCCGACAGTCACGCGCAGGCTTTCGGGCATGCCGTAGCCTACTAGGGGGCGCACGATGACTCCGCGTTGTTGGAGGGTGTCGAAAATGCGCTTGGCACCTGTGGTGTGGAAAACAAGAAAGTTGCCTTCGCTTGGGATGAAGTCGAGGTGCATGGAGCGCAGCCCGGTCGCGAGTTGGTGCATTCCGGCGGTGTTGGTTTCGCGCGCATGGTGGACGAAGGCGGTGTCGTCGAGCGCGGCGATGGCCGCAGCTTGGGCGACGAGGTTCACGTTGAAGGGCTGGCGTGCTTTTTGCACGAGTGTGGCGAGCGAGGGGTTTCCGTAGAGGTAGCCTACTCTCAGGCCAGCCAGACCGTAGATTTTTGAAAAAGTGCGTGCGCCGACAATCTTTCGTCCCTCGTTGATGAGAGGGCGCAGGTCTGCCGTGAGGGTGGGGAATTCGGCGTAGGCCTCGTCAACGCACAGGATCACATGAGGGGGGAGGCTGCGGGCAAAGGCGAGGATGGCCTCGGGTGGGTTGGTTGTCCCAGTGGGGTTGTTGGGGCAGGCCAGAAAGACGAGTTTTGTCTTTGCCGTCACGGCGTCTCGCATGGCATCGAGGTCGTGTGTGTGGGCGGGCATGGGCACGGGGATGGGCTTTGCCCCAAAGAGTAGCGCGGCGAGTTTGTAAACGATGAAGGCCTCGCTACCGAAGACGACTTCGTCGCCCGGCAGGAGGAAACTTTGGGCGAGGAGGATCATGGCTTCGTTGGAGCCGTTTCCGATGACAAATTGGTCTGGAGCCAGACCCCAGTGGTGGGCGAGTTTTTTTCGTAGCAAGGTCGTGTTGCCGTCGGGGTAGAAATTGGCGTCGCGGAGGACTGCCGATGCCGCCGCCAAGGCCATAGGTGATGGGCCGAGGGGGTTTTCGTTTGACGCCATTTTGACGATGCTTACCGCGTCGATGCCGTATTCGAGGGCGACGGTCTCGATGGGTTTGCCCGGCTCATAGGTGGGCAGCGCGTGCAAAGAAGGGTTGGCGAGGTCTGCATAGGAGATGTTTCTCATACGGACAGCTTGGGCGTGGGGGTTGGGGGCGCGCAACACAAAGTGGGCCTCGGCCTCTTGAAGCGCATGACTGCCTTTGCGTGAGTAAACTAAACCTTGCCAGCGCACGCCAAGTCCTTTCCCTGCGTTTTTCTTTACATCGCTACATGAGTAACATCACCGAAATCACCAAGCTGCTCGGCAACGAAGCTGACAGCCTCCTGAACTTCAAGAGCCCGAAGATCTCCAAGGATCTTCTGCACTTGCCGCATGCCGACTGGGTCTCTCACGCCTTTGGCAACTCCGACCGCAACCCGCGCGTGCTCGCCAACCTCCAACGCCTCTACGGCACGGGCCGCCTCGCCAACACCGGCTACCTCTCCATCCTCCC
>JAITHA010000088.1 GCA_031280235.1 Puniceicoccales bacterium | reverse complement strand
TGAGGGCGGCGGTGCCGCCTTCGAGGGCGGCGATGCGTTGTTCGAGGACGTCCCAGGTGGGGTTCATGATGCGCGTGTAGATGTTGCCGGGTTCCTTGAGGCCGAAGAGGTTGGCGGCGTGCCCGGTGTCGCGGAAGACGTAGCTTGTGGTCTGGTAGATGGGGACGGCGCAGGCGCCTGTGGCGGGGTCGGCCTTTTGGCCGGCGTGGAGCATTTTGGTTCCGATTCCTTGGTATGTCATGGCGGGGGTTCCTGATTTATACTTGGGTTTTCAGGCCAACAGAGATTGGCCGGTCATTTCGGCGGGTTGCTCTAAACCCATCAAGGCGAGGAGTGTCGGGGCGATATCGGCTAGACGTCCAGTATTTAACGGTTTCATCTTTTTGCCTTTGAGACCGTCGCCGTAGAGGACGACTTCGACGGGGTTGAGCGTGTGGCGCGTGTGCGGGCTGCTGGCTTCGGGTTCCCACATTTGGTCGGAGTTGCCGTGATCGGCACACACGAGGGCCTTGCCGCCCACCTTGTCGAGGGCCGTGAGCAGTTCGCCAAGGCCCTTGTCCACAGCTTCACAAGATTTGATGGCAGCGTCAAGTGAGCCCGTGTGACCCACCATATCAGCGTTGGCGTAGTTGATGACGATGAGGCCGTACCTGCCGCTCAAGATGGCTGCTTTGGCGACGGAGGTTACTCCCTCGCTGCTCATTTCTGGCTTGAGGTCGTAAGTGGCGACTTCCTTGGGAGAGGGCACGACTTCGCGGTCTTCGTCCGGGAATGGTTCTTCCCGGTAATCGTTGAAGAAAAAGGTGACGTGGGGATATTTCTCCGTTTCGGCGGTACGGAATTGGGCGATGCCTCTTTGGGCGACCCACTCGCCGAGGATGTTTTTCATTTTAGGTGGTTTGTGGAAGAGTACATTGGGGCAGAGACCCTTTTGGTACTCGGTCATTGTGGCAAAGAAAATGTCAAGTTTCTTAGCGCGTGCGAATCCGTTGAAATCAGCGTCGATAAATGAACGGGTGATTTCTCGTGGGCGGTCTCCACGGAAATTAAAGAAGATGACGCTGTCGCCGTCCTCGATGGTCGCGAGAGGGGTTCCTGGCGCGGAGACGATGCGTGTGGGCAGGATGAATTCATCGCCCTGGCGCGAAGAGTCGAGCGGCTTGTCGTAGTAGGCTTGGGTGGCGGCGGCGGCGGATGTGGCTTCAAGGGCTGGGCCGCCCGTGAGGGCGTCGTAGGCTTTTTGCACGCGTTCCCAGCGGTTGTCGCGGTCCATCGCCCAGAAACGCCCGGAGACGCTGGCGATCTTCCCGATACCGATCTGCTGCAGTTTGTTTTCGATTTCCTGGATGAAACCCAAGCCGCTGGTGGGCGGGCTGTCGCGGCCGTCCATGAACGTATGGATGAACACCTTGCTGACGCCTGCTGCCTTGGTATGCTGCAAGAGGGAATAAAGGTGGGGCAGGGTGGAATGCACCCCGGCGGCGGAGGCCAGCCCGAAGAAATGCAGCTTGCCGCCCGTCTTCCTTACTTTGTCCAGCGCGCCGCAGAAGGCCGCGTTGTTCTTGAAATCTGCTTCGTCAAGTCCCTTGTCGATGCGGACGATTTCCTGATCGACGATGCGCCCTGCGCCGATGTTTTGGTGGCCCACTTCCGAGTTCCCCATGATCCCCACAGGCAACCCGACATCAAGGCCGTGTGCAGCGATTTCTGTGCGCGGCCATTCTTGGCTGAGACGGTTTGAAACGGGCAATTTAGCCAATTTGATGGCGTTGAATTTATCGTGGGCGGGGTTGTGATTTTCGCCCCAACCGTCACGGATGATGAGTACTACGGGTTTCATGGTAAAAGCGTGTACGCTATCCGTCGTTTCTCAGAAAACGCAATTTTTTTGAGCAAAGGAAAAAGCTCTAAGCCCGTCTTAAATTTGCAGGAAGATTTCGATAACGCCCAGGAGAATGTTGAGAAATCCCGGCAAATTTCTTTCAAGATTTCTCTCCGACCTTGCCTTTGAAAGGACGCTTTTTAACCATTGTTCGGCGAGATTTTTGCTGCCAGTGAAAAACCACGTGAAACATCTTTTGTCTTTGCTTGCGAATTGCCTGTTTGCGCTGGCGTCGCTGGGTACCCGCCTCTGCGCGGTGCCTGTCAGCGGGCTTGTCGTGGACGACGAGGGACGTCCCGTTGCCAAGGCGACTGTGGTTATTGATGCTAAGCGCGCCGCACACGGCGATCGGGCAGCGCAAGTACTTTCGGGGCACCGCGTCGTCACAGACGAGGATGGCATTTGGCGTTTGCCTGACATCTTTCCCGATGCCGACGCGGTCAAGATAGGCGTTTACCACTACGACTACGATTCGTGTCACAATGAAAGCTACAACGACGAAGGGCAGTGCCGGGGTACTTTCCCCATGGAAAAGTGTTTTTTGCTTTCCGAGTTTTATGCCGGAAAAACGCGGCGCGTATTGAAGCGCGGGGTGCGCGTGTCCGGGGTCGTGCGCGATTCTCTGGGGATGCCGATGCCCGGAGCCAACGTGATGTTCGGCTCAGAGGATTCTTCGGTTCCCACGGCATTGCCCACACAAACCACTGATGCCGCAGGTCGTTTCTCGCTGGCTACCGCGCCCTATTCCGTCGCGTGGATCACAGTGAGTGCGCCAGGGTTTTCTCCCGAGTTGAAAAAAATCCGCATCCAAGATTCCCCAGTGGAGAACGATTTTTCGCTGATGCCCTCGCGTCCGCTCGTTGCGTGGATCGTCGATGGCGGGGGCTTTCCGCTGAAGGGTGCACGCGCGAGGGTGGAGTCTTGGCGTGGTGGAAATACGCTTGGGGGAGTAGAATTGACCAGCGATGAAAAAGGGCGCATCGAACTCCGCGATGCACCACAAGACGAAGTTTCCTTCGTCATCACGCACATGGATTTTGCCGGAAAGCACGGCGTGAAATTCAAAGTCGGCGGAAAAAACCGTGTCGCTCTGGGCCCAAGGACGAAAGTCTCAGGCCTTGTACTCGATGGCATGACAGAGGAGCCCTTGGCGAATTTCGTCGTGGAGCGCGGCCAGTTTGCGCACTCCACGAGCCGCTTTGCCGACTGGGATGTGAATACACCAGGGCAGGCGGATTTCGCCAAGATTAGTCAAGGTGACACACTTGGGCGCTTTCATGTGGCCCTCTCCATGCCCCAGGATCGGAGCGTCTTTCGTGTCTCCGCCGAGGGCTATTACCCAGCGCTTTCCCGGCCCGTTAGGATGGATGGGGAAAAGCACGAGTTGGTGTTCCGCCTCACTCGTGGTTCGCCACTACACTTGCGCATCGCGGACGCCTTTGGCCGCCCACTCTCAGGTGCTTTGCTCGCGCCCGTTCGACGGGGCATGAGTTTTGTTGTCGAAAATGGACGTATTGCCAAGAGCGACGGGATCCCAATTTTCACGACCAGTGCCGATGGAATGACCGCGCTGTCGCCACAAATCGACCGGGATTATCGCCTCATTATTTTGCACGAGGCGGGTACTGCCTTGGTGGAGGCATCCGATTTGCGCGCCGGAGCAATGATTCGCCTCAATGCATGGGGGCGAATCGCGGGCAGCGCATTTACCGGGAAGACACCCCGTGTCGGCGAACGCGTTTTCTATGAGAATGAGCTGGCGAACGGGCAGGGCACAGCGAAAAACGGAAAGGCTGGCGATGATGGTTGGCGTATCCGCTACGAGACGTTTGCCGTGGTGGACGCAGCAGGAAATTTCGAGATGGCATATGTCTTGCCCGGCAACGGGCAACTCTCGCTGAACGGCGCGCCTGCCTTGCGCGAGCCCGTGCACGTTGAATCCGGGCAAAAACTCTCGATCTCTCTCGGCGGGCGTGGCAGGCCTGTCACAGGGCGTTTTGTCATCCGCGAAGCCCTAAAACAGCGCGGAATAAGAATTTTGCGCGCCATTCTCTCTCCACACAAAGAGCGGACGCACCGTCCGGTGCACGACGTTTGGGAAGAAGATACCCCTTCCATGGGGGGGCAAATCCAACGACGTCTTCAAAAACTCAAAGGAGAAAAGGCGGCTCTCACGCACCCAACAGACGAAGAAAAACATCAGGAGTATCTCTCCACCAACTTGTACGCCGATGGCAGCTTCCGCTTCGAAGACATCCGCCCCGGGCGTTACACGCTTTGGGCCTACGCAGGGAAAGAGGCTTTCGTGCCTCCGACCACCTTTGAGGTGACTCTCCCCGAAAAAAAAGACTACGAAGCGGCACCGATCGAACTCGGCCCTGTAGACGTCGAGTTTCGCCGCTTGGTAAGCGCTGGCGAATTCGCCCCAGACTTCACTTTCAATGACTTGGATGGGCGTGAACACCGCCTCAACGAATACAAAGGCCGCTATGTGCTCTTGCATTTCTGGCAGGCCAAGAGTCGCCGCTGGCGCACGGAGTTGCCCATTATTCGCGAGCTCCAGCAACGCTGCCAAAACGACCCACGCATCATCATCATCAACATCAGCATGGATACGGACTCCTCGCTTTTGGGCCGCTACATTTACCTCTCCCGCCTTGATGGATTTTACGGTTACCTCAACGAGCTCCAGCAGCGATTCATCCACAACGTCAATGTCTCCAACGCCCTGCCAAGCGCATGGCTAATCGGCCCATCGGGGCACGTCTTGGCAAGGGATCTCTACGGCGAAGAAATCAAAGAGACCGTCCTAAGGCATCTTGGGCGGCGCTGACTTAGCCGCCTCCCTTAACTCTTCAATTACTTGCTTCTCCGGCATTCGTGTGTTTGCGCGAGGACTTGGGCGATGAAAGGTGCGGTGGGGGTTGAGAGTCTGGCGAGGCCAGGGATATCGCCTTGGTAAAGAAGTTGGCCGCCTGCGCTTCCACCGGATGGGCCGAGTTCGACGACCCAATCGGCTTCCGCGATCAAGTCCAAGTGATGCTCGATGACGATGACGCTGTGCCCTTGGACAACAAGAGCGTGGAGCAACTCGATGAGTTGTTTGCAATCGGCCTGGTGGAGCCCGATGGTGGGTTCTTCGAGGATGTAGAGATTGCCTGTCGCTTTCTTGCCGCTTCCGGATTCGTGGATGGCAGGCAGACCTTTGGCAAGTTCGCTGGCGAGTTTTAGGCGCTGCGCCTCGCCGCCGCTGAGAGTCGGACTGCTTTGGCCAAGGCTGAGGTAGCCCAGCCCAGTTTTGCCCATCAGCTCCAACAGCGGGCCGAGTTGTTTGTCGAAGGCGAAGAAATTGGCGGCTTCCTCGAAATTCATGGAGAGGACATCGCCGATTGTCTTACCATTCCAGCAGACTTCGGCGGCGGCAGCTCCGTAGCGCTGGCCGCTGCAGTCGTCGCAATCCACATAAGTTTCAGGGAGGAAATTCATTTCGAGTTTTATGCGGCCTGCGCCGCCGCAGGTTTTGCAGCGTCCATCTCCCGTGTTAAAGGAGAAGAAGCTGGGCCCATGCCCGCGCATTCTGGCTTCGGGCAGGCTGGCAAAATGATTTCGGATGAGGTCGAAAGCGCCGATATAGGTAGCGGGGGTTGAGCGGGGCGTTTTTCCGATTGGATGTTGGTCAACGAGGATGACTTGGCGAAGGCTTCCCGCTGGGAGGAGAAGCTGGCAGGGCTGGCCTTTTTTGTTTCGCGCCCCGGTGTTGATTTTTTGCTCAAGGAGAGGTGCGAGAAGGTCACGCACGAGGCTGGATTTCCCGGAGCCGGAGACGCCACAGACCACGGAAAGGCGTCCCAGCGGGAAACGCACGTGGATGCCCTTGATGTTGCGAAAGCGTACATCGCGCAATTCGAGCCATTGCTTTGGGGCAGGGGCTTTGCGCCAGGAGCCAAGCAAGGGGTGGGGAATGGCCGTGCGCAGGAATCGCGCAGTGGGCGAGTGCTCGTGTTTTTTGATTTCCTCAATGCTGCCGACGGCAAGCAGGGTACCGCCGTGTTTTCCCGCTCCCGGGCCAAGGTCGATCACGAGGTCGGCGGCACGCATCGTCTCTTCGTCATGCTCGACGACGACAACCGTGTTCTTGCGGTCGCGCAGTTCTTTGAGGGAGGCGATCAGGCGCGCGTTGTCGCACGGGTGCAGGCCGATACTCGGTTCGTCGAGCACGTAGAGTACGCCGGAGAGGTTTGAGCCGAGTTGTGAGGCGAGGCGTATGCGCTGGGCTTCGCCGCCGCTGAGCGTGTCAGCGGAGCGGTCGAGGGCGAGGTAGCCAAGGCCGACGTGGGAGAGGAAGCGCAGGCGGGCGGTGACTTCCGGGATGATGCTGGCGGCGATGGCATGCCCGCGTGTGTCGAGTTTGAGAGAGGCCAGGAAGTCAGCCACGGCTTGAGGCGTGAGGGCGAGCAGTTGGGGCAGGGTGAGGCGCGCGTTTTCTCCAATGTCGAGAGTCACCGCGTTGCTCGTAGCGTTGAGGCGTCCGCCGTTGCATTTCGGGCAGATCGTGTCGCTTAATTTATCCATGGAAGGCATGGAGAAAGGGATGCCGATTTCCTCTGCAAATCGTTCGACGATGCGCCCGTGCCCGTGGCACGCCGGACACCAACCTTGGGGGGAGTTCCAAGAAAAATGCTTCGGTTCCAAGGCTTGGAAGGACTCGCCAGTGATGGGGTCAGAGCGTTCGGTGGAAAGCCATTCGATGGCTTTGCCGTTTTCTCCTGTGAGCAGGCAGGTGCCTTTCCCGAGGCGCAGGGCTTCGGCAAGGATTTCCTGCGTAGGCGCACCGCCATCTTGCGCCTTGGGACCGAGGCGTGCCAGGACGAGTTCGATGTCGTGCGTCTTGTAGCGGTCGAGTGCTTTGAATTTTCCCAACGACACGATCCTGCCGTCGATGCGCATGGCTTCATAGCCATGTTTGATAGCCCAGGTGGCGAGTGGTTGGTGGTGGCCTTTCCTATCGCGAACAATGGGCGTGCAGAGCAACAGCGGGTGCTTGGCATTACTGCAGATTTGCCGTGCCCGTTTGAGCAGAAGTTCGGCTGTGGAGGCAATGAGCGCGTTGCCTGTGGCGGGGTTGCGCGCGGTGCCGACGCGGGCGTAGAGCAGGCGCAGGTATTGGGCGATCTCGGTGACGGTGGCGACAGTGCTTTTGGCTCCGCCGCGTGTGACGCGTTGTTCAATGGCGACGGTGGGGGGCAGCCCGCTGAGAAAATCCAATTCGGCCTTAGGCAGTTGCTCGACAAATTGTCGTGCGTAGGCTGACATGCATTCGAGGAAGCGGCGCTGGCCTTCGGCAAAAAGAATATCGAAGGCCAGGGTGGATTTTCCCGAGCCGGAGACACCTGTGATGACGGCAAACGTGTTGTGCGGGATATCCAAATCAATGCTGCGCAGGTTGTGGGCGCGTGCTCCCCGCAACACGATGCGCCCGGTGGGCAACCTATCGACAGGGGTTCGTTGAGGTCTGGGCGCGACCTTTTGTTTTCGAGTATCCATGGTGCGTGCGAGGGTTACTCGACAAGGTTGAGATCTCCTTGGGCGGCGGGCGGTTGTGGGGCAGGGGAAGTAGTAGTTTTTTCGGGGGCGTCATTGCTAGCGTTGTTGTCGGCTGAGTTTTCCGTGGCATCGCTGGGTGCAGATTCTTCGGTATCGCTGCCGCTGCCGTCATCTGTCCCATAATCTTCATTTTCGCCATCGTAGTTGTTGTAGTTATCTTCGTCGTTTTCGGGGTAAGGGGATTCGTCGGGATTGTCGTTGGATTCATCCGGCAGGGTGTCGTTCTTGGGTTTTCCGTAGGTGCGTTCGTATTCGATTTCCTCAGCGAGGCGCTTTTTTTGTTTTGCCCGAGTGAGGATTCCCCCGATGCTGGCGGCCCCGATGTAGAGCAGGAAGAGCATTCCTGTGAGAACGCTTAGCGTCGCCGGATCGCCCAAGGGGCTAATGACCAGGCTCGCGACGAAGATGCCGACAAGCACATGGCGCCAATACTTGAAGAGAGTCTGCGTGCGGACAATTTCGAGGTATTGCAGGATGATGACGACAAGTGGGAATTGAAAACTGAGGCCGACCAGCAAGAGCATCGTAGTGACAAAGCTATAGTAGTCGGCGGCCAACCAGGTCATCCGCAGCCCGAACATGTGCGCGAACTGGAACATGACTTGGATCGAGACAGGGATGAGGAAGAAGAAGCTGAAGAGGACTCCGGCGATGAAGAGGAGCATCGAGGAAAGGCAAAAAGGGATGATGCATTTTTTCTCTTTCGGCGTGAGCGCTGGGGCGACGAAGCAGCTGGCAAAGTACAGAATGGGCCCGCTTGCCAAAGCGATGCCACCCACCATGGCGATATTCAGCAGGATGCTGAAAGGATCCATGAATTTCATGGCGACCATGGCGTCCCCTGTGGCGGTGGAGACGAGGGCAGCGGCGTCTGCGCTGGCAGTAGTGACGGGGCTAGGCGGGATCTCACCTTTGAGGAAGATGCTGCCCAGCACGTCGAGGAGCACGAGCGGATCAGCCGCTTTCGCGTTGGCTTCCTGCGCGGCGGCAAGAATTTCAGGGCTCTCCTCGATGGCTCTGCGAAGGGGGCGGCGCATGAGGGCGAAAATGTCTTTCGACCAGTAGACAGCTGCGACCATCGCGATGGCGAACGCGCCAATACAGCGCAAGAGCATGGAACGCAGCTCTTCGAGGTGTTCGAAAAACCCCATTTCGTTTTCGGCCTTGGCGTTGCCGTGCTTGCCTTGTCCATCTGTACTCCCTCGGGAGTGGAGAGAACGGAGCAAATGGCCTAGGCCGATAGTGAGAAAACGGAACATGTGCGTTGAAAGAGGAAAAGCCGTGAACGGCTATCCCGGCTGCCGGGGAAGGCAAGCTCGGGAGCCAGAACGCGAGCGCGTCGATGTATCTCAAGAAATGGCGGTTTAAGCCAATTCCCACTGTTCGCGGAGGTAAATAACCATCGCCTGAATGAGTTTGACACGGTCGCCCCCTTTAGGGATGCCGCCTTCGAAGCTGACGGCACCACGGTAGCCGATGATTTTCAGGCCACGGAAGCCGTCGACATACTGGTCGTGCCTGGGTGCCCAGCCAGGAATTTTGCGATCCTTGAGCGAGGCGATATGAACGTGGGAGAGCAGGTTACCGCCACTGATGAAGGCGCCCATGCTACTCGTTTCCTCGCGTGCCATATGCCAGAAATCGCCCATCACGGTGGCGCCCGCGCCAATGTCGCGTGCCATGGATGCACCATCGGCGACGAGGTTCAGGAAGGGTGTTTCCTCGCGGCGTAGTGGCTCGAGGACGATGTTTGTGCCATGCTTGGCGGCGTGCTGGGCGAGGCGTTTGCCAGTGTTGGTGATGAAGTCCTGACGCAATTTTTCGAAGCCGATTGGAACACTCTTGCGTGCGGGGCAGAGGATGAGCCCGACGGATTTCAGCTGACCGAGGATTTCAAGCTGTGGGAGGAATTTGGCGACCTCGGCTTCACGCTTGGCCTCGTCGGTGTGGGAGAAATCGCTTGGGCCACAAGCGGTGGCGACAGTGAGCTTGCGGCTCTCCATGGCTTTCTTGAACGCCTCAGCTTGCTCAAAAAGCCATTTACCTGTGGGCAGTTCCACGGCCTTGAAACCGTTGGCTTCAAGAAAATCCAGCTTCTCGTTTATTGCCTTCCCGGGGATGCCGTTCCACTGGAGGCACAGGTTGAGCTCTGCCGGTTGGACGGGGACGGGGACGGGCTTTGTGGCGGCGGCGGCGCGGGCCGTTCCACAAAGCGCCGCGAACCCGGCGAGTGCCGAGGTAGTTAGAAAATCACGTCGTTTAAGCATGTATTTATTGGTTTTCGGGTGAAAAGGTGGTTTGGTGGAAGCAGACCGCAACGGTGTGTGCTGGTTCCATCGGCAGGCGCGTTTGTCAGGGACGGCGTGCGCACAGGGGTAGGGGCGCACGCTCTCAATCGGAAGTTTTGTCAGATTTCGATTCGTCTTCCTCGCCTTGCTTGGGGTTTTCCTCTATGCGTTCAATACAAACGCGGCGGATGTGCGTCGCGGCGACCTCTTCAGCCACGACGCGAAACTCGCCGATCATCGTCTCATCATTACGGCGCGGGAAGTGCTCCATGTGACGCTTCATCCATTCCGCGACAGTTTCGACTGGCGAGGCGTCAAAATCCCAGCCCGTCTCGGCCTGAAGTTCGCGCATGGACATGTCCCCGTGGACGACGATGCGCATGGCATCGCGTGTGAAGACGTGGCCGAGGCCGCGGTCGAGCTCGTCCCGGATGTCACCGATGATTTCTTCGAGCACATCCTCGAAAGTGACAATGCCAGCGAGTTTCTGTTGCTCGTCCAAGACAACGGCCATGTGGCTGCGCGCCGCCCGGAAACGCTCTATCATGTCGGGGACGGTCGTCGATAGGCGGAAACGGAGAATCTCGCGGATGAGGGGCTCAAAGGAGCAATCTTCGTCGAGCGTTTGCATTTGCCAAAGCCACTCGCGGATAAGGATGAGACCGCGCACTTCATCCATGTCGCCGGCACAAACGGGGAAGCGGCTTCGCCCGGCTTGGCGTGCGATTTTTAGGTTTTCTGAGATGGATTTGTTGAGCCAGAGAGCCTGTACCTGCTCGCGTGGAATCATGATTTGGCGGGCCGTCGTCTCACGCACGCGGAGGGATTGCACCATAAGTCGGTTGACAAGGGCACCTGCCGTGGAATGTTCGCTCGCATGGCTGAAAACGTACTCCAGTTCATCGGAGCTGAAAGTGGTCTTCGTCTCGTCCGCCGGGCGCAGCCCCGCAATGCGTAGAAGCAGGTTTGCCGAGGAATTGAGCGCCCAAATAAAGGGGTAGAAAAGCAGGTAGAAGAACATCAAGGGCGCTGCCGTCCAAAGGGAAACCGGCATGGCGCGCTGGATGGCGAGCGACTTGGGCGCAAGCTCGCCCAGCACAATGTGAAAGAACGTAATGAAGCAAAGGCCCGCAACAGTGGACACGGAAGAGACAACAGCGGGGTCCGTTATCCCACCCCAAGCGAGCACAGGCGCAATACGTTTAGCCACAAAGGGTTCGCCCAACCAACCGAGGGAAAGGCTGGTCAACGTAATGCCAAGCTGCGTGGCCGAGAGGACGCCGTCCAAACGCTCAGTTGCCTTTATTGCGAAGAAAACTCGAAAATCGCCGTTCTTGCGCATGGGCTGCAACTGACTGAGACGCACCTTGACGAGGGCGAATTCTGCAGCGACGAAAAAACCGTTGGCGAACACCAACGCTAAGATAATAAAAAGTTCGAAGGAGATTCCTAAAAATGCAGGAGTATTCACTTTGAGGTACTCTCGTATCGGGAGGACGCCCGATGGCAAGAAAATGCTCAAAAACAGGGGGGCAGGGTGATCATAGGTACTTACCGCACCGCTTTTTTGATGACAAGACCTACTTGCCCTATCAGGCTGCGTTGCCCTTTCATTCAATCCAGCACTCACAACGTACAACGCGTATGCTCTCCTTCTCAAATAGAAATCGCAGGCGAAAACGCCCCGACCACCGCATTCTGGCGCCAGACGGCCCCGTGGATCGCATCCCACCGCACAATCTGGATGCCGAACAAGGCCTCATCGCCAGCTGCATCATTTCCGACGGAAACCAGATTTTGACCGATTGTATCGCAGAAAAAATCGCTCCCCAGTATTTCTATTCTCCGGCGCATCAACTGATTTTCGACGCCATGCTCGAGCTCCAGAAAGCCGGGAAGGGTATCGACGAAATCACGCTTTCCGACGCCCTCCACAAGGGCAACGCCCTTGAAACCATCGGCGGTCCGGCGTATATCAGCGCCCTCGTCAACCGCATTGAAATCACGACCCATGTCAAACACTGGCGGAGCATCGTCCGCGAAAAATACTTTCTCCGCCAGCTCATCGAGACCGCGACTGACACAGTGGAACGCGCTTACAAGCCCGACGACGACCTGCAACACATGCTCGACGACGTGGAGAAAAAATTCTTCGAGATCAGCGCCAATCGCATCGCCAACGACAGTGCCCAGCCAGCTGCGAAGTCCATCGATGAAGCCGTCGGCCTCATTAACATATTGCAAAAAAACAAGGGTGAAATCTACGGCGTGCCCACAGGATTCAGGTTGCTGGACAAACTTTGCTTCGGTTTCCACGGCGGAGAAATGATTGTCGTGGCCGCACGCCCGGGGATGGGCAAGACTGCCATCGCGCTAAACTTCATTGAGGCCGCTGTCACGCGCGATGCGAAAAAGGGCGGGGCCGTCCCAACCCTGATGTTCAGTCTCGAAATGCCATCGCGTGAACTCGCCATGCGCCTCATTTGTGCCAAGGCCAGAGTCAACCTCTCGCGCGTTCGCGAGGGTTTCATCAAGTCTTCTGCCATGAAAAACATCGTTGACGCCGCCAAAGAATATAAAGATGCGCCACTGTTTATTGATGATCAGGGCGGCCAGACCATTCTCGAAATTCGTGCCAAAGCTCGACGCCTTGTCAAATCGCACAAAATAGGCCTCATTGTTATCGATTACCTTCAACTTATTAATGGAACAGACAATGGGATGCCACGCGAACAACAAATTGCCGAGGCTTCGCGAAGCATCAAGGCAATGGCCAAAGAATTTAACCTCCCAGTTGTCGCTCTCGCTCAGCTCAATCGTAAAAGCGAAGACGAAAATAGACCTCCGCGCATATCCGACCTGCGAGAGTCGGGCTCCATTGAACAAGACGCCGACATGGTGCTCATCATTGACATCGACCGGCATTCGCGAAAAAAGAACAAAAAAGGTGAGATAGACACTGACGGCGTGAAAGAAGATGAAAACAGGCAGGAAGTCGTCCGGCGAAAACTCCTCATTGCAAAACAACGTAACGGCCCAACAGGCGACATCCCTTTGTTGTTCCACCGCGGTATGACTCGCTTTGAGAATCAAGCCGAAGATTATATCACCGCTCCAGAAGAAGAAGCAAATCCGAGCGAACCCCAAATGCAGCAAACTGTGCTGTAGTCAGGGGATAAAGGGCAAAACGACTCGAGGCGGCACTGATGCTGATCACTATACGTGTTGGGAAATAGGTATTGGCAAAGAAGCCAAGAGGGAGGCAGGCATTGGGGCATGCAAATCGGGAACGTCAAAATTAAATTAGACATAATGCAAATTGTGCGAAATGAACGGGGGGAATGTATTGGGGAAAGAGGGATCGAAACAAAGGTGCTTGAGTTTCTAGAGAGACACGATGTTACTGCGCGGATTGAAAACACCGTCCACACCCGCTAAATGACACCAGAGAGAGCAAAAACAGTCGGACAAGAGATGAACATGGAGGATCTTTTTTTCCCAAGTCCTAAGTCTATTAAGTGGCTTGGAGAAGAGTATTTACTTTCTCCCAATGCGATTTTAAGTGTCCCTTGTGGGGATACTTCGTGGGATGTTTTTCATGACAATGCCCAGGCGATACTCCACGATCTCGGCGGCTATCCTTTGCGCCTTGAGCGTGTTTTTGGGGGCCAGCCTCAAGTCACCATTTCTCCAAGTGCGAATCTTTGTTCCGAGGGTTTTCAGCTTAGTATTACCCGACAAACTGGTATCTGCATACAGGCTGCGGATGCCAAGGCCGCCTTTTACGCCGTTCTCACACTTGCCCGGATCCTCCATTTTCGTGGCCGCGCCCTGCCCTGTGTTATTGTAACAGACATGCCCGATTTGCCAACGCGAGGTTTCGTGCTTGATATCTCGCGCTGCAAAGTGCCCACGATGACGACGCTCCGGACGCTTGTCCGCCAGCTCGCCATGCTTCGCATAAACCAGCTCCAACTTTATACCGAGCACACCTATGCTTTTGCCGGGCACTCGCTTGTCTGGGAAAAGGCGTCGCCGATGACCCCCAACGAATTACGCGAGCTTGACGGCTTTTGTCAGGCTCACGCTATAGATCTTGTCCCAAACTTGCAGTCTTTTGGGCACATGGAGCGCTGGCTTTGTCACGCGCCCTACCGGCACTTAGCTGAATGTCCGGATGGTTTTTTTCACGAGCTTCTTGGAGCGCATCGCGCCGCCGGGACACTGCGCCCAAGCCCAGAGAGTCTTGCCTTTGTCGCCTCACTCTACGATGCCTATTTGCCCAACTTCTCCAGCCAGCAATTTAACATTGGCGGAGATGAGCCTTGGGAGCTTGGCCAAGGCTGGAGCCAGGCGCTTTGCGCTACCCGTGGACGCCGACGTGTCTATCTGACGCACCTCAGCGGGCTTGGTAAACTCGTTTCCGAACGAGGCCGGAGGATGCAATTTTGGGCGGATGTGCTGTTGGAGGAAACGGCCAACGCTACCATGATTCCGGAGAACGCTGTCCCCGTGATCTGGGGTTATGATGCCGGGCATCCCTTCGAGGCTCAGTGCACGATCTTAGCGCGCACTGGGCGCGAGTACCTCGTCGCCCCAGGCACTTCATCCTGGCAGAGTTTTCACGGACGCCTCGACAATGCCCTGCAAAATATTCGTGAGGCCGTGACAGCTGCGCGCACCCACGGTGCACGCGGGGTGCTCATCACAGCTTGGGGTGACAATGGGAACCACCAGCCGTGGTGGACGTTTTACCCTGCCCTTATCGCTGGCGCCGCGCTAGCTTGGGGCTTGGAAAATAACCTACCCATCGCGAACTCGGACGAAACGGCCCCACTCGCCCAAGCAATCGCTTCGGTGTTTCTCAGCGACAACACATCTGCCGCACACCACATCCTCTTGCGCGCAAAAGCCGACAGGGCGTTTGCACAGCAAATTCGCAATAAAAGCATTCTCTGGGAACTGCTTTTCATTTCCCCCGAAAAAGCCGCCGCTTTGCTTTCAGGAATCGACGGACAGGAAATTGCCAGGGCTCGACGCATGGCTGACGAAGCTTGGGAAGCTCAGGCTGGCGGAGGTTGGGAGAGCCTCTTTACGCAGGAAAGCTCGGCAGCGTATGCCCTCGAAAAACTAGCCCTCCAGCGTGCCAAGGTTTTCCTCGATGGAGGCAACTGTGCCTCCCTTCTCCCGGAAGCTCGTGCGGCGATCGAGCTTTACCAAGCCGCATGGTTGGCACGCGCCCGCCCGGGAGGGCTCGACGAAAGCACGGATCGCATCACCGCCGCTTTTGTGCGAAAAACCTGACTCGCGTCCGCATGGGCCCAACATGCCTGTTGACGCGACGAACCGGATGATGGACATTGGCCTTTCCTACCACCATTCCTTACGATCGATCCTTCCCTCTCCATGAAAAATCCATTTGCACGTCTTTCTCCTCATCTCTTGACCCTCGCAGGGCTTTTGCTTCCAGCTACTGTGGCGCGAGCCCAAGCGGTTCTTCCTTCGCCAGAACCCACAGCAGCTGTGGCTCCAGCTCCTGTCAATGCGCAGGCAACGACTGCGGGGGATTACCGCAGTAGCAACACGGAGAGCATGGCTGACCGGCTTTTCAATGTGAACAATGACTCTGTTGATTTTGAAAACGGTTCCTTTCAGTGGAAAGGCCGCACCTTCAACCTCGGTAACGCGCGTTTGATGCGGTCCCGTTTTGAGCGTTATCTGGCCGCGCCCATGCCCGCCGGAGATAACGTTCGCTACCGACAAACACTCGCGCGTATCGAAACACTGCTCTCGCCCTCAACGGTCAACAAGAGCAACTATGCTGCGAACATTCAAGAGGCTTGGAATTTGCTTTTTGAGGCGGGGAAATATGAGGCAGACGGCGAGAATTGCATCACCATTGCCACCCTTGTCGAGAAAACCGCCAAGCAACGTACAGAGGTTTTGAACCTCCAGAAGACGCGTAATCAGGAACGCGCCATGCAGGATGAACAACGCACGCGGCTTGCTATGCTGGAAGGAGCGAAAGAGTTCAAATCCGACTCCGTGCTGCAGTCCAGCAGCAAAAAGAGCGCGTCCCGGCCCGTTCCTACGCACGGCACAGCTGAGATACACCGTCAGGCAGAATTGCACGCCGAAACTCGGGGAATCATCGCAAAGCTGGACGCTTCGGTCCAGGGATTGACGCTGCGTTCCAAGTTAGAGTTTCAGAGCCAAATTGTCCTCTTCCTTCTGGAGCGGCGTTTTCATCACGCCATCATTGCCTCCGCATTTTACCGCAATCTCTACGCGGGAAGTGCCTCCAGCCTGAATGTTGGCACAAAACAACTGAAGGAAATGTTCCCTGTTAGCGACCTTGTCCTCTCCATCGACTCTGTGGACATGCTTGCACGAGAAGCCATCAAAGACGTGGATACAGGCATGAAAGCCGTGGTGGACACCTACGATCGAGGCTATCGCTACGAGGCTTTTCAACGCCTCCAAGAAACCTTTTTCCTCGGCGAATATGCACCGGACGTCATGGGTTATGATCCCGAGAAAAAGCGTCTCATGAAAGACCTCTGGGCCTCGTTGCGTGATGTCCAGCGCATGGGAGACGAGCGCGATCTCACGGGAGTGGAGGAGTCGTTAGCAAAAGTGAAGCTCATGGCCTCGGATTTTCCAGCCATCCAGATAATGAGCAAAGTCTCTGCTGCCATGAATGCGAGCAACCTCGCCGTGGATTCCGCCCAACTGGCAGCGTTCGAGGGCAAGACGGAAAAGGCTGAAACCCAACTGGAGCGCGCCATCAAAATCTGGCCCACCAATCCAAGCGTCAGAAAATTCACCGAGCAATTACGCAGTCGCACGGATGTACTCGCGCAAATGGTGCCAGAGTTCGACCGCCTGGAGCGAAGCGGGCAGTTCCGTGAAATCTACAAGCGCAAGGAAGAGTTTGGTTTTGCCCTCTTACGAGACGCGACACGCGTCGCAAAGTTGAAAGGCATTTTGGCAAATCTGGGCGAGCTGGATGCCTACCTCATCCAAGCCAAAACGCTGAGCAACAACGGCAATCCCTACGTGGCGTGGGACATTATCCAAACAGCAGAACGGCTCGGCCCAAACGACCCTGAGTTCATGCGTATGCGCTCCGACCTTGCTGGCGCAACGGCCAACTATGCCCGCCTGCTCAGCGACGCGTCCAAAAACGAGAACGAGGGGAACGTTGCCGCCGGACTGACGGCCATGCTCGCCGCGCAAGAGCTGAACCCGGGGTCAGAGTTTTGCCGCCTCGGTGTCCAACGCCTCGGCGAGAAGTTACTCACTCAGATGGAGACGAAATAGGGCTCGGTGGATGTGAGTTTCGCGGAGTTCGGTGCTTGTGCTGCAGGAAAAATGTTTTGCATTCCAAGCTTCTTCACGCAGCCTTCGCGCCCCTCACAAACCCATCCACATACCGGAACATGTCTCCTTTTACTAATTTGACTTTTGCACAGGCTGCCACTGCGCCCATAAACCAGACGGACGCCGCCCCAGCGGCACAGTCCGCCCCAGTTGGAAATACTTTGCCGGGGGCAGCGCCTGCTCCCGCCCCAGCCGCCAATGCGCCGACGCCCGTTTCGACAGGCAACGCCTTGCCGGGCTCAACACCCGCTCCCGTCGAAGGCACGGCCCCCACAGCAACAGCCACAACTGTCGTGCCCGCCTCCAAACCCGCTGAACAAAAGCCGCAGCAAGGCCTCTTTGGTGAAGGGATGTCAGGCTTCATCTACATTGGGCTATTCGTGCTCGCCATTTGGTTCTTGGTTTTGCGCCCGCAGCGGAAGCAGGAAAAGGAACTCCGCAAACGCCAATCTGAGCTCAAGGCGGGGGACCAAGTGATCACTACTGCAGGGATACACGGCAAGGTGGTCTCCATCGACGCTTCGAACATCCTGCTCCAGATCGCCGATGGCGTCCGTGTCCGTTTCGAGCGCGCGGCCATCATCACCGTCGTCAAAGAATCCAAGGACGAGAAAGCAGCTAAAAGTTGAGCCTTCCCTGGCACGTCCACCTTCCTGCATCGGCACTTCCCTCCCACCACACCATGTCATCAACAATCTTTTGGAAGCTCTTCGCCTCCGTGCTTTTTCTCGCCTACGCGCTGCACCACCTCTTCCCGTTGCAGACGACACCGTTTGACAAATACATCGAGACGCGCGCGACAGCCAGGCAGGAGGATTTCAAAAAGGTGCTGGAGGAAGCACGCGAACGGGTTGCCGCCTATCACGATGCTGCTGTGCCTGCTGAGAAAAAATCAAAGACGACATACGAGGCCTTGCGCGACATTGGCGCTGGCAAGGGCAAGTCAGGCAAGCCGCTTCGGCTGGAGCAGTTTTTTGAAGACATGACCCTCGTGCAGGATTTGAACGACGAGCGGCGCAACAACTTCGTGCTTCAGGAACTTCTCCTGCAATCGCAGGGTAAGTTGAAGCTTGGTCTCGACCTCCAAGGCGGCGCGTCTTTCACGCTACGCATCGACACGAAACACTTCGAGGCGAAGGCGGAGGACATTGAGGCAGCGAGAAAAGTGGCCCTCAAGGAAGCTACGCAAGGGCTGCGTAACCCGGAAGACCCCAACATCCCCGCCGATCAAAAAGCAGAAATCACCAGACACTGGGAAGAAGCTTTGGCCAAAGCCGGCAGGCGCGCCCAAGAAATCGCAGAGGAAAATGCCGAAGCGGCCAAAGCGCGCCTCAAGGAAGGTTTGGAGCGCGTTATCGCCATCATGGAAGGCCGCGTGAACGCCACGGGCGTCGCCGAGCCAATGATTCGTCGCGTGGGCTCAGACTCCATCGAAATCCAGCTCCCCGGAGCCGATGCCGCCAATGACCCCAACATCATCAACGCCCTCAAAAAGCCCGCAAAACTTGAGTTTCGCATGGTACACCGCTACCTGCGCCCGGAAGCGGGTGTAGCCGAGCATAAAATCGTTCCCTTGCGCGAAACCCCGGGAGATCAAGCCTCGCCCATCATCAATTACGAAGTGCTCTACCTCCGTCGTGAAGATCGCAAGACCGGCAAGATTGACGAGACGCCCTACTACGTGCGCGCCAAGGCAGATGCGGGTGGCAACATCATCAAAATGGCCCGTGGACGCGAGGCCGCACCGGGTGAGGACACACCCTACACCACCGTGATGGAATTCACCTCGGAAGGGGCCAAAAAATTCGGTCTTCTCACCGGGGCTATCGCCGAGAAAAACAACGAAGAACTGGATAAATATGGCTCCGTCCAATCGCAGGGCGCCCTTGCCATTGTGCTCGACGGCAAGCTCCAGCAGGCTCCTGGCCTCGCCCGGCGCGGCAACGAACGCTACCGTGCCATCGATGCTGGTTCCGCCATCATCGGGGCCAACAGCCTGCGGGATGCCGTCGATCTCGCCAACGTATTGAACAACCCGCTCGAATTTGAATTGGAATTGCAGGACAGCAAGCAGGTTGGCGCCTCCCTAGCCGAAGATGCCAAGGAAAAATCCGTCTCTGCTGCCACTGTCGGCATCGGTCTGGTGCTCGTATTCATGGTGCTCTACTACTTGTGGGCGGGCATCATCTCTGTCGTCGGCCTTGTGTTGAACGTCGTCCTCATGCTCGGCATCATGGCAGCTTTCCAAGCCACAATCACCTTGCCCGGCGTGGCCGCACTCGTGCTCACTGTCGGCATGGCGGTGGACGCCAACATCCTAATTTTCGAGCGTATCCGAGAGGAACTCTCTGAGGGCAAGGCATTCAAGACCGCCGTCAAAAACGGCTACGATCGCGCGCAGGCCACGATTCTTGACGTCAACCTCACCTCGCTCATGTCCGCCGTCATCCTCATGTGGCAAGGCACCGGCCCCATCCGTGGCTTCGGTGTCATCCTCGCTATCGGCCTCGTGACGACGGTCTTCACCTCTCTCGTCACCTGTCGCGCCCTGCAGGAATTTTGTGTGAACAAGAATATTCTGAAGCACATCTTCGGCCTGCATTTTTTCAAAAAGAACACCAAGTTTCGCTTCCTGAACGCAGCTAAACCAGCCTTCACCCTCTCTTGGCTCATCACACTCTGCGGAGTGGGGATGCTTTTCTACCGGGGGTCGGATATTCTCAGTAAAGACTTTAAGGGCGGCGAAGCTGCCGTGGTACGGGTTGTCAAAGGCAAGGCACCGCTCAATACAGGGGAAATCATCGCCGCAGCAAAAGCCGCTGGCGTGGACGACGTGACCGCCAATTATCAGACGGCCCTCGGCGGCGAACAGGAAGTCACCCTGCGCATCGAAACCGAACTTTCCGCCACAGCAGCAAAACGCCTCGGGCTGACAGAGAAATTGCCCGACTTCACCCAGGCGAACAAGGCAGTGTCCGCCGTCGCCAAAGCCTTCCCCGACCATTTCCCCCAAGGCTCCTTGGATGTCCTCGTCGTGGGACGCGAATCCATTGGCGGGGCAGTCAGCGAAGGCCTCCAACGCAATGCCCTGCTTTCGATGTTCCTCGCCCTTCTGGGCATCGCGATCTACGTCGGCCTGCGTTTCGAGGCAGGCATGGGGATGGGCGCCTTTCTCTCTTCTCTGCATGACGTGTTACTGACGGGTGGCCTCTACATCCTAGCTGGCAAACAATTCTCCATAGCAATGATCGCCGCCATGCTCATGGTCATCGGTTATTCCATCAACGACACCATCGTCGTGTTCGACCGCATCCGCGAAGAGATGAAACGCTACCCGGGCATGAATCTCCGGGACGTGATCCACATCTCCATCAACCGAACCCTCTCGCGCACAGTGTTGACCTCGCTCACGATTCTTCTCAGCGCCATCGCCCTTTGGCTCTTGGGCGCAGGCGACGTGAAGGAATACGGGTTGATTTTCGTCTTCGGCGTCTTTACTGGCACCTTCTCCTCCATCTTCATTGCCAGCCCAATCTTCTATTGGTGGCACCGCGGTGAACGCGGCTCCGTCGAGCAAGCAGAGGCTCAGGTGAGCTACGAGTGGGAGGCAGGCTCGAGCGTAAAGGCAAAAAACTGAGCGGGTGGATTCCCCTCGCAAAACAAGGCTACCGGCCACATCCGGCAAACACATGGTGAGCAGCACAGCGTTTGAGGAGGGGTTTTATATGCCAGCAGAATGGGAGACGCAGGCTGCTATTTGGCTTTCCTGGCCATCCAATCACAAGCTCTGGCCCGGTTACTTTACGCTCATCCCAGCGAAATTCGCCGAGTTCGTAGCAACGATTTCACGCTTCGAGCCCGTACACATCAATTGTATTCGCTCGCTTCAGGCCGCCGCCATTCGAGAGCTCAACGCAGCACGCGCTGACCTCTCCCTCATCACTCTCCACGACCACCCTACCGATGATGTGTGGTGCCGCGACCACGGCCCCATCTTCGTGAAAAACAAACGCACGGGCGAGGTCGCCATCACCGATTGGGTGTTTCGCGGTTGGGGCGGAAAATTCGAAGCCAGCCTCGACAATCAAATCCCGGCACGCATCGCCGAGACCCTCCGGATGCGCCGTTTTAGCACAAAGTTTGAGCTCGAAGGCGGTGCGATCGAAACCAACGGCACTGGGCAACTCCTCACCACAAGAGCGGTTCAGAACAACCCAAATCGTGCGAAAGGACGCAATGACACAGCCTTCCACAACGCCTTGCGCAACATGCTGGGGATCGACGAAATCCTATGGCTCGACGGCGGGCTCGCCAACGACGACACCGATGGACACATCGACAATCTCACTCGCTTTTTCCACCCCGGTGGCCTCATCACCGTCATCGAGCCCGACCCGGCACGCCCCAACCATCTGCCGTTGGCGAAAAATCTGGAACGTCTTCGCTCCATGCGCACACGCGATGGCAAGCCTTTCGACATCGTCACCCTGCCCTTGCCTGCGCCATTCAATCTCGCAGGACGCGATCTGCCGCCGAGCTACGCCAACTTTCTCATCATCAATGGTGCAGTCATCGCCCCCATCTACAATCAGCCGGGTGATGCGCGTGCCCTCGGTATCTTGGCGGAGGTTTTCCCGAACCGTGAAATCATAGGTATTGATTGCCGCCTATTGCTCATCGAGGGTGGCGCCCTGCACTGCCTCAGCCAGCAACAACCTGCCTAAGCCCGCGCGTTGCCCGCCGTACGAAAATTCTCGCTGGATTTCCCCTACTCCTCACGCAAACTTCCTTCCTGAAGAGTATGACTTTTTGTGCTCTCGGGGGTTTCTTTCCTCACACCCTCAAAACTCGTTCATCATGAAAACAAAACACCGTGATTTCCCTTCACCGACAACGTGCCCGGCACGTCTTGCCGCCATGTTCCTGTTTATGCTCGCTGTCTGTAATCTGGCAGCAGCATGCACTGGAAACGACTCTGCCGCCACACCAGAGTCCTCGCCTGCCACGAACGACACCCCCAAAGAGGCTGGGCAAAGCCAGACTCTTCGTGTTTCCAGGGCAGACACCACCATCCTCAACGCTCCAGCCTACACAGGCGAATCCATTGAGCTAAGCAAACTCGATGGGACAATGCTCGACTACGTGCTCAACTCGACCTCGCCCGTCTTGCGCACCTCGGATAACACTTGGTTCACTTGCGAAGATGGCATCTGGTTTACCAGCGAGTCGCCTGACGGCCCATGGCGCGTGGCCACTGCCATCCCGTGGTCCATCGTCCTCATTCCCGAAAACCATCCGCTCGCCTTTCTCAAATATGCGCACCTTCTCGGCTACGACGGGCAAGATGTGTGGATAGAGCTCGCACCGGAATATTTTGCCGCAAACGAGAAGACGGAAGAAGCGTCTTTAACGCCCGATACGATGCCAGCGTCGGCAACTCCCCAGCTCACCAATGCCATTCACAAAACTGGCGACACGTCCACCATCAACTACACTGTCACCAATAACTACGATTTTTCCGATTACGATTCACTGAGCGTGCGCCTCCGCCCTCGCGCCGACTTTTTCTGGAATGTGGGCTGGGGCTTGGGCCTCACTTGGCGCAGCGATATCTGGTGGCCTTTTTACGGCGTTTGGTGGAGCAGTTTCCCGCTCCATCATCACCATCACCGGCATTACCGCCCCCTGCCTCCGTGGTATCGCCACTCGCGCCCACCCATGATTTTCAGCCGCCCTGCCTACACGCGGCAGTGGGTCGATGCCCATCGCCCGCCTCCCATGTATCGCCCGGTTGTGGTCATAACACGCCCACGGGGTGGCCCACCGCGCTATGTTCGCCCTGCCCCCGTTCGCCCTGCCAAGCCTATCGTCATCAAGCCTGTTGTCCCACCCGTGGGCATTGGCCGCCCGATCGTGACGCCGAGACCACCCGTTCGCCGCCCTCCCAACCAACGTCCCGGCGTGATTCGGACGCCCGGCAAGCCGACACATCCTATCGTCCCCCGGCCGGGTCCTGTGCAACGCCCGGATGTTCGCCCTCGCCCAGCTCCACCTCCGGTTGGAAGGCCGGGATGGCGCGACCCATCGCGAAGGCCAGGCGAAACACCCATCGCGCGTCCTGTGCAACCACAACAGCCTACACCACCCAAACCCGGGGTGCCAATCGCGCGCCCGACGCCCACACCTCGTCCGGTAAAATCGCCTCCACCTCAAGTGCATCCTGCGCCACCACGCCCGACGCCCACGCCCCGCCCAGTCCAACCGCCTCCAAGTCAGGTGCGCCCTGCCCCACCGCGCCCCGTGCAACCCTCGCCACCCTCGCCGCCGCCACGAGCTGCACCATCACCATCTCCTTCGCCGCGCTCCGAACCGCCTTCACCGCCATCGGCTGCCCCGAGGCGCGAGGAGGAGCGCTCCCGCCCGGGCGAGAGTTCCGGCGGTCCCCCTCGACGTCGCTGATTCCCCACCCAAGCGACCATTTTCCTGCGCGGTTGCTTGAGGAGGGGGAAATTTTAGGATTCATTCCCAAGGCGCTTCGTGTTCAAGTCCTGCACATGTCGAAGCTAAAAGTTGGAATCGTCGGTGCTTCTGGGTATACGGGCGAAGAACTCGTGCGCTTCCTCGTGCGTCACCCTGGCGCAGCCTTGGCGCAAGTGGCCTCCCGAACTCTCGCAGACGTGCCTCTGGCCAAGGTCTTTCCGCAATACCGCGAAAGCATCTCGCCGCGCCTCGCCTTCTCCGCTGCCGATGCGCCCAGCCTTGCCCGCGAGGCGATTGATGTCTGGTTCCTCGCTTTGCCCCATGGCGTGGCCGCTTCTTTCGCCCGCGCCTTTGTGGAGGCTGGCCGCCGCGTCATAGACCTCTCGGCAGATTTTCGTCTCTCCACCCCAGAGCTTTACAAGGAGTATTACGACAGCGAGCACTCTGCCCCTGATCTTCTGGTCGCGGCACCGTATGTGCTTCCAGAGCTGATGCAGGACGACGTGTGGAAACAGGCGCCACTCATCGCTTGCCCGGGTTGTTATCCCACCAGCATTCAGATCCCGCTCGTCCCACTCTTGCGCGCCAACCTCATCAAGCCAACGCCCGGCAGCATCGTCATAAACAGCTACTCGGGCATCAGCGGAGCCGGGAAAAAGAACGAAACAACCTACCTTTTCTGTGAACGCGAAGGTTCCGTAAAAGCCTACGGCATCCCACGGCACAGGCACCTTTCCGAGATCGAAGAAAATCTTTCCAAAGCGGCCAAGACACCTGTCATCGTGCAATTCAACCCGCACCTCGCACCGATGAAACGCGGCATCGCCACGACGATCACCGTGCCCGCACCGGGGATCACCACCGGGCAAGTTTACGCCATTTGGGAAAAAGCCTACGAAGGGCGCCGTTTCGTGGGCATTTTACCGCCGGGGCAACACCCAGACACCGCCCATGTGGCCAATTCCAACCGAGTCGATATGAGCGCGTCCATCGACCCTCGCACAGAAAACCTCATCGTCACCGTAGCAATGGATAACCTCATCAAGGGCGCGGGTGGCCAGGCCATTCAGATAATGAACCTCATCGCCGGTTTTGATGAAGCCGAAGGCTTGGCCTGAAATCCCTCCCCTCCCCTGAAAAATCATATGGGACGCACACAAGAAATCACCATCGGCGACACTGCCATGCGGGCTAACAAATTTCCAAGTAGTTTCCCCGGCAGCATGGATGGCGAAGTGCCCAATGCTGACACGCGAATGTTCCTCAACATGGGGCCATCCCATCCCGCCACACACGGCGTCTTGCGGCTCCATTTGGAACTCGACGGCGACCTCATCACACGCTGCACGCCCATCATCGGCTATTTGCATCGAGGCGATGAAAAACTCGCCGAAAATCTCACCTACAATCAATTCGTTCCATACACAGACCGCCTCGATTATCTCGCCCCCTTGGCCAACAACATCGCCTACGCACTCGCTGTTGAAAAACTCGCTCACATTGAGACGCCCCCGCGTTGCCAAGCCATTCGCGTTATTTGCTGTGAACTGGCTCGCATCTCCTCCCACCTCCTCGGCGTGGGCGTCTACGGGATGGATACAGGCGCATGGACCATTTTTATGTACACCTTCACCGAGCGCGAAAAACTCTACACGCTCTTTGAAGAACTCACTGGCGCACGCTTCACAACAAACTATGCCCGCATCGGTGGCCTCGCAGCAGACATTCCCGGCGGTTGGTTGGAACGGGTACTCGCGTTTTGTGATACCCTGCCCCGTACTCTCGATGAAATAGACGCATTGCTCGCCAGAAATAAAATCTTCCTCGACCGCACAAAAGATATCGCCCCCATCTCCAAGGAACTCGCCATAGCCTACGCCCTCACAGGAGCCAATTTGCGCGCAAGCGGCGTCCCCGCCGATTTGCGCAAAGACCGCCCCTACTGCGGCTACGAAAACTACGACTTTGATATCCCCATCGGAACCGTCGGCGATTGTTATGACCGCTACCTCATTCGCATGGAAGAAATGCGCCAGTCGCTTCGAATCATCAGACAGGCCAGCACTCACATCCCCGATGGACCTTGGCACATTCCTGTCGAAACAAAGTTTTTCCTGCCCTCAAAAGAGCGCGTGCAAACACATATGGAAGAACTTATCCAGAATTTTGTTCTGACGACAACAGGCCCGCAAATGCCAGCAGGCGAAGTGTATTTTGAGGCCGAAAACCCCAAGGGCGCCCTCGCTTTTTACATCCATTCCAAAGGCGGTGGAATTCCATGGCGCCTGCGAATTCGTGGCGGCAGTTTCCCTTCCTTGAGTATACTGCCCGCCATCGCCCCAGGGCACTACATCACCGACATCACTTCCATTCTCGGCTCACTGGATTTTGTCATGGGCGAATGTGACCGATAAAAATTTCAGTTCCCCAGCCTGCGTTGCCGGAGTGCTTCGTAGAGGCAAATGGCGCCGGCAATGCCGACGTTTAGCGAATCGGAGCTTCCTTCTTGTGGGATACTAATGCGTTCGAAACCATGATGTTCCGTCAGCCAAAGTTTTGAAAGTCCCTCCTTTTCGCTACCGAGAATAATTGCCGCAGATTGTTTGTAATCAACGTCCCAGTATTGTTTTGTAGAATCAGGTGTCGTGGCAAAAACCTTTATTTTTTTCGACAGGAGAAAACGGATTGTTTCTTGCGTTGTGGCGACAGCGCATTGCATGGAGAATAGGGCACCTTGGGAAGCACGTATGACGCTTGGGTTATAAATATCAACCACGGCATCGCAGCAAATTAGCGCTGAACACCCGGCAGAATCAGCTACACGAAAAAGCGCGCCGAGATTGCCCGGTTTTTCAACGGCCTCAACAACGAGAATAAGAGCGGACATGGGCGGGAGTTGAAGCTCATCCAAGCCATGTCTGTCTCGCATGGCCGCCACGCCCAAAAGTCCGTCCATTCCTTCGCGCCCGCTTGCTTTTTCAAAGGCACTCTTTCCAATTTCACAGAGAGAAATACCACCTTGCTTGACAAGCTGGAGCATCAATTGAGCATCCGGCGTATTCTTAAAGAGAGCCGGGCAAAAATAAACTTCCAAGATATTCATGCCACAGGAGAGGGCGCGGGATAATTCACGAAGACCTTCGATAAGGTACTTTTTTTGTGAATCGCGCTCGCGGCGTTCGCGCAAATTCGCAAGAGCTTGGATGCGCGGATTTTGACGGCTGGTGATTGGGCTTTCAAGATAGGTGTTCATTGCGGTGTGCTCTGGCGGCGTGCGGCGTCTTCCGTGTTTTTTTGCCTGATAAAATAAAACGCCTTTGTGAAATCTTCGACTTTCGCATCAAGAGCGAAAGTCAAAATGCTGCCTTGGATGTCTTGTTTTAAGGCATTGAGCAAGGTTTTGATACTCTCGGCGTTTTTTTGTTTTCCAGCATTGGGCGTGCCATCTTCGTTATTGGTGTTGGTGGCCTGAATCTTGACAAAACCAAGGACGGTGCCGATTCGCTCTTGCAAGTCCTTGGCTTTTGCCGGAGTCTCCTGCATGGACTTAAAACGTAGTTTTGCATCCTTCCCATCAATCCCGAAGACGAACGCGTATGTGAGTGGATCTGAAAAGGGCTTGGGGTTCTCATCTTTAATTCCGCTTGTTTGTCCGGGCGGCTGGCCAAGAATAAAAAAACCGCGCATCGGAGCGACTTCTTTTGCCAAGGATAGGAAATGTTTATTTTGGGTTAATTTATGTTTTTTTCCCATTTTTCCTTCCCTGGCATCATCCAGTTTCCTTTTGATGTTTTCGGAGTATCCAAAATCGTCTTTCTCGCTAAAAAATAACAAAGTGCGTTCATCAATACAGATCATTTTTTTCACAAACATACCAATGGGCAATGAGGTCAACTTTGTGACGTCTATGGATGTGAAAGATGCCTTGCCCTCTTGGATAAAAGCCTTTTTTCGTTCAGCTATTTCGCGGATTGTCTCTGGGTTGAATTGCCCTTGGGCAATGTACAACATACTTTCTGTAGGCATGTCACCTAAGGGGCTTGCAACATGGATTCCGGGCAAAGATAACTTGCAGACGGTCAGTGTATGGACATCGGTTTCGAGGGAGAAACCCGTGGCTTTCGCCAATTCTCCCAAGCCGCTGTGGCTCTTTCCCTTCGTTTCGTAAGTGAAGAGATGCTCCAAGGGGAACTTGAGCTCAGTTCGGGTGTTGTCGAGATGCCCGATCATGGGAGTCGTCTCGGGCAGGAAAAGTTCGATTTCCTTCAAAATGCCGCTTGACATCAAGAAATTGCCTGGGGCAATTAGGGCGATAAACGAAAGAAGCAGGAATTTTCTCATGGTGGTGGACGACGCTGGTCCGGCGCGCCTGCTTTGCAAGAAGAAAATGCTGTTTCCATCTTATACCGCCGCAGGGGTTGCGGATTGTTCATCGAGTATTGGAAAAATGTGCCAGCACGCGCAGAACACGCATCTTTGGGATGTTTTGCCAACACGTGAATTTGCTTTCAAATTTCGATTGAGATGTTTGTTTGCTCCCATGTCCCAGAAATATGTTCTCCTCGGAGTGAATGTTGACCACGCGGCGACTTTACGTCAGGCGCGATATCGCGATGTTGAGCGTACTTGTGGAAGCTTTGTCGAGCCTGACCCGGTATTCCTCGCCCTTTTGGCCGAGCAAGCGGGGGCCGATGGCATTACGGCGCACTTACGCGAAGACCGGCGCCATCTGCAAGAACGCGATGCTTGGCGTCTGCGAGAGAGTATCCAGACGCGGCTCAATCTCGAAATGGCCTGTACAGAGGCCATGGTCACTTTCGCGCTGGAACTGCAGCCCGACAGCGTCTGCCTTGTTCCGGAAAATCGTCGCGAGATCTCCACAGAGGGTGGGCTTGATGTCGCCGCGCAAGTGAGGCGCATCACCGAAATTGTTTCGCGAATGAGTGATGCAGGCATCTGCACAAGCCTATTCGTCGACCCTGATACGGCACAAATCGAGGCCGCCGCTTCCACGCGTGCGCCCTGCGTCGAGCTCCACACGGGGGCTTTTGCCAATGCCCACCCGAGCCGTCGCCGCGAAGCTGAGCTTGCGCGTTTACGCCGTGCTGCCGAACATGCCAAACACCTCGATCTCGAAATTAATGCAGGACACGGCATTAATTTCGTGAATATCGCCGACGTGCTTACTATTCCTCACTTGCACGAATTAAACATCGGGCACAGCATTTTCGCGCGCGCCATGCTGCATGGCATTTCCGAAGCGGTGCAAACGATGAAAGCACGCATGAGCAAGCCTTGCTAAATAGCCCCCAAAAAACATTGCCGACAAAATAAACCCGATGTCACTCTCCATCCGAAACTGGCCAGCTGCTTTGCTCACGATGCTTGCCCCCATCCCAGGATTTGCCGAAACTCCACTCCAGCAACCGGCGTCCCAAGAAGATGACGGGCAACGTCGGGCAAGACCAGCCAATTCTGCGCCGAATTTTAGCTTCTTCTCGCCTGCATTCGAGCTGCGCTATGCAACTGCGGCCAACATCAAAAACGCACCGGGCCGTTATTCAACGACGCTCTACGACACCGACCTATCCTTCTTTAAAATAACGCCCAAAGAATCCATCGTGGCTTTCTGTGGTTACTCCTTTACCGACACACGTTTCAGCGACACCCCAGCTGCGTATGGCGACCTTGAGCGGGTACATTTTTTCGCCCGCTACGAACATCGCATCTCGGACTCTCAATGGGCTCTGTTTGTGGATGGCTCGTTTATTCTCGCTGCAGAAGAAAGTGCCAGCCTTGGAAAAGGCCTTATCGGACGTGGTGGTCTTGGGCTTAAATACACGTTTTCCGAAAACTTTGATTTCTCTGTGGGTGTGATGGTGATGAACCGCTTGTCGGATTCCGCGGATATTCTGCCATACGGCGGATTCAATTGGAAGATTTCGCAGTACTGGTCGCTCCGTCTCACAAACGGGCTTGTGCTCTCACACGATGTTTTTGGCGACAAGACCTTGCGGATAGACCTCGCTGGGCTGTATCGCGGCGGCGATTATCGCATGGCCGACATCACTGTGGCTGGCCGCCGCCACGCTCGCGCTTTGGAAGTGCGCGAATTCGTCCTCGCCCTGTCCGTCACAAAAGAATTTTTCGACCGTGCCTGCTATCTCGGCCTTGGCGTCGAAGGGGTTTTTCTCGGAAAGTATAAATTTCGCAGTACCGGCGGCAGTAATATCGGCGAGTTCGAGTGCGATCCCAGTTTGGCTTTTGCACTGAAGGGCGGTTTTCGTTTTTGAGTCCTCATAGCATTATTAAAAAAATCCTCGCTGTTTTCTCTGGATGAATTCTCTATTTCCTCTAATGCTTGCATTGAATAATCCGGAGCTAACTGATTATAATAAAATTATAAATATAACGTTTCCCGACTCCGCGTTCTCCGCGTGAGACAAAATAAACCGAAAATGCTTCAGCGCTCGCGCGTAGCCTACACACCCCCCCCCGAGAGAGTGAATCCCGGGTAATGCCACGCGTCCTTCGCCGAGAAATATTCTAAGTATTGAAATGCTCGTTGACTCGTTTGGAGAGGAGCAAAGTAGCACCAAGGACGAGATAGGTTGCAATGTTTGACAAGATTAGTAGCACAAGTAAAATGAGCATGATTGCACTGCCGTCAAAGTTCTTCAGGGCAAACAGGGCAGATGCGTCGGCGATGAAGCCAAAGCCACAGCGCACCAGCATTACCCAACGCGCCCAGTTATGGCCCAAGATCAAAAAGACGCCAAGGACGACATTTAAGATAAGCGCCAAGGGCCTGCCGACTATGGCAGTCTGCATGGCGGATAATACTATTGGCAGCAGTACCAATAGTGTCACGAATGCTTTGCTACTCATGGTTTTTGTTGTGTTGAGGGTTCATATTCTTTTGTTCGGGACAACTCCAAAGACTTTCCTTGGAATCATCCTGAAATTGGCTCGTGAAATCAAGAATTTCTTCTTTCGTTCTTTGAAGGGAATTTTCATTCGGGTCAAAAAGGAATTCGGTTTCTCGCTGTTTCCTGTGGATGAAACATCCATTTCCTCGAAAGCCTT
>JAITHA010000036.1 GCA_031280235.1 Puniceicoccales bacterium | reverse complement strand
GGCGAGAGTACCAGTCCACCCAGCACACAAAAAATGGCCTTGGGCATTCTGTCCGATATCGGCCTCTTGGGTGTCGTATGCTGGCTCTACAAAAAAGGAAAAGCAAAACCGTTATATTAAGGCCAACACAATCTCATGCAAAGCCGCGCAGGGGTGAAGTTCGGATAATAATCCGAATAATAGACGTGTTGTGATATAAGTGCTCGTCTCAATAACTCGAAAAATACATCAAATTTCTGCTCAAAATGATAGTTTTTGGCAACTTTCGGGCCTTTTATCGGCACTTACGCACAGTGAAAAATTCCTATTGAGACTGAGAATGATTTCCCAACATGTCTAATGAGTACCCTGCAAAAAACGCCCTTGAATAAACGCACTCTTTCAGCCGGAATTATGCGATAGAAACGATAGTAGGGATGACTCTCAGTGTACTGTCCTGCGATGGAGGTGACACTTTTTCCATATCTAAAACAAGATTCAACGGTGCGTGGAGTTCATCAACTTGAGTCACTTGCCAAATGGCAACTTCGACAAATTGTACTTTCGCAGTCAGCGGAGAGATGAGTGGGCCGTTTGAAAAACGCCATTTGCGCGAATGGCTCAGCGAACCATCACCTCCCGCTGGTAGGTAGAACGCGCTTAAGGGGCCCTCTCCGAGAGTGCCGTTCCCATCCAACGACACAAAGGACGTTCCACGCGAAGCGACAAGACCAAGCGCGAAATGAATCGGACAATCTCGCACTCCATAACAGGGGACGCGTCTCGTTTTGGCCAGCGTTTCTTATTCTTTGATTTCTTTCTGGGTGCTTGTGCTACGCGGGTCAAGTGCGTCGCGCAAGCCGTCGCCAAGAAAATTCAGGGCAAAAAGCGTTGCGGAGAAAAGGCAGCTTGGGAAGAACAAGAGCCAGGGGAACTCTTCCATGACGTCGGCACCTTCCTTTATGAGCAGGCCCCAGGAGGTCATTGGAGCTTTGACGCCAAGGCCGAGGAAACTGATAAAAGCCTCTGTGAGCATCACGGATGGGACGGTAAGTGTGGCGTAGATGATGATCGTGCCAGCAAGGTTGGGCAACAAATGGCGCGTCATGATGCACAAGGGAGTTTGCCCGAGGCAGAGCGAGGCTTCGACAAAAGGCTGGGTCTTAAGCACGCAAACTTGGTTGCGCACGATACGCGCCATCGTGAGCCAGGACACGGCGCCGATGGCTACATAAATCCAGCCGATTTCCTGTCCAAAAACGACTGTTAACAAAATGACGAAAAGTGTAAAAGGGAGGGCGTAGAGCACATCCACGCCGTGCATCATGAGCGCGCCCGCTCGCCCACTGTACCAGCCAGCAACAAGACCGTAGGCGACACCGATGCACATGGAGACAAGGGTGGCGATGAGGCCGACTTGGAGAGAGACTTGGCCACCCTGAAGCAAACGGGCCAGCAAATCTCGCCCGAGAATATCCGTCCCCAGCCAATGTTGTGCGCAGGGTGGAACAGGGCCAAGCATCCGGTCTTGGCTCACGTAGCCGTAGGGCAGGAAATACGGAAGAACGAAGCAGGCCACACCGACCAATGCGACAAAAGCCAGCGAGGCAAGAGCAGCGCGGTTTTGGGACAAACGCCGCCAAGCCTGGCGCCACGGGGATCCGTGGCAAGGCGTCGCGACAGCGGGCGTATCATTTACACAGCTTGGCTTCATTTATCGCCCGCCCTCGCCCTCGGGTTCAACCATACCATGAGCACATCCACTGCGATGTTGAGCGCGAGCAAGGCCACGGCATAAAAAAGCACCGTGCCACAAATCATGGTGTATTCACGGTTGAAGGCCGAGGAGACGAAGAGTTTCCCCAACCCAGGAATGTTAAACATGGATTCGATGACAAAGGAACCGCTGACCAAGCCAGCAGCAGCGGGGCCAAGATAGGTCACCACAGGCACCAAGGCATTGCGCAACCCGTGCACGAAATACACACGCGATTCACCCAACCCCTTCGCACGCGCCGTGCGCATATAGTCTTGGCTGCGCACCTCCAACACACTACCGCGCGTGAGACGTGCTACCGGTGCGGCAAAAGCCAGCCCGAGCGCGAGCGCTGGCAAAACACGATCGCCCGCTCCGCCCCAGCCTAACGCATGGAACCAGCCAAGCTTCAGAGCAAACGCCAGTACCAGCAATGGCCCCAAGACAAAAGTCGGCACACAGATCCCCAGCGTAGCAAGGCCTGTCAGCCCGCGATCAAGCCACGAGCCCGGGCGCATCGCCGCCAGCGCGCCAGCCGGGATGCCCAGCCCCACGGCCACAAGCAGCCCCCAAAAACCAAGCTCTAGCGACACCTGCGCGCGTTCCCAGACAAGTTCATTCACCGCCCAACCAGGATATTTGTACGAAGGGCCCAGATCGCCACGGAGCAGGTTCAGCAAATACTGCCCGTACTGGGCAGCCAGCGGCCTGTCCAAACCGTAATGCGCATTAAGCTGCGCCTTCACGCTCTCCGGCAACGTGCGCTCGTGGTCAAAAGGTCCCCCGGGCACAAAACGCACCAAGAAAAACACCACCGTGGCAATCACCCACAACACTGGCACCGCCCCGACAACTCGCCTGAAAACAAAAAGGAGCATCTCACTCAGCTCTCCGGTGGCGCATATTTTGCTCCGCCTCCACCTGTGCCTTGAGCTCCTCTTGCGAGGGCGGAGGCTGTGTGCCACCCGGGTTTGGGCCACTATGCATGACCCTGTACTCATCTGAAGAAATGCGGCTGTGGCTCTGCATACGCGACCGTCGCGCAGCCTCACTACGCTCAATGCTCCGGTCAACCTCCGATGTATCGTGATCCGCGACAAACGGCAGCAAGATGCACCCGCCAACGGCAGGCAACAGCAAGGCAAGAACCAAAAGAGCAAGAAGACGACTGGGGGAAACGAACTTTTGCATGATGCCCACAGCATCGCGCCACGCACCCACGCAATCAACCCCAAAATACTCATCACCGCCCCACTTTCGCGAATTGACCTGCCCCACCCACCCAATAGTGTGTCCGCCTTTTTCAAGAACCACCTCGCAACAACAGACTGCATCCGTCTCCTTATGGCCAAAATCCCACTTTCCAACCTTGACCCACGCGAGCAAAAGCAAGCCGCCTCCGCTGAGCAAGCACTCCGTACCTCGCCACAATATTCCGTGGAAGTCTTCCAAGGCATCGTCAGCCGAAACCCCGAATGCCTCGAAGCCCGCCGCCTCTTGCGCCGCGCGCAGAAAGTGCAACGCGGTGTCATGCCCTCAAACAAAGGCCTAGGAGGCCTCTTCAGCGGGTTTTCGGGAATCTTCGGCAACAACAAACTCGTCGAAGCAGACCCACGCCACGCCATGGAACAAGCCGAGAAAAACCTCGCGAAAAAGCCTAACGACATCGCCGCAAACAGACTTCTCGCCGCAGCAGCTGAAAAACTCGCCTGGCACGACACCGCCGCCTTCGCCTACGAAGAAATCGCCCAAGCCGACCCCAAAAACGTCACCCACTTCGTCAACTGGGGCAGCGCCCTCATCAAAGCCGAAGACTATGACGGCGCACTCAACGCCACGGACGAAGCCCTCAAGCGATTCCCAGGAAACGGCGAACTCCAAGAAATCGCACGCCGCGCCTCCGTCGCCAAAACCGTCCAAAAAGGACGCTGGGAAGCCGACGACGACTTCAAATCCAAAGTCAAAGACCTCGACGCCGCAAGCCAGCTCGATAAATCCAACCGCGTCGTCCAAGACATCGAAGAAGCTACCCGCATCGTCGCCGAACTTGAACAAAAAATCGCCGCCGACCCGGAAAATGTCGATCTCTACCGCGAAGCCGTCCGCAACTACACCATCATCGGCGACCTCGGCAAAGCTATCGAAACACTCAGCCGCGCACGCCAAACCAACATCGGGCGCGCCGACGCAGCCCTCGAAAAACAAGAAAACGAGCTCTCCATCCTCGCCCTCGCTCGCAAAGTTGAAGCCCTCGAAAAACAACTCGAACAAGACCCTGAAAACACCCAGCTGCGCGCACAATACGAACAAGAACGCACCGCCGAATTCAACTACCGTCTCAAAATCTCCCAAAACCTCGTAGAACGCTACCCGAACGACTACGGCTACCGCTACAACCTCGGCGTCCTCCTCCTTGAAGCAAGGCGTGTGGACGAGGCCATACAACAGCTCCAAATCGCCCAGCGCAATCCTAAAAACAGACACAGCGCCATGCTCAACCTCGCCAGAGCCTTCATCTGCGGGCATAAGTACGACCTCGCCGTGGATCAACTTCAGACAGCCAAGGGAGAAATCCTCCCAATGTCCGACATCAAAAAAGAAATCATCTACGAACTCGGCTCAGCACTCGAAAAAAGCAAACGAGGAAAAGACGCAATAGACGAATATAAAATCCTCTACATGGCCGACTCCAGCTACAAAGACGTCGCACAAAAAATCAACACCTTCTACGAAAGCCAAAAATAACGAAGGGAAAAGAAATGTCCGCCAAGTTTCATTTCTTTAACGGAGATGACGAATACCTCGTGGAACGCGCCGCGCGCGATTTCTACGAAGCGATCTCCAAAGACGCCGCAGGAGACTTTTCCAAAGAAATCGTAGATGCCACTGCCAGCAAACTCGACGACGCAGAAAAAGCACTCGAACTTTTCGAAAGTGCCACCCAGACTTTTTCCCTCTTCGGAGATAAAAAGTACGTCTGGTTCAGCAAAATGAACTGGCTTTCCACGGATTCTCCTATCGCTAGGACCGAAGGCGGCAAACTCCTCCTCGAACGCCTGCAAAAAACACTGGAACGCAACAACCCCGAAAACGTTGAAATTGTCATCAGCGCTTTTCCGGCTAATCGCACACGCGGCGAAACAAAATGGCTTGAAAAAAATGGCGCCAACACACTCATCAACACCGCTAAAGACCCAAGCGTAATAGACAAAATGATAAGCGGTGAATGCCGCAGACTCGGGATAAACGTAGACGCGCACACCTGTCAGGAACTCCAAAGGAAAGTCGGCGCCAACACACGTATGATCCTGTCCGAACTCGAAAAACTCACCTGCTACCTCGGCAAAAACGGTGGCGCAATAAGCTCCGAGATGATCGCCACCCTCGTCCCCACCTTCGGCGAAGGCGACTTTTTTGAGCCCGTTGAACTCTTCTTCCAAAGGAATCTAAAAGAAGCCCTCAATGCCCTGCACCGTTTCTTTTTTAATGAACCCAACGCTGGGCGCCCCCTCCTCGCCTCCCTCCAAAACAAAAACCGCCTAATCCTTCAGTTGCGCGCCATAATGGACGCCATACCTCGACAAAATAAATCCGCCCTAAATAAAAACGACATCGAAAACGCCTCGACCAAATACAAGCACTACTTCAAGGGAAATATGGAGAAAAACACCCTCAATGTTTTTTCCCAACATCCATTTTATATTGGGAAAATCGCCCACTCCGCATGTCACTTCACACTAAAAGAATTGATGGACATCCAATTCGCCCTCGTCGATTGTTTCGCCACCATGCTCGACCGTCCCAATCAAGAGGAAGCCATTTTTCGGGAAATGTTTGTCCGCTGCCTCGGTTCCGGCAACCCCGGACACAATTAACCCCTCCCCCCGCATGCCTCTCGCATCCAACAACCCCACCTACATCGTCGTTTATCACATCGCGCGCTGGTTCGCCAACTTATTCGGGCGGGTAGATGTTTCCGGCCTAGACCACATGCCAAGCGGCGCCTGCATCATCGCCTGCAATCACCAAAGTTTTCTCGACCCACCCCTCGTCGGCTGCTCCCTCTCCAAAGAGACTTATTTCTTCGCGCGAAAAACACTTTTTAAGAATCCCATCCTTGGCTACATCTTGCGCACATGTAACACCATCCCAGTCGACCGCGAAGGCAGCTCTGATATAAGTGCCTTCAAGCGCGTCTTTACTGTCCTTAAAAACGGCCAAAGCCTTCTCATGTTTCCCGAAGGAACGCGCAGCCATGACGGCCAGCTTCAAGAAGCCCAAGCAGGCATTGGACTCATCGCCTGCAAAACGCAAGTTCCCGTCGTTCCCGTCCGTGTCTTCGGTGCTAATGCCCTCCTGCCACGCGGCAGCCTCCTGCCACGCCCAGGCGCCCGCCTCTCCGTAATATTCCAGAAACCCATGTCTCCCCAAGAGTTCGACCCAGGCACAACATACCCAGAACGCTTTCTCGAAGCCTCACGCCGCATCATGAACCAAATCGCCCAAGCCAAGGAGCTTCCCGAAACAACAGCATAAATAAGATCGGACAGCTTCAAGTTTGCAGAATGTACCCCCAAAAAAACTCCCGCTCAACTTTCGGCAACGGCGATGGTACGCGGTGCCGTCCGTGCGCCGGGTTTCCGCATGTCGCTGCCAGGAACACGCTTGTCGTACTCACCTCGTGCCAAGGTCGGTGTTCGCGGAATTTCCGTAGTTCCAGCCAGCACGAGAGGGGAATGTCGGCTTCTAAAGCGACAACAGCGGCGATACGGGAGGATGTGAGCCTGCACGGGAAGATGCCCTCTTGAGGCCGTTCGCCCAACTGACGATAGACGTCGGATCCTAGGCAGCCAAAGGCTGCCGCCGCTGCTCACGAATAGGCTGTGGTAGCGAGGCGATATCTAGCTCTGTTGGGGTGCGGGTCGTTTTCGTTTTATTTGTGATATTCAACGTCCTGAGGGACGCGGGGCGGTTTCGATGGAGACTTGGGCGATGCCGGCTTTGCGCACTTCGTCGAGGGCGTTGACGAGGGCGCCGTAGGAGGCGTGGTCGTCGCCGCTGAGGAGGACGCGGGGGGTGGGCGTCGTGGCTTTGTGGTTGAGGAGGCGGGGGCGGATTTCGGCAATGGCGATGGGTTCCTT
>JAITHA010000091.1 GCA_031280235.1 Puniceicoccales bacterium | reverse complement strand
TCCGGCCTGTCGGGATGGAAAACGATCTGGGTAATTCCCTCGCGGTCGCGCAAATCCACGAACCGGACGCCACCGAGATCGCGCACGGTGTCCACCCACCCGATGAGTGTGACGTTTTTTCCGGTGTCGGCAGGAGTAAGGCTGTTGCAGTGTTGGGTGCGAAGCATGGTCAAAAAAGCGGCGCAAGGTAGGATTGCCCCCACCATGAAACAAGGCTGAATTGGTGTTCCGGTTTTTCTCTTGATGAAAACATTGCCCGTCGGGAACATGTTTTTTGTGCCCAGTTGAAGTCCGGTAAAATTATAAAAATACCCTTTCTATTTAATGACAGGCCATGAAAAACATGGCACGAAAAGTAGTGCCTTTTAACCCAATCTATCCCCCAAACCTCGTGTCATGAAAATTCATCGCCTTCTTTTTTCTCACGGGTAATTTAAAAAAATTCTCCAATTGACAGCTGGAGAGTACGTTTTATCGCATCCATAATGACGATCACTCTGTGTGAATGCCTGTCCCTTTTCCCCACGCAGTGTTTGCACGGCGTCGTTTTTTTAGCACCTCCATAGTTCTATTTTTTATCCCGGCTTTATTCGCAATTGGGGCGGGCCGTGATACCGGGGTATGCTTCTGCTGGGAAGGGGTGTGCGGCTCGGGTTCCATGGATGAGGTGGATGTCGCACAAGAGGAGAAGTTCGGCGAGCGTGCTTGCCCGGCGCACGACCTTAAGAAATGCGCCTTCGGGATCTACGCCTGTGCCGATGAAATTGAGAAATTTTTTCATCCGTGAGGCATGAAGCTGAGTCGGCAAGCTTGGAGATGCGGTGATGTTGACAAGGCGGTCGATGTATTCGCGCACGTCGCTTAGGTGTGGTTGGAAAACAGGTTTGCCGGCGAGGTGTTCGCGTATCTGGCGGAAGACCCATGGGTTACGCACGGCGTGCCGCCCGAGCATCACGCCCGCGCAGCCAGTGCTGGCGAGTACGTGCGCGGCTTTCGTCGCTGAGGAGATGTCGCCATTGGCGAGGACTGGGCACTGGGAGAGTGACACAGCGTGCGCAATGGCTGTGTAGTCCACTGGTGTGCGATAGAGGCCACGTACTGTGCGCCCGTGGATAGTGAGCAGATCGATAGCGTGTTTGTTGGTGAGGGCGACAAGGTCGAGCAGGGTCGAGGCACGGTCAGCGTCATCGAAGCCAATGCGTGTCTTCACGGAGAGCAAGCCTGGTGTTGCGTTGCGCAGTTCGCCCAGCAGTGCGTCCACATGGCGCAAATCCCGCAGAAGACCGCCGCCGACATTTTTTCTAAAAACTTTGGGGGCTGGGCAACCGAGGTTCAGATCGATGCCTGCCACTGAGTGGCGCAAAAGTTCGCGAGTGGTACGCACCATGTGCGCGATATCCTCGCCGATAATTTGCGCAAATACAGGACGCCCGGTGTCGTTTTGGGTGATGCAGGCGAGCGTGTTTTCATCCAGCGTTGAGGTGGCATGAACGCGGAAGAACTCGGTAAAAAACCAATCGGGCGCGCCGAAACTGGCGAAGATACGCATGAAACCGATGGTGGTGACATCCTGCATCGGGGCAAGGGCTGTCGTGGCTCGCCCAAAGGTGTTCGCCGACAGGGGTTCCCGGGGCGTCATTTCGCCTTGAGGATTCTTTCCAAGATCTCGCTCATGTCGTCCACCTTTTCGAGGACGTCGGCGGTGACGTAGAGAGGGCGTCTCGTTTGTGCGGCAAGCGTCAGGGCATCGCTTGGGCGAGAGTCGACTTCGAGGATTTTCGTGCCCAGTTCGTTGCGCATGCGGAGTACCATGCGGGCGTGGAAAATGTTTTCTTCGACGTGGAAAATGACGACGTGCTCGAGTTTGATATCGAACCCGCCAAGGATACGCCCCATCAGCTCGTGCGTGAGCGGTCTTGAGAAGCGTTCGCGATCAAGTGTGGCACGCAACACATTCCCTGCACCGGGCTCGATGTAGATGACGAAGGTCTTCGCATCCGTAGTGAGGAAAACGGCCGTGCCTCCCGGCGTTGGCACGACACCACGTAACTGTACTGGATATGCGTTCACTTCCATTTACACGCACGATGTCACGCTTCCCATGAACAGCAAGCATCTAAAGCTTCCTCTCCCGCTTTTATGTCGCGCTAGGCGATCTTTCCCGGCATCCTCGCCGCCTCATCTTTTTCAAAATTTTCAAAAACCGCCCGAACGCCATGCCACGCCACGTCAGCGCCCACACCTTTCATGAACCCGGCAACCCGCCCAAGGCTTACGAGAACCTCGACTTTATCAAAGGTTCCTACGGGCGCCATGTGCGCGTCTTGTGCGAGTTTACAGAGCCGCTGCAGCGGATGAACAAGTACCGCATACGCAATACGGTGGTTTTTTACGGTTCGGCACGCATTTTGTCCGAGGAGAAAGCGCAGCTGGCTTTGCGTGAGGCCAGGGAGGCAGCCAGCAAACTGCTGCCTGCCGAGGGTGCCCGTCTGCTTGAGAAGGCAGAACGTGCCCTTGAGTTTTCGGCATACTATGAGGCGGCTCGCCAGCTAGCAGAAGAGATCACACGCTGGTCGAAAACGCTCCCCAAAAGTGCAAGCCCATTCTACATCTGCTCTGGCGGTGGGCCGGGCATCATGGAAGCCGCCAACCGTGGTGCCTCTGAGGCGGGCGGCATCACGCTTGGCCTCGGCATCAGCCTGCCCTATGAGCAGCACAACAATCCCTACGTCACGCAAGGGCTTGGTTTTGAGTTTCACTACTTTTTCATCCGCAAGTACTGGTTCGTCACCCTCGCCAAGGCGCTGGTGATCTTTCCGGGCGGCTTTGGGACAATGGACGAGATGTTCGAGCTGCTCACACTCGTGCAGACACGCAAGCTGCCCTTCTCGCCGCCCATCGTTTTGTTTGGCTCAAAGTTCTGGGCTGAGGTGCTCAACTTCGAGGTCTTCAAAAAATGGGGCCTGATCGACGATGTGGATCTGGGTCTGTTCCACATCGTGGACACGGTGGAGGATGCGCTCGACTTCATCCTGCCGCACTTAGAAAGGCTCAACTACGCCCCCCCCTATGCGCAGGAAAATGACGACATTGGGGAATAATATCGGCGGCAGAGTGCGCATCGGCTGGACAACGCTGCCGACACACGAAGGAGCATGCGAATTCGCCCGGGCCATGGTAGAGGCTGGCCTTGTCGCCTGTGCCCAAGTAAGTGGGCCGATTGCATCTTTTTACCGCTGGGAGGACCGTCTATGCCATGAAGACGAATGGCGCGTCACCCTGAAATTTGCCTCCGGCAAAGCGGAGCTTGTAACAACGTGGCTGAAGGCCCACCACCCCTACACGGTACCACAATGGATCGCGGTAGATGCCGCGCAGGCCAGCATGGAGTACTTAGCGTGGGTCATGGAGACGTGAGTTGGCTAGCCTAGGCACGCCGGCGGCCAAGCACGCTGGCGTAACTGGTCGAGAGCGGCAAGGGCGTAGAGTGCTGCAGTAGGCACACGCAAGACGTTTTCGCCCAGGCGCACAGCGCACAGCCCATGTCTCCGCGCGAGGGCATATTCCCCTGGGGAAAGATCGCCCTCTGGACCGATGAGCAGGGTTAGTTGCGCGGGGATTTCCACTCCGGGTTTGAAAAGAGCCAGCGGCACGGCATCTGCCTCAAGACTACCCACAAAACGCATGCCCTGCCCTGCCGACGCGACCAGCCAAGCGGCCAAAGACAAGGGCTCGTAGATGTGCGGTAGGAAGGGATTGCCCGACTGTTTGCAGGCTTCGATGGCGATCACCCGCCAACGCGCGAGGCGAGCCGCCGCACGCCCGGCGTCGAGCTTCACTTCGCAGCGCTCGGAGAACAAGGGCTGAAGCTGTGCCACACCTAACTCCACAGCCGCGCGGACAATTTCGTCCATTCCGCCCGTCTTGGGCAAGGCTTGGGCGAGGGCGAGCACGGGGAGAGAGGGTGTATGCACTCGCGCCTCGTCAACGCGCATGACAAGAGCTCGTGCGTCCGGGCGCAGCACAACGCCGCTCCACGTCCGCCCCGCGCCATCGAAGGCATGAATGGCATCACCCTGCCGTGCACGCAAGGAGCGGCAGAGATGGGCGCTCTCGGCAACAGGCAAGACGAGCTCCACAGCCCCAGGTGGGACGGCGAACGGATAATACGTGTGAAGCCCCGCCATGACTTGCGTTCGTTACGCTCGCTCTCAGAGCAATTCCGCCGCTTTGCGCATGTCCTTGTGGCGCTGGAAAGCCTGGTGGAAGATAAACGACTTGTCCGGGTTGCAAAAAGCGTGCGTCTCGCCGCAGCTTTTGACGTAGGCGTGCAGCAGATCCCTGTACTGGGGATCGACGCAGTTTTCGATAATGGCTTGGGCGCGCCCATGCGGGTCTTTGCCTCGCAAATCTGCAACGCCATGCTCCGTTGCCACGACTTGCACAGAGTGCTCGCTGTGGTCAAGGTGGCTCACGAATGGGACTATCGTGCTGATGGCCCCGTTCTTTTGGATGGACGGGCAGGTGTAGATGGAGAGATGCGCGTTGCGTGTGAAATCTCCGGAGCCGCCGATCCCGTTCATCATCTGGCGCCCGAGAACGTGGGTGCTGTTCACGTTGCCGCCGATGTCCAGCTCCAGCGCGGTATTGATGGCAATGATGCCGAGACGACGCACAAGCTCCGGGCTGTTCGAAATTTCCTGTGGGCGCAACACCAGCTTGTCCTTGTAGTTCGCCCAGTCTGCGAAGACACGGCGGAGGACGCCCGGTGAAACGGTGAGCGAGGTGCCACTGGCAAAATTGATGCGCCCCTGCTCGATCAGCGAGACGACCCCGTCCTGAATGACCTCCGAGTAGAGATCGAAGGCTGGCAGCTCTTGGTTTTGCGCCATCGCCGCAATGACGGCATTGGCGATATTGCCAACGCCTGACTGGAACGGCAAGCCGTCGGGCAGGCGCCCGGCTTTGCGCTCTGCGGCGAGGAAACGCGCCACATTGGCGCCAATGGCGCGCGTGACGTCGGTGGTTTCATCAAAGCCTTTCACTTCGTCATCGGCGTCGTTGAGCACCACCCCGGCAATGCGCGCTGGGTCGAGCTTGACGACCGTCAAGCCGATGCGGTCACGCACGTTGACGAGGGGGATAGGGCCGCGGGCGGGCGGGTCGGCGGGCTCGTAGATGTCGTGCAAGCCACGCAAGAAAGTGGGGTGCTTGGTGTTGAGCTCGAGAATGACTTTCCCCGCCAGCCTCGCGAGGGTGTTTGCCGCGCCCACGGAAGTCGTCAACACGACGCTTCCATCTGCCTCGATATCACAGACCTCAATGACCGCCCAATCAATTTTGCCGAGAAAACCCGAGCGCAACCACGGCTGGAGCTGCGAGAGGTGCATGTCAAAATAGACGGTGCGCCCAGAGTTGATGCTTTTGCGCAAAACATCGTTGGACTGGTAGGGCGTTCTCCATGCGATGGCGTCTGCCGAGGCGAGTGCCCCGTCGAGGGAGGCACCCGTGGAAGCGCCCGTAATGACGCCGATGCGCCAAGGCTTTCCAGCGGAATGCAATTCCGCTGCGCGCTTTGCCATGGCGGACGGCACGACCTTCGCCGCGCCCGCAGGTGTGAAGCCACTGAAACCCACCGTGGCCCCGTCGTTTATCAACGCGGCCGCTTCCTCTGCCGTGAGTATCGGGAATGAGAACTTGGACATTAGTAGTTAGTAGTACGTAAAAATAGAAAGCGGGTCTGTTTATCTCGCAAAAATAACTTGGGAAGGCGTGAAATCCATCAAAAGCGTTTATTAGTCGAAGGTGTTTATAAAAACAGCCCCACTAATAGACCAATGGAAAGGCTTGTCGATTTTCTTGCTGATTTTCTTGCCTTGGACACGTGTGGCGCTTTCGTGCGACTCCTTCTCATCAACCACAAAACAACCACATCCATGAGTAAAAAGATCGCCATTTACTACGGCACCATGACTGGAAACTCCGAAGGTCTTGCCAACAGCACCTTCGACAAAATCAAAGCGGAAGGCGGCGACGTCTCCCTGCACAACCTCGTTGACGTCGCGCCGGAGGAGCTCGCGACCAACGCCCCCAACGCCATCTTTGTCGTAAGCACTTGGGGCGACGGCGAACCACCAGCAGACGCCGAAGGATTCTTCGAAAAACTCTCCACCAACAACGTGGATCTAAGTGCCCTGAAACACGCCGTTTTCGGCCTCGGCGATAGTAACTACGAGCAGTTCAACAAATTTGCCATTGCGCTCGACGAACGCCTGATTGCCCTCGGCTCCAAGCCAATCAAGAAAGTGACGACGGCGGACGTGGACTTTGAAAATACCTATCCATCTTGGGAATCCGAGGTACGGGCGACGTTTGGCGCTTAACGCACGTATGCCCGACCCGGCATGAATTCACCGTCCTCGAGTGTATTGACGGCGGTTTTGCCTGTGCTGGCCATCGTCGGCACGGGTTTTTTCTTGCGCAAGCGCGGCCTCGTGGAGGCCTCTGCCCAAGCGAGCATGATGCGCGTTGTGCTCTGGGTCTTGATGCCCTGCCTGGTGCTCGACCGTGTGCCGCACAACGCCGCGCTGAACAGCGGCTGGCTAGCGATGGCTGCTCCCGTGGCGGGCTTCCTCTCCGTCGTCGCTGGCCTGCTTGTCGCGTGGTACGCGGCACCGCTCTTTGGGATACAGGCTGGCACTCCGAGACGCACCTTTGCCTACTGCACCTCCATTTACAACTACGGCTATGTAGCCATCCCGCTCTGCCAAGTGCTCGTCGGGCAGGACGCCGTGGCCGTGATGCTACTCTTCAACGCAGGGATCGAAGTCGGTATCTGGACGGCAGGTCTCATGGTGCTCTCCGGGCGCCTCACCCGCGAGGCTTGGAAAAAATTAGTCAACCCGATGACCGTCGGGAGCATCCTCGCGCTTGCCTTAAACAAGACTGGGGCCGCGCCCCATATGCCAGGATGGCTGTGCGCCACCTTTTCCACGCTCGGCGCGTGCGCCATCCCGCTCGGGATATTGATGGTGGGGATGGCCCTTCCTGCCTTGCTGGCCGGCTTCTCCTGGCGCAACGAGCCCCGAGCAGCAGCAGGCGCCTGTCTGCTGCGCAACGGTATCATCCCCGTGGTGATGCTCGCGCCCGTGGCGGCAGGGAAATGGGCCTGGCTGCCAGAGCTACCTACGCCACTTGGCCCAATACTCATGCTGCAAGCATCCATGAGTGCCGGCATATTCTCCATCGTCGTTGTCCAACATTTCAACGGTGACCCACGCATGGCCCTGCGCGTCGCCATCTACAGCTCCCTCGGCGCCATTGTCACCCTGCCCCTTTGGTTGGAAATCCTCAGCGCCTGGCTGCCCTGAAAATGCTCTCCGCGTTTAACCCGCCTTTTCAGGCTTTCCAACTCTGCCCGCTTCCTTACCTCCCATCACCTGCATGAAACTTCAAACAGTTGCCATTCTCACCGCAGGCGGCCTCGCCCCCTGCCTCTCGTCTGCCGTCGGCGGGCTCATTGAGAGATACTCCGAGATCGACCCCAGTATCGATGTCATCTGCTACCGGGGTGGCTACAAAGGCCTGCTCCTCGGCGACAAAGTAATAATCACGCCCACCATCCGTGCTAACGCCTCGCTGCTGCACAAGTTCGGCGGAAGCCCCATCGGCAATAGCCGGGTGAAGCTTACCAACGTCAAGGACTGTGTGAAGCGTGGCCTCGTCAAAGAAGGCGAAAACCCGCTAAAGGTCGCCGCAGACCAGCTCGTCAAAGACGGAGTGCAAGTCCTCCACACCATCGGCGGGGACGACACCAATACTGCTGCGGCAGACCTTGCGAAATTTCTCGCCGACAATGGCTACGGGCTCACCGTCATCGGCCTGCCCAAGACCGTCGACAACGATGTTTACCCCATCCGCCAAAGCCTCGGCGCATGGACTGCCGCCGAAGAGGGCGCACGTTATTTCGCCAACGTCGTCGCCGAACATAGTGCCAACCCACGTATGTTGATCGTCCACGAAGTAATGGGGCGCAACTGCGGCTGGCTCACCGCCGCCACTGCCTTTGAATACCGCCGCATGCTCAAAGCACGCCGCTTTCTCGAAAATATTGGCGACGGCTGTGCACAGGCAGACGTCCACGGCATCTACATCCCGGAGTGCGTCATCGACATCGCCGCCGAAGCCAAGCGCTTGCGCGCCGTCATGGACGAGCTCGACTGCGTGAACATCTTCATCAGCGAGGGCGCCGGCGTCGAAGCCATCGTCAAGGAAATGGAAGCCAAAGGGCAGCCCATCCCACGCGACGCCTTTAACCACGTGAAGCTCGACGCCATCAACCCCGGCAAGTGGTTCGGCGAACAGTTTGCCGCCATGCTCGGTGCAGAGAAAACGCTCATTCAAAAGAGCGGGTATTTTGCGCGTAGTGCCCCCTCCAACACTGCCGATCTGGCCCTCATCAAGAGCTGTGTGGACTACGCAGTGGAATGCGCCTTGCGCAACGAGAGCGGAGTCATCGGCCACGATGATGACGCGGGCGGGCGCCTCCGCGCCATCGAGTTTCCGCGCATTAAGGGCGGCAAGCCCTTCTATATCACGGTATCGTGGTACAGACAGCTTTTGGCTGACATCGGCCAGCCCCCGGCTGTCGCCGTCGACCCAAGCACTCAATAAGGCGACGCCCGGGAGGCCTGCCCGCGATGGGCAACAAACAGCCCCCCACCCGGGGTTGTTTTTTTGTGGATGCCTTGGGGCGACAGAAAGAGGGAAGTTGCATGATGGCGACACACAGAGCTACAGTCCGCAGTGATTTATCTTCTCCATGAAAACTGTCGTCGTCCTATCAGGCGGTTTGGATTCCACCGTGCTACTCGCCAGCCTGCTTGCCGAGGGGCGGGAGTGTCTCGCGTTGAGCTTTGATTACGGGCAACGACATGTGCGTGAGATTGATTCGGCACGCGCAGTCTGCGCCTTCTACGGGGTGCACCACCAAGTCGCAGATCTAAAAATGCTCACGCCGCTCTGGGGGAGCAACAGTCTGACGGATACAAGCGTGCAAGTCCCCAACGGGCATTACACCGAAGAACAGATGAAGGTGACCGTTGTCCCTGGGCGAAATCTCGTCTTTCTCTCCATCGCAGCCGCTTGGGCAATGGGCAACAAATGCGATTCTCTCGCATACGGCGCACACGGAGGAGACCACACCATTTACCCCGATTGCCGCCCGGAGTTTGCAACCGCACTCGGCAACACACTGGCCCTCGCAGATTGGCACCGAGTCTCGCTGGAACATCCCTTCGCCAGCCTGGACAAAACGGCGATTGTGCGCATCGGCAAAAAATTGGGCGCCCCGTTCCACCTCACATGGTCGTGCTACAAAGGCGGTGAACGCCATTGCGGCCTGTGCGCGACCTGCGTCGAACGCCGCGAAGCTTTTGCAAACGCGGGGGTACCGGACCCTCTGGGAGCGACCCCATAGGCGAAGCGCCCACTGGCGAATTTCCGCTTCCCTTCTCAACCCTGTTCTGGCTTCCTCCGGGCTCGTTTCGACATGGCAAAAGGCTTACGCGAGATAAACACTCGGATTAAATCCGTCAAAAGCACCGCACAGATTACCAAGGCGATGCAACTGGTGGCCTCTTCAAAGATGCGCCGTGCCCAAGATTCCGCCGTTGCCGGGCGCAACTACGGGTGGCTCTTGGCCGATTTGCTCGACAGCGCCCTGCGCACGCGCGACTCGCATTGCGAACACCCGCTCGTACGCAAACGCGAGCCCCTTGTGCGTGGTATCCTGCTCATTTCCACAGACAAAGGGCTCTGCGGCGCCCTCAACCCCAACCTGTTCCGCCTCCTCAAAGACGTCCCGCCAAACACACACTTCGTCGCCATCGGGCGCAAAGGAGCCCAGCACATCGCCCGCACAGGGCGCACATTGCTGGCCAATTTCACCATCCCAGACAACGTCTCCTTCTCCGGAGTACGTGTTATCTCAGACTACCTCCTCAAAAACTACTGCGAAGGACGGATAGACACCCTTGAGATCCTTTACCCACGCTTCCGGAATACCCTCATCCAAGAGCCTGTCCTGTACCCCATCCTCCCAATAGAAGACATCCACGCCGCCATCGTGGCCACACGCGCCCAAGGCGGTCCAGAGCAGCAGGCCGACACGCCCGACGACAGACGGACAATGCATTTCGAGCCAGACTCCAAAGCTATTTTCGCCGAGTTGCCCTCCCTCTACTGCCGACACGCCATCTACCACGCCATGCTCGAAGCCAAAGCCTCGGAGCACTCCGCACGCATGGTCGCCATGAAAGCTGCCACAGACAACGCACGCCAAATCACCGAAAACCTCACCCTCGAATACAACAAGGCACGTCAGGCGGCCATCACACAGGAAATCAACGAAATCACGGCAGCCGCTCTCGCCAAATAGCCCAAACCCCAGCCGTTTTGTGTAAAAAAGGCTTCCATCCCCAGCAAAAAGAAACAAGGCTTCGTCCCTTATTGTTTCTGGACGGACTTTTTCAATAGCCGCGATGAAAACCTCTTTGCAGCTCGGCAGGTAAATAGCACACCTACCAAAAACCCAACGCACGCCGGGGACGACTCGGCACAGACACGAGTCCGCTTTCAGACTGTAACACGCAACCCAAACAACATACAAACAAGAACAATGTCACACAACGACAATCCAGACGGGCCGCTCGAAAAAATAACTGAGACGCCCACAGACCAAGCCAAACTAGGCCACCTCAACAACGAAACAGCCAAGGAGGACGCCCCCGCCTCCGCGACTCGACGCGAAGACAAGACACCACACCCTAGCCTCGCTGAATCCGCACTCGAAGCTAGCCACGCAGACCTGCCTCCGCTCAGCAACATCATTGCCAGCGCCAGCGAAAACACCGCACCCCAAGCAGAAAACCGCTCTTCCACGCCTCGCCGGGGGATCGGTCGCAGCACAGCAGCAAGCAACTCGGCAAACAACGCCACACGCCCATCCATCGGCGTCGTGCAAAGCCCCGAGACGGTCACTGAAAACCTCTCCGGCCAGTTTGCCAACGGCTACTCCGACCAGCCAGAACACGCACAACGGAAACGCCCCCAGCGCCCGCAACAGCAGGAACAACATCCACAGCAAACATCCACCGAAGCCAGGCCACCCGCAACAAACGTATTCGTGCCACCCATCTCCCAAAAGACCTACAAGGCCGAGATGGACCCCGAACAAGAACGGCGTCGACGCGAGGGGAAACGTAACTCACGAGAGGCAGGCAACTCACGGGAAGGCGGCAATGCGAGGGAGGCGGGAAACGCACCCACACGCCGCGCAAACCAGACCATCGATTGGTCTCCAGGAGAAAACAAACCCAACGCCAACACATACAAAAACAACCAGCTGCGTCCGCAGAAATTTACCGTGGACCCGCCGAGCATCCCGGAAATGCAAAAGGACAACCTCTGGACGCGTCTCAAGGAATTTTTCACAAACCTCTTCCGGGGAAAATCCGAGGAACAACCAAGCACGCCTAACGACGACGGCAAGAAGGACAAGTACCACCACTTTGGCAAAGGACAGGGCGGCAGCGGCTACTGGCAAAAACATCGAGGAAACCGCAAGAACAGATACCGCCACGGCAACCGGAGCCCAGGGGGCAACCCACAAAACTACAACCGGGACGCACGCCACCGCCCACATGCACACGGCGGCGAGAACCGACACTGATCAGCCAACCTCCCCACAGCGCGTGCCTCCATCCATGGAGGCACGCGTCTGGGTTTTGTGCTCGCTGCCGCTTTCGTGTTTTCCACTGGTAACACGCTGCTGAAGTCCCATCGTGCCTCGGCATGAAAAATTTCCTCTCAAACTTGTGCACAGCCGCCCTCGGCAACCTCATCGCCGGCACCATCTTCTTTTTCTTCAGCTGCACATTCCTGGCATTCCTCATCATCGTGATAATCGCCAATGCAGAGAGCGGCCAAAGAGTAAGCGTGCCCAATAAGGCCTTCCTCGTGCTCAACCTCAGCATGGTGCTCAGCGACACGCCCGATCAACACAGCGGCGCGCTACGATCCTTCGTCGCCGATGAGCCAAAACAAATGGGTCTCTGGGATCTTTGCACCGCTCTCGACGCCGCAGCCAAGGACTCTCGAATCCACGGCCTCTTCATCACAGGCGATCTTCACTCCGACGGGTACGGCTCCGGGTACGCTGCCCTCGCCGAGTTGCGCCGTGCCATCAACGGCTTCAAAACCAAGGGCAAACCGGTCTTCGCCTACCTCGACGAAGCCTCCCTGAAAAACTACTACGTCGCCACCACCGCCGACACGCTCTACCTCAACCCCTACGCCAGCCTCGGAATCCGCGGTCTTTCCTCCCAATCCCCCTACCTTGCCACAGCCTTTGCCAAATACGGCATCGGGGTACAGACGACCAAGGTCGGGAAATACAAATCTGCCGTCGAGCCCTTCATCTCCGACAAAATGAGCGACGCCGACCGCGAACAACGCCAGATGCTCCTCAACGAACTCTGGGACAGCATTGTGAACGACATCGCCACAAGCCGCAACGTCGCCCCTCCCAGCATCCTCGCACTCGCCAGCAAAGCCACGCCCCTCACTGCCAACCTCGCCATCACCAGAGGCCTGGCCGACAAGGTGGCCTACCTCGACGAAGTCATCGATACGCTAAAACTCTCCGGCGCTCCAGATCTGCGACACGACTCCTTCGCCCAGATCTCCATCTCCGCTTACTCCCAACATCTCCACGAAAACGAGAAGGCGCACTCATCCTCCGTCGTCGCCATCGTCTACGCCGAGGGCGACATCATGGATGGCAACGTAGGAAACGCCAACTCCATCGCCGGGAACAACCTTGCCGCCACCCTGCGCCAGCTCCGGCAAGACAGTGACGTCGCTGCCATCGTCTTGCGCGTCAATAGCCCTGGCGGTTCTGCCACAGCCTCCGAGGTCATCCAGCGCGAAGTGCGCCAGTTGCGCGCCGAGGGCAAACCCATCGTCATCTCTATGGGGTCGCTCGCCGCCAGTGGCGGGTATTGGATCTCCGCCTTTGGCGACAGCATTTTTGCCGAAAAGACCACCATCACAGGCTCCATCGGCGTCTTCGGCATCATGTTCAACGTGCAAGACGCCGCCAGGAATGTTGGCATTCACTTTGACGGGGTAAAGACCTCACCCTTCGCCGATCTTAAAACCATCGTCCGCCCGAAGACACCAGGCGAGCTCGCCCTCCTGCAGGAACACACAGACACTATCTACGATGCCTTCCTCGACAAGGTCGCTGAAGGCCGCAAGCGGCGACGCGCCGATATCGCGAAAATTGCAGAGGGTCGCATTTGGTCCGGCGCCAAAGCCATTAAGCTTGGCTTGGTGGATCAAATCGGCGGCTTGCGCGAAGCCGTCAAAGATGCAGCCACGCGCGGGAATGTTGCCAACCACTACACCGTGCGCCAATACCCAGAAAGACGCACCGTCTGGGAGCTCATTTCCCAAGGCCTCAGCCAGCCCGAAGACGGCCCGCCCATCATCCGCGCCACCGGACAAGCTGTCGTCGGCCTCCCACCATCACGCGCTCATAGCCCGATGTCACGCGTGTTGCGTCAGGCCCACCACACCATTTCCCTGCTCGAAAAATTCAACGACCGCAATGGCGTCCATGCCCGCCTCCAGTACTGGGTCGAGGAAGAGTGACGGCCCCGGATGTGCCAGGCCCATCGGGATGTTCGACTCTGGCGTGGGCGGCCTATCCATTCTCCAATCCGTGGCGGCGCTGCTCCCGGGCGAGGCTGTTTGTTACTTTGCCGACACAGCCCATTGCCCCTACGGAAACCGCCCATCCGCAGAAATCGCCGGGCTCTGCCACTCCATTGTGCACTTCCTTTTGGAGCAGAATTGCAAGCTCATCATTGTGGCCTGCAACACCGCGACCGCGATGGCGATCGACTCCCTGCGGAGAGATTTCCCACACACGCCCTTCGTCGGCATCGAGCCCGCGACAAAGCCAGCAGCCGCAAAATCACGCGCAGGCATTATCGGCGTGCTCGCGACTGCCGGCACTTTCCAAGGGAGGCTCTTCAACGAGACCCGGGCGCACCTTGACGGCAAGGTACGCGTACTCACCGCAGAAGGCACAGGCCTGGTGGAACTCGTCGAAGCCGGGCACGGCGATTCCCCGGAAGCCGAGGCACTGCTGCGGCAACACCTCGGGCCGATGCTCGCCGAAGGCATAGACCGCCTCGTCCTCGGTTGTACCCACTTCCCTTTCCTGCGAGGCGCCATACGACGAATCGTCGGCGAGACGTTGCAGCTGGAGATCCCGGGCGAAGCTGTGGCACGGCGCACGCGACAGCTGCTAAAAGAGCGCGGCCTACTCGCCTCACGACAGCCAGGGCACCCATGCCACCACTTCTTCGCCTCGGGCAACACCTCCACCCTCGCCGCCATGACAGGCCAAGCCGTGACTAAGATTCTGTTTGCTCCAAGTCTTCTTCCTGTCGTCTTGTGATCCATGCTCATCCGACCAGACAACCGCGAGGCAAACCAGATTCGCCCCGTCAGCTTCCAGCCAGGCGTCGCCCCGCACGCCGCAGGTTCCGTGCTCGCCGCTTTTGGCAATACACGCGTCATCTGCGCCGCGACTCTTGAGTGGAAAGTCCCCATTTGGATGAAACAACAGGGCGTCAAAGGCGGATGGCTCACCGCAGAATATTCCCTCCTGCCCTACTCCACCCTCGACCGCAAACCACGCGACATCGCGAAAGGGAAACTCGACGGGCGCACAGTAGAAATCCAACGCCTCATCGGGCGAGCCCTCCGCGCCGTACTCGACCTCGACAAGCTGGAAGGCTTCACACTCTGGGTGGACTGTGACGTGCTTCAGGCCGACGGTGGCACCCGCACAGCCTCCATTTCCGGCGCATACGTCGCGGCGCGCCTGGCAGTGCACACGCTCTTGCAGTCGGGTAAACTCAAGGCATCGCCTTTCACCGACAGCATCGCCGCAGTCAGCGTCGGCGTTTATCAAGACACGCCCGTGCTTGACCTGAACTACCTCGAAGACAAGGACGCCTCCGTGGACGCCAACATCGTCATGACGGGCAACGGCAAATTCGTTGAAATCCAAAGCTCTGGCGAAGAGGCGACCTTCAGCGCAGAACAGCTGCAAGAAATGCTCGCGCTCGCGCAAACGGGCCTAAAAACAATTTTCGCCGCCCAGCAAACAACGCTCTCCTCAAAAGGCATCCTCTGACAACGCACGCCTCGCGCCTCTCCCACTCGATGAGCGACAACATAGCAAAAAAATCCCTGAGATTTGATCACAAGGCGATGAACGCAATGTTCACCATCTTCGTGGACTCCTCCGACACCGACCCCGCAGAAGCCGAGGAAGCTGCCAACTCGGCCTTCGCTACACTCGACAAACTCGCACACCTCTTGACCCGCTACTCGACGACGAGTGATGTCGCCCACGCCAACACGCTTCAAGGAGGCGATTCGCACGCCCTTTCCCCCGAGACCTTCGAATGCCTCACCCTCGCTGCAGAGCTTGCTGCAGAGACAGGCCGTGCCTTTGACCCGGCGGCAGGCACACTCACTGATTTCTGGAAAAGCAACCCCATCGCCTCTTTGCCCGGTGAGCCCATTGAGACGCCAGAGTGGCGCATCGCATGGGAAGCGCACCGCGTGGGAGAATTTTCCATCGATCCACAAACGCATGAACTCTTCTGCATCTCTCCGGGAAGCAAACTTGACCTCGGTGCTATCGGCAAAGGCTTCGCCCTTGATGAAATGGCACGCATCCTCGAAGGCACTCACTCCATCTCCCGCGCGCTATTGAGCGCAGGGGGAAGCACCGTCCTCGCCCTGGACGCGCCCCTGCTCAAACCCGGCTGGAAAATTGGTTTTGGCGGCGAGACCACCCTGCCCTATCTCCTCCTCTCCCGCGCCGCCATCAGCAGCTCTGGCGTGCACAACCAACCCACACACTTGGTGGACCCGCGCACGGGGCACGTCGTGACACGCACCAAACTCGTACGAGCCTACGCACCACGCGCTGCCGAGGCCGACGCCCTCTCCACGGCCTTTTTCGTGATGGAACGCACAGAGATGGAAGACTACTGCGCCTCCCACATGGAACACGTTGCCCTGCTGACCACAGAAAATGACAAGGGTGTGCCCACCTCTTTTGACATCATCGGCAATACCTCCGCCCTACTCTGGCAGGAAAGGGAGGACTCTGGGCAAACCACAGGAATAACCTGAAAACCCATTGCGCCCAGGCAGACAAAGCGGCAAGTTCACGCCATGCTCTCCGTACGCATCATTCCGTGCCTTGATGTAAAAATGGGACGCGTCGTCAAAGGCGTCCAATTCGAGCAACTCCGTGACGCTGGCGACCCGGTGGAATCCGCGCGTGCCTACCAGGAACAAGGCGCGGACGAGTTGGTCTTTCTGGATATCACGGCATCCAGCGACGGGCGGGACATCATGCGCGATGTCGTCGAGCGCACTGCCGACGAAATTTTCATGCCGCTCACAGTCGGCGGTGGCCTGCGCAGCGTGGAAGACATTCGCGCCATGCTTAACGCCGGGGCCGACAAAGTCTCGATGAACACCGCCGCCATCAAGGATCCAGATCTCGTGCTCGGTGCCGCCAAACGCTTCGGCAACCAGTGCATCGTCGTGGCCATCGATGCGCGGCACGAGCCTGGAACAGACACTTGGCATGTTTACACCCACGGCGGGCGCAACAGGACGGCGATTGATGTGCTGGACTGGGCTCGACGCGTCGAATCGCTCGGCGCAGGAGAAATTCTGCTCACGAGCATGGACTGCGACGGCACAAAGGCAGGTTACGACATCAAACTCACCCAGCGAGTGAGCGATACAGTACAAATTCCCGTGATTGCCTCGGGTGGTGCTGGCGAACTCAGCCACTTGGTGGACGTGGTGCGCGACGGGCACGCAAGCGCCGTCCTCGCCGCCTCCATCTTTCACTTCGGCACCTACACCATCCGCGAAGCCAAGGAAAAACTAGCTCAAGCCGGAATGCCCGTGCGCAAGACTTGGGAATGACTCAACGCACACCGGGAGACGATCATGAGCCTACAGCCGACAAGTCTCACCGCCTGCACACATCAGGTCATTCTCTCTCTTGGCAGCAACCTCGGCGACCGCGTGGAACACCTCTCTACTGCGACACGCCACCTCCACAAACCGCCACACACACAGCTCATCGCCTTGTCCTCGCTCTACGAGACAAAGCCCGTGGACCTCGAAGAGCAGCCTTGCTTTTTCAACGCAGTAGGCTTGTTGGAGACATCCCTCGCGCCCTTGGCCCTGCTTGAAGAATGCCTGCGCATCGAAGCCTTGCTCGGGCGCACACGCCAGATTGCCAAGGGACCACGCACTCTCGACATCGACCTCATTCTCTACGGGTGCGAACACAGCACCTCGCCACGCCTCACACTGCCGCACCCGCGCTATGCGGCGCGCGCCTTCGTGTGCGTGCCTCTCGTTGAGCTTTTTCAGACCCCGCCCCTCGCCACATCCCTCCCCTGGGCCTTTTTGCGTAAAAAACTCTCCCGACTCCCAGACCACCTCAGCGCTTGTTCTGCCGGATGCCGCCGCCTGCCGCCCACGGGGAATTTCCCATGCTTCCCCGCCTCATGAAGCCCACGCCCGAAATGCCCGATTTTGTGATAGACGAGCCCTTGCTGGATTCGCCTGCCGTGGGCTGTGGGCACCTTCCCCTGCTATGGGTTTTCCTCCCTCTGGCACTCATCCACACCGCATGTTTCACCGGAGACTGGCATCTCCCTGGCACCGGATTGGCGCTCTTCGCCTTGGGTGGCGCTGGCGTGCTTCTGCTCTCATGGAAATATCCCAAGCACACACTTGCCTGGGCCTGTTTCCACATCCTCGCCATCTCGGGTGCGGCCTTGTTGCTCTTCGCTGGGCGCGTACCACCGCTGGTGGACTGGGTCGGCCTGCCACCACGAGAAACCAGCCTCGTCCTACGCTGGGAGCAGGTCTTCGCCATACGCGCCAGCGGGAAAACCATCAACGGACTTGCCCGTGTCATTGAGGCACCACCCTTCGTGCCAGGGCTCCACGGCACGCTCATCCATTGCCAAATGCGCAAGCCCGTGCCAACAGTGCTTGGCGAGCGTGGGGCGGTGTTCGCGATAACGGGCGTGCTCGAGTCGATGAAAAACCGTCTTTCAAACGGCTATGCCGACGACGCGGATTTCGTGAACTACCTTGAAAACCGCCGCGTGACACTCTCGCTCTCGCGCTGTCGCGCTGTCGAAGTCATCCATGAGCCACCGTCCCTCTTGCGTTGGTGCGCCCGGCAACGCGATTACTTTGAGGGTGTGCTCGAGCGCGGCTTGGAGGAACAGCACAACATCGCCCCGCTCTACATCGGCATGCTGCTTGGCAAAAGTTCCGGTATCGACCGTGAAATGCGCAACTCCTTTGCACGTACAGGGACGGCACATCTTTTTTCCGTAAGCGGCCTTCACGTGGGCATGATCGCCGCCATGCTATTCCAACTCGGACGCTTTTTCCGAATCGCCGACAAGCCTTGGCGCATCACCGTCATCGCGCTCATGTTCGTCTTCGTGATGATCACAAGTGGTGCCCCGGCAGCCTTGCGGGCGTGGCTGATGGTGAGCTGCATCCTGATGGCACGCCTCATCAACAGGCGTGGGAGCTCTGCCGCCGGGCTTGCGCTGGCCGCCACGGGCACACTGCTATGGGCCCCTGAGCTTTGGCTGGATATCAGCTTCCAGCTTTCCTACGGCGTCGTCACAGCTTTGGTTTTTTACGGTATCCCACTGTCCACTTGGATCGGCGAACGCTGGCAACCCTTCGCCGACCTCCCCGTGACATCGCGCCGCTGGCGGCACCGCCTCGCCCTTCGGGCAAAGAACTGGCTCGTCGGCAGCCTCTGCATCAGTACCGCTGCGACGCTTGCCAGCGCGCCGTTAGTCATCACCCATTTCAAGCTTTTCTCGGCGGGCTCTCTACTGGCCAACTTGCTCGTCATACCCCTTGCTTTCCCAGTGATGCTGCTCGGCGTGGTGAGCATGGCCATGGGTCTGTGTGGGCTGGATGCACTTTCGATGGCGGCAAACTGGCTCGCCGGGTGGGATCTGCAATTGCTGGAACTCCTCGTGCGAACGGCCTCCGGACTTCCAGGCATGGCTTGGGAGCTGGAGTACCGTGCACCTTGGTTCGGCAGAGTGAGCGTGTTACTCTTGCTCGGCAGTCTGCTTCTGCTCTCGCTGGGTAAAAACAGCCGCGGCTGGCACTTCTTCATCCCACCGGGCATCCTAGCCCTCTCGCTCTTGCTGGGCACTCACTGAGGCAGCCCATCCCGAGAACTCACACACACCAGCTTCACGCCGGGCTTGCCCTTTGCAGGGCGAATTGTTTGTGCCTTCCCCTTTATGCGAGGTTTCAAGCTCAATCCCAACACCCAACGCAAGCTCCAGCGTTTCCGCTCCATCAAGCGGGGCTACTACTCTTTCCTCGCCCTTGTCTTCCTCGTTGCCCTCGCCCTGCTTGGCCCATGGCTGGTAAACAACAGAGCCTTGGTTGTGCGCTACGAGGGACACCTCTATTTCCCGACTCTCGGTGCCATCCTCCCAGGCACAACTTTCGGCCTAGGCTATGAGTATGAGACAGACTACCGCACCCTGCAAAAACGCTTTGCCGACGAAAAATCCACCGGGCTAGCCAAAGGCAACTGGGTACTCATGCCACCAATCCCTTTCAACGGCACCGAAGTCTGCGAAGTTTACGGCACCCTGGAACAACGCGACGGAGCATACCTTCTGGATGGCGTACCCTACGCAGACGGCCAAGCACTCCGACGGGACGATGAGGGACGCCTCCTCCCCGTAGGCCGCATCCTCAACGGCAAACTGCAAGGTGGCGAGGCACCCAAGGGCTCTCCGCTCTTGTGTTTCCTGCCCTACCCTAACTCCCCCGGCGTGTCGGGCCACATCCTCGGCACCGACGAGTCCGGCCACGACATCCTCGCTCGCCTCTTCTACGGCTTCCGAATCCTCTGCGCCGCAAGCGCCATCTACCTCGGCCTCACCTACCTCATCGGTATCATCATCGGCTGCGCGATGGGATACTTTGGCGGATGGTTCGACATCTGCACACAGCGCCTCATTGAGATATGGGCCAACATTCCACACCTCTATCTCATCATCTTCCTCAGCTCGCTACTCATCCCAAGCCTCTTCTGGCTCATGCTCATCATCGTGGCCTTCTCTTGGATCACTTTGACCTACTACACGCGCACCGGAACCTACCGCGAAAAGGGGCGCGACTACGTGGCCGCAGCACGCCTCCTTGGCGCAAGCAACACGCGCATCATCTTCCGCCACATCCTGCCCAACACCCTCTCTACCGTCATAACTTTCGTCCCATTCATGGTTGCCGCCGTCGTCTTCCAACTGACCGCTCTCGACTTCCTCGGCTTTGGCCTCCCACCGACAGAGCCCACTTGGGGCGAAATCCTGCGCCAAGGCACCGAAAACTTCGACAGCCCCTGGATTCTCTCAAGTGTCGTTGCCTGCCTCGTGATCGTGTTAGTGTTAACAACCTTCGTCGGCGAAGCCATCCGTGAAGCCTTCGACCCCAAGAAATTCACAACCTATCAGTGACACCCGTTGCCCAGCCCCATCAGGAAAGCATGCATCGCCCCCAAGTCACGAACCTGCACAAGGCATCCTGCCACGTCCCTTTTCATAAGTAGCTTTACCAGAGCCGCGATTTCCCGCAGGTAGGCGTTCCTCTGCGCATCCGGGATATAGTACATGACAATGAGGTGAACAGGTTCGCCGTCCGGCGCCCCATAATCAATCCCAGCACCCGACCAGCCGAGCACGCAATACACAGGCCCATCCTCACACAAGGCACGCAAGTGCGGCACCGCCACACCGCAGCCAATGCCAGTGTTAAACTCCTGCTCGCGCCGCCTGATCTCAGCCACAAAATCAGCCTCATGTGCCACCTCCAAATTGTCTCTCAAGCGTTGCGCAAGGGAACACAGTGCCTCCTCCTTGCAGGTGCTACCCAACTCAAAAAGACGCCCATTTGCCACAGCCTCAAAAAACTGCCTCATAGAGAAATCCTGATTCCCAAGCGCATATTGTCACACCTTTTATCTCAATCGTTAAGGACACTCCCTCCCCCCAAGCCAACACACCCCGCACACAGCCATTCACAAAAAAAACTTCCACAGACCGCATTTTTTCCTTTCCATGCCACATAAAACTTTTTCCCTGCTCGCCTCTCTCATCACTGCACGCCGCAGGAGACTCACACACAATAAGTCGCTATGCCAAAAAAACAATCCAAGCGCTACCGCGCCGCCCAAGCCGTCGGGAACCTTGAGGCCATCTATACTGTGCCCCAAGCCGTCGAGCTGCTGGGCAAAATGCCTGCCCTGAAGTTTGACGAGACCGTCCACGTCTCAGCCAACCTCGGAGTGGACCCCAAGCAATCTGACCAAATGGTGCGCGGAACCGTCGCCCTGCCTAACGGCAGCGGCAAAAAAATCCGTGTCCTCGTCTTCACCGACAACGCCCAAGCCGCCCTCGACGCAGGAGCTGACCATGCGGGCCTCAACGACATCATAGACAAAATCAACGCTGGGTGGCTTGACTTCGACATCGCCGTGTCCACGACACCCGCAATGAAGGAAGTCCGAAAAGTTGCCCGCGTCCTCGGCCCCCGCGGGCTCATGCCCAATCCCAAAAGCGGCACCGTCTCCGACGACATTCCCAAAACCATCGCTGAAGTGAAAGCCGGGCGCATCGAGTTCAAAATGGATAAGACAGCCAACGTCGCCATCGTCGTCGGCAAGCGTTCTTTCACTGCAGCTCAACTCATCGAGAACGTGGAAGCTGCCCTCACCAGCCTCGTCAAAGCACAACCCAGCGGATGCAAGGGGAAGTTCATCAAGTCGTTGACCCTCAACAGCACCATGACCCCGGGCGTCAAAATAGACACCAAGCCCTACGCCACCGCCATCGAAGCCGCCTAATCGCCACACATCCGGAAAGCCCATCATGCGACAAGAAAAACAATTACTCATAGACGAAGTAAGCAGCTATCTGGCTAAGTCAAAGTACCTGCTTCTGGCAGACTTTACGGGAGTCACCGTTGAAGACGCTGCCAACATCCGCGCCCAGCTCAGCGAGCATGGCGCAGAATACCACGTCGTCAAAAACAGCATCCTCAACATCGCTGCAAAAAGCACCAACCTCCCGGACTTTTCGGCATACCTCAAGGGCCAGACGGCCCTCGTCACCGGCGGCGATAATGCACCAGGTGTCGCCAAGGTCATCGTAAAATTCTTCGAAGATAAGGGCCGCCTCTCCGTCAAGACCGCCGTGCTCGACGACAGACTCTTGGACAAGGCGGCAATTGAGGCACTCTCCAAGTTGCCCTCGCTCGACGGCATCCGTGCGCAACTCCTCTCGCTCTTCTCCGCACCGGCCTCGCAAATCGTCCGCCTCTTGGTGGCGAAAAACGAAAAAGCCGGAGCGGGAAATGCATAACCCCCTGCCAGCAACGAAACAATTTTCCAAGCGAAACTGGCCCTCTCCCGAGGTACAGAACGCCTCGAAAAACAAGAACCAACATCCAAAGAAACCCGTTAGAGGCACAAGCCTTTAAACGCCCGCTTCAGACTCGGGCACTAACCCTTCAAGGAAACCAACAACATGTCATCCGTAACTAAAGAACAAGTCATCGAGTTCCTCAGCAATCTCAGCATCCTTGATGCTGCAGCCCTCGTCAAGGAACTGGAAGAAAAGTGGGGAGTCAGCGCCGCCGCCACGGTGGTCGCCGCACCCGGAGCTGCAGCTGGCGCCGCACCCGCCGTCGAGGAAAAAACGGAATTCTCCGTCATCCTTCTGGAAAAGGGAGCCAGCTCCATCAACGTCATCAAAGAAGTCCGCGCCATCACAGGCCTCGGCCTCAAGGAAGCCAAGGAACTCGTCGAAGGCGCCCCCAAGCCCGTCAAGGAAGGGGTCTCCAAGGACGAGGCGGCCGACATCAAGAAAAAGCTCGAAGCTGCTGGCGCCAAGGTTGACGTCAAGTAAACCCAAGGCACCTTTACACGCTCCAACAAACAATACGCGGACCGAAAAAATCGGCCCGCGTATTGTTTGTTGTGAGCTTGAAAACACTGGGTACTGTAGAGGGCGAAAATGCCATGATCCGGGCGCGCAAAAGTGGCGAATCCGCTTGACCCCTCAGAGCCTTTCCATGTTCACCCAGCCCACATGCACACGACCTACGCACCCATACAATCGCCGCTTTTTCGCCAGCTCCTTGATAGCCTGCGCGGGAAGCGCGTCGCCATCCTCGGGCACTTGCGCCCTGATGGGGACTGCATTGGCTCACAAGTCGCCCTCTGCCGGATTTTCAACACAAACGGGGTGGATGCCATTTGCATCAACGGGGACGCAGCACCGCGAAACCTCACCTCGCTCATCGGCGACACGCCCTTCCTCAAAGTTGATCCCAAAGGCAGCGACTACTCGCCCGATGGTCGCGAAGCCGTCTTTGTGGATTGCTCCGAAAGTACGCGCGCCGGACACGAGCTCACCGCGAAGTTCGAAACCCTTGCCGCGAACATCGACCACCACCTCTCCAACCCCTCCTACGCCAAGGTGAACATCGTCGACTCCGACGCGCCCGCCACCTGCGCTATGCTGGCCACCTTCGCCCTCGACAATGCCCTCCCCATCGACGCTCCTACCGCCCAAGCTCTCTACACCGGCATTGTCACCGACACCGGTCAATTCCGCTACCCAGCCACGACAACGCAGACCTTGGAAATCGCCGCACAGCTCCTGCGTCACGGCGCCTCCATCCGCACCACCACCTCGGAGCTCTACGAGCGCAACCGCTTCGCCAGACTTACCCTCCTGCGCCACTTCCTCTCCTCGCTAACATTACACGCCAACGGACGCGTCTGCACTGGCGAACTCCCCTCCGGCATCTACGAACAAACACAAACCACCCATGAAGACGCCGAAGACCTCGTGGACTATGCACGCTGCATCGACGGCGTCGCCATCGCCGTGCTGCTCGAGGACGGCCCACGTGGCGTCAAAGGGAGCCTGCGCGCCAAAGACAAGCGCTACCGCATGGACCTCCTCGCCCAAAAACTCAACGGCGGCGGCCACGCCCTCGCAGCAGGCTTCACCTACCACCTCGGCACAACCCTGGCCCAAAACCGCCAAGACATCCTCGCCATCATCACCCGGCATCTTACCGAAATCGACCATACCCACGAAGGATAACACGAACCCTAAAAAAACAGGTTCCTCGCTACTTTGAGTGGGAGTGCTGGTGGCAGGAGAAGGTCAGTTTCGCGGCGTGGAAGTAGAGCATCGTGATTAGATTGGTGCTCGTGCGATAACCACGGGCAGCTCGTTTC
>JAITHA010000089.1 GCA_031280235.1 Puniceicoccales bacterium | reverse complement strand
TATGGAGTGCGGAGATGGTTCACTTCGCGCCCAGTCTCGTCCCTTCGCTCGGAGTGTCGCCGTTGGAACAGCACAGGCATCACTTCCATCGGACGACGCGAGGAATGAATCCCCCGCTCCCGCCGTCTCCACAACCAGCCCGCGCGCACCAAGCCGGCGCATGAAAAACTCATCATTGCCGCGCGAAAAAAGACGCCCTGTTTCGGTGCGCGCCGACGACGCCGAAACCTTTGATCTGCCCGCCGGCAAAGGCGCCGCGCACCGCATATTGCGCGACGCAGGCTTGGTGCGCAAACGCCCACGCAAACACAAGGCCGACCTACGGGCCATCAAAGCCACGCACGCCCCAGCGCCTTCCCCGTTTCCAATAGAGCAGTTGTGAAACAAGAGACTGTGCAAGCTTACGCGAGGTATTTGAGCGTAGTTGATGTAGAAGTTCCACAGACCGGCAGAGAACAGGTTGAATTTGTTGTCGGTTTGGGGGAGCCGGTTGCGATATGCACAGGACGCGGCGTTGTAGCGTTTCATTTCGCAGATGCCATGCTCGGCCACTGCACGCAGCCCAACGAGCAAGGTGTTCCTTTGCTTTTGTGAGGTTTTCAGGGGGCGCTTTTTTGTGCCTTTCCAAGGCAGGCATATGCCCGGATGTTTCAGGCCTTGAAAGCCGCTGTCGGCAAGAATCGACACCTCGGGCGGGATGTTCGCAATTACCTGTCTTTGGTCGAGCAATCGCTTGTCGTGGCAGGCTCCGCGCCTGCTCGACGAAAGGATACACCTATCCGACGTTTTGCATCCACGATGACAATCGCTTTGCGTGGATGTCTCTTCTTTTTCCCGGAAATGCTTGCTTCCCTCACAGCTTCTTGACAATGCCTATTTCCCAACACTTCTATTCTGCAAAACGCGGAAAATTACTGAGTGTTTTTGCTTTTCCCCTTCCCCGAAAACCATACCGTGTGCGCCTTCACTGATTCTACCAACAACCCACTTCTTATCCAACATGGCTGACACTCCCAATCCTGCAAACTCGCCCCGAGCTGGCACGCCCTTGCCACCCAAGCCTGCCCTCTCGGCTCCACAAGCGCCGAAAGTCGTCTTGCCCGCCCCGCCCCCCGGTAGCGCGCCCAGCCTGCGCCCGCCCGCGCCAGCCGCGCCCCCGATCACCATCCGTCCTGCGCCGTCTGCGGCAGCTGCGCCGACTGTCGCCACATTTGTCGAGACGAACTACAGCATGGTCGATTCGCCCAAGGAAAGGGCACCTCTCGTGGTGCTGGATTTTCTCGCGATGGCTGCTTCGCTCGCACTCACCGTTTTGCTCTGGAACGACTATCTAACCCTGCTCACGCAGCCGCTCTTCAACCGCTAAGTTTTCCCGCATGTCTTCTGATAAAATCGCCCACTTTGACAGCGTTGCACTTGAGGCGGCCATAAAAGACTCTGTCTCGATGCCTCTCGTTGTGGATTTTTGGGCACCTTGGTGCGGCCCGTGCCGTGGCATGGCAAGCTTGCTTGAGCAGCTGGTCGATGAAGTGGGCAACACCGTGCGGATCGCCAAAATCAACATTGATGCCCATGGTGCAGTGGCTGCGGAACATCAGGTACGCTCCATCCCCACCCTGCTCTTTTTCAAAAATGGACAATGCACCGGGCGGCTCGTCGGCCTGCAGCCCAAGGAGAAGATCCTCGAAGCCATCGCCAGACTGCCTTCTGCCGCGAGCAACTGAATCCCGTTCTCGCTTTTTCTAAGACCATGCGCTTTTTTCGGGCGCATGGCTTTTTTGAATGACAATTACTTGAAACTCAAGGCGGGCTACCTCTTCCCGGAGATCGCGCGGCGCGTGAATGCCTTTTGTGAAGCCAATCCTGTAGGCAAAGCGCGCCTCATCCGCTGCGGCATCGGCGACGTCACAGAGCCCCTGCCGCCTGCCGTCATCCAAGCCATGCACAAGGCCTTGGACGAACAGGCCTCGCACAACACCTTTCGCGGCTACGGCCCCGAGCAAGGCTACTCATTCCTGCGCCAAGCCATTGCCCAAAACGACTATCGCGCGCGCGGCATCGCCATCGCCGACGATGAAATCTTTGTCTCCGACGGCTCAAAGTGTGACTGTGGCAATATCCTCGACATCCTCGGGCACCAAAACCGTACAGGCATCCCCGACCCCGTTTACCCAGTTTACGTGGACACTAACGTCATGGCCGGGCACACTGGTGCAGCAGATGACGCGGGAGTCTACGCCGAACTGTGCTACCTGCCGGGCAATGCAGAAAATGGTTTCGTGCCGCACCCGCCTGCCTCGGAAAAACTCGATCTCGCCTACCTTTGTTTTCCCAACAACCCCACGGGGGCCGTCGCCACGCACGAACAGCTCAAGTGCTGGGTGGACTATGCCCTCGCCAACGACACTCTGCTGCTCTTCGACGCCGCTTACGAGGCCTACATCCAAAATCCAGCCCTGCCGCGCTCCATTTACGAGATCCCCGGTGCACAACGTTGCGCGATTGAGTTTCGCAGCTTTTCCAAAAACGGTGGCTTCACTGGTGTCCGATGTGCCTTCACCGTCGTGCCCAAGGAACTGACCGCTCGTGCTGCTGATGGGAACCGCGTGCCGCTCCATGGGCTGTGGGTGCGCCGCACAAGCACGAAGTTCAATGGCACGAGCTACATCGTCCAACGCGGCGCCGAGGCAATTTACAGCGACGAAGGCCGCGCCCAAGTGAAGGCCCTCGTCAAACACTACATGGGCAATGCGACCCTGTTGCGCGAAGCGGCCACGACAATAGGCTTGCGCGTTTTTGGTGGAGAGAACGCCCCCTACATCTGGGCGCGCACGCCTCAAGATCTCGGGAGCTGGGATTTTTTCGACAAGATGCTGCACGAAGCCAACGTCGTGGTCACACCCGGCAGCGGCTTCGGGAAGGCAGGGGAAGGTTATTTCCGCCTTTCCTCCTTCAACAGTAGCGAAAACGCCATTGAGGTCGCCCGACGCCTCAAGGCCCTTGTATGAGCCAAGCCCCCCCGCGCACACACGCCGCATCCGACGGCGAAGCTTCGTCGCAGGCGCCCACTCCTCATGAGCCGCCGCCCGAAGGGTCCTTCCCCACTCCTGCGCCCAAGCACGACCCCTACGCCTCGCTGCGCTATCCGTTTTTCCTGCGCTACATGCTAGGGAACTTTTTTTTCACGATGGGGCGCCACGCCCTCACTCTCGCCATCGGCTGGCAGGTGTATGAGTGGACGAATTCTGCCGCTGCGCTCGGCTTCATCGGCTTCGTCAACGTGCTGCCGCTCTTCGCCCTTGTCTTCCCGGCGGGTGTGCTCTCCGACCGCGTGGACCGACGGCAAATCATCCTCGTCACCATGGCGGTCTCCTGCGTGCTCTCCATCCTGCTCGCGCTCTGCACGTACTTTCACGAAGCCATACCGAGCCATGCGCTGCTGCTCGCCGCCAACTCGCTCCTCAAAGATGCCGCCGCCTTTTTCTCCTCGGCAGATGCGCAGAGCGCCCTCCATTTCGACAACCCAGCGATCCCCATCATTTTTCTGCTCCAGCTTCTGCAGTCCACCGTCCGCGTCATCAGCGGCCCTGCGCGCACAACGATCATCCCGCTCCTTGTGCCCCCGGATAAAATCAACAACGCCTTCATCTGGAATTCCAGTGCCTTTGAGCTATCCGCCGTGCTCGGCGCGGGAGTCGGAGGCTTCGTTCTCCTGTACAGCTACACACTCATCTACGCCTTCGACGCCATTTTTGCCGCCTGTCTCGCCTTCATCTTGCTTGGCGTAAAAACGCGCCAGGTCACAGCTGCCCACGCCGGCACCAACGCGCCAGGTGCCCTTGCCGGGGTAGTTTTCATCTGGAAACAAAAAGCCGTCCTCGGAGCCATTACACTGGACTTGTTTGCCGTGCTCTTTGGCGGGGTCGTCGCCCTGTTCCCGATTTATGCCGAAGAGGTGTTGGAAGCCGGGTCTGGAGGATTCGGAGCCTTGCGCGCAGCGCCTACCCTCGGCGCCGTCACCATGGCAATCCTCATCGCACACATGCGTCCCTTTCGCCGCCCGGGGATCACCCTGCTATGGTACGTCGCCGGCTTTGGGCTTTCGCTTCTCATTTTTGCACTCTCGCGCAATATTTTTCTCTCCATCGTCGCCCTCTTTTTGAGCGGTATGTGCGACAACGTGAGCGTGGTCATTCGGCACACCCTTGTGCAAATGCTCACGCCGGATAATTTGCGAGGCCGCGTAACCTCGGTGAACCAACTCTTTATTGGCTCTTCCAACGAGATCTCCGAATTGCGCGGTGGGCTCATGGCCGCCAGATTTGGCGCCGTCACCTCCGGCACGATCGGCGCGCTCTGCACCATGCTGGTCGTCCTCGGCGTCGCCGCCCTCATCCCCGCCCTTCGTCGGGTACCTCCGTTATCGGAATTAAAACCCGCCGGGGAAGATAACGGTAAGTCTACCACGTGACGAAAAACGCCCTCAAGGAGATTGCATTTCATCCGACACGACCCAGCATCACCCCTTCTTGATGAACACTCAAAATTCTGCCACCCCCAAGCCAATTATAGAGGGGAATGACGCCCTTGGTGCCCGAAAGTACGACCTCATCCTCGTCGCTCTGGAAAATAAAATCGGCACGCTGACCCTCTACAATCCATCGCACCTGAACTGCCTCAACCACCACCTCATGGAAGAGCTGACGGAAGCACTGGGGTTGCTTGAGCGCCATGGAGCTACCGTCATCATCATCCGTGCGACGTCTGGCTCACGCGTCTGGTCCGCCGGGCACGACATCAACGAGCTTCCCGCACCACGTCGCGACCCGCTCTCTTACAGCGATCCGCTCGAAATCTTGCTGCGTGGCGTGCAAGATTGCCCTGTGCCCGTGATCGCGATGGTGGAAGGCTCCGTGTGGGGCGGTGCCTGCGATCTCTGTTGCTCGTGCGACATGGTGATCGCTTCCGACAAAGCCACATTTGCTATGACACCTGCCAAGATCGGCATTCCGTACAACCCCTCCGGCCTCATGCATTTCGTCAACCACATCGGCCTCAACAAAGCCAAGGAAATGTTTTACACCGCCCAACCCGTGTCCGCGCAAGAGGCCCACAACAACGGCTTCGTGAACGACATCGTTCCTGCCGACCAACTCGAAGCCTTTACCTACAAACGCGCTGCTCACATCGCCGCCAATGCTCCACTGGCCGTACGTGCCATCAAGGCCCAATTCCGCCTGCTCACACGCGGCGCATTGATCGACGCCGAAACCGCAGAGCACATTCAAGGCATACGGCGCAGCGTCTACGACTCCGAGGATTACGCCGAAGGCATTCGCGCATTCAAGGAGAAGCGCCCGCCGCAGTTCACCGGAAAGTGAGCTTCCTGCCACACATCACCACCCTCAGTTTCGCTGGATTTCCGCGACGAGATCCCCGTGCAGGCTTTTCAAATCTGCGCTAGCGCCATTGAAGGCTCTGTGTTCGAGATAAAAGGTATCCCTGGCCATGCCGCGCTCCGTCGTCACACGAGCAAAGAGGATGTTCATGCGGTGGCGAAAAAATACGCGGCTGAGGAAGAACAGTAGGCCGATCCTGTCCTCAGCCTTGATTTCCGCAACCACGCAACTCAAAGCTGGCTCGAAATAGGCCTTTACCCGAGGGACCGCTGGGGCGTAGGGAAGGCGGTCCTTCTTGCAAGAGGCGGTAAGTAAGCGCCGAATGTCCTGCTCCGGGCTGCGCCGCTGCACCAAGATCTCATCCACGTTGCGGGAAAAATTCCCGCGCAAGGCAGCCAGCTCCTCATTCGTCGCGACACCCGGCGCAGTAACCTGGAAAGTGTCCATCACCACCTGATCAGCCCGCACATTGGCCCTGGCGCTCAAAATGCCCAAGCCGGACACGGCAAACGCACCAGCGAGCAAATGGAACAAACCTTCGCAGTCCCACGCGACAATGGTCACGGTAAAAACCTCCTGCACATCGCCACGCGTCCAGTGCACGACCGAAGCCCGGCTCTCCCCAAGGGAGCTGGTTATCGTGCACCTCAGCTGCTCAATCATGCGAATGTGCAGCAGCGCATCCTGCGCCCCGTATTGCTGGAAATAACGCCCGGGCAACAAGGCAAGGTGCCCCTCAATCTCTGCCTCGGAAATCGTTTCCCTCGAATGGGCGACGAGCATTTCATGGCGTAAAACGTCACGTGCACGCTCAGGCGGGCAGGCCTCTGCGGGCTCAAGCCGCGCCAGCGCCCCGAGGTAAAGCTGCCGATGCAAAGTATTTTTGTAATCATTCCACAACTCTTGTGCCGTGGCTCGCGCATCGCAGTAGGTGAGCACGTACAGGTAGCGCAGGCGCTGCGCCGTGGCCACGCGCTCTGCGAAAAGGGCTATGTTGGCCGGTTCGTCAAGGTCGTGCTTTTGCCAGAAGGCGGACATGTCGAGGTGGGCGCGAATGAGATCTGTTATCTCCGTGCGCGCCCGGGCGGCGACGCCGAGTCGGAGAAGGATTTTCCCGGCCAGCTCAGCACCCGTACGTGCGTGTTCCGCCACACCAAATTGCTTCCCAATATCGTGAAACAAGAGCACGAGGTAGAGCAGTGCAGGCTCCTCTGTCTCAAGCAAAGCAGTGCGATAGCGCGCAGTCACGGGGCCCGCGTCTGCAAACACAGCGTCGAGCTCGCGCAAACAACGCAGCGTATGCACATCCACAGTGTAGCGGTGGTAAATCTCGCGTTGGACGAGGCAGTGGATGCCAGAAAACTCGGGGATAAAACGGCAGAGCACTCCGACCTCGTGCATTTGCGTAAGCGCGTCACCGACATGGCCCGCATCGGCTAGGATGGACATGAAGCAATCCACCGCCTGGCGCGACCGGGCGACGCGTGGCGTGAGCAAGGGAATCTTTTCGCGGACAAGACGCAGCAGGGGAAAATCTGGCATCGCCCGGTATTGCTGGACATGGCGGAAAACACGCAACAGGCGCACGGGATCTTCATCGAAAACATTCGGGGCCTCGGCAGAAAGGCTGCCCCGCTGCATCACGAAACCGTCAAAAGACGTGGCTTGTCCCGCTTCCAGTTTTTCCCGTGCAACGCGCCGGGGGGTAGGCGGTTGGGTCGCTTCTGGGTTCGCTTCAAAGTGCCAGCCAACGGCACACGCCGTCTGCCGTACCGTGTCTGCAGCCAGATAGTAGTCCCGCATTAATGATTCTATCTGGTGCATCCAGTTTTCGCCCCCACCCTGCAGCTTCTCCGCCACCGAGGCCTGTTTTTCAAGGCTCAGCACCTCCGTGGCGCGCTCAGATTGGAAATGAAGCTCGTTGCGCACACGCATGAGAAAGGAATAGGCATCTGTGGCAGCCTTTGCCTCAGCCGGGCGGAGAAAACCACGCCGCACAAGACCCCCAAGGCCGTCTCCTTCGCCAAGTAGGCGCGCAAGCCAACCGAGAGTCTGGAAATCCCGCAAACCACCGACACCGTTCTTGATATCCGGCTCTTGCATGAAAACACTCCCGCCGTAGCGGGCGTGGCGGCGCGCCTGCTCGGCAAGCAGGAAACGCACTTGCCCGGCGATGCCATCCTCGCGAATGGCAGCGTCCGTGGCCCGCACCAGCGCGCCAAAGAGCAGTTCCGCACCAGCCAAATAACGCGCATCGAGCAAAGAATTGCGTGTGATGGCATCGCCGCGCGCTTCGTGGACGGATTCGGAAACCGTGCGCGTTGAGTACCCGACTTTATACCGCAAATCCCACAACGGATAAAGCACACCATTGGTGACGCGCTCCTGCAAGGCCTTGAAAGTACCGGGCACGAGCCGTGAATCGTCGTAAAGAAACATCAGATCGATATCACTGTGCGGGCAAAGTTCCCCCCGCCCAAAACCACCAAGAGCAACCAGCGAGATAGCCTCTCGCTCCTCTTGGGAGAGATCTGACAAGGTGTTTTGCAAAAGGCACCCGAGGAGTACTTCAAGGATGGTCGCACGCCTGCGTGCGACCTCAATGCCCGCCATCCCCTGACGGTGCTTACGCAACAAATCCAGACGCTCGATCTTTATGAAGTGACGCGCCGCCAGCAGCCATTCCCCTGGCTTGTGATCCGTGCCAAAAATCCCCCGTCGTCGGGCATGTTCGCGCACACGGTTTAACAAGGATTGATGAGAGGGAAAAGGCATGGCTCCGAGTTAAAGTGCATCCTGGAAAATTTGTCGCCTGTTTTATACTTTTTAAAATTCACAAAGCGAAAAACTCACGAACAAGTTTCGTACAGATAAAACAGAAACTTCCGGTAAAAAATGTTCTGTTTTGCGTTTTGTAGAATTTTCCGAGCGCGTCTGGAGAAAAAATAAACTGCGCAAAACGAGCATCTGTCTTTTCGCTGTTTTACCACATCAACGCCCTCACACGCACCACCACGTTAGGCGCGCCCTCGAGGTTGGCCAATATGCAAGTAGCAGACACGGCACCAAGAGTAGGTACCCTTCAGCACATTGAGTGCGGAAAACAAGGTGATCATGGTCTGAACCGCAGGTGCCGCCTACCGAGGCTGGAGGCAAAGCGTTCCGCCTGCACGGGCGCGCAAGCCCCCTGTTCTCCAAACATATGGACGTGCCTTGCGGCGAGCTGCACGACTCCTGTGTCCGCGCTTGATCGTATGTTTAAGGGAAGTCTGCTTTGGCCATTTTTGTTTGAGGTTGCGTCGTTTATATGGAAATCACGGAGCCATGAAGCGCACGCATTGGCACGTCACGATTGAGCCAGGGACGCGCGAGAAGAGCGAGCCGACGGAGGGGATCCTATCGACCTCATCGCCAGCTTGGCCCTGTGCCCGTTCCGCGCACTCGCTGAGATCCTCCCCTTGTTTGTCCTGGCGTTCATAGCATCTGCGTTGGTCGTCATAGGTTCTCTCGCGTACAAGCTGGTTGTTTCGTTGGTGGGTTAGCTGTAGATTTGCGCGTCCCACGAGTCGGCACCTTTCCTCTCCTCTGTGCGACGGATTTTGCCCGAGCAGCCCGTGCGGGCGCAAGAGTCGCCAGCCTTGAGGTACACTCAATTGTCTCCCTTTGGATTTTTCGGGCACATGGCGCCGAACTTTGTATTGCTCCGCACATCGCTTTGCGACGATGGTGCAGTTTTTTATGCCATGCGTTCTTCCCTCTCCCCTCAGACTACTGAGGCTCCTGCCGCCGACACGTCATTCATCCGCATTCGTGGAGCACAGCAGAACAACTTACAAAATCTCGATCTCGATATTCCCGTTGGAAAGCTCATCGTAATCACAGGGCTTAGCGGGGCGGGAAAATCGTCCCTTGTTTTTGATACACTTCATGCGGAAGGACAGCGCCGTTATGTGGAGACATTCAGCCCCTACACACGCCAATTTCTCGACCTGATGCCCGCGCCCAAGGTCGGCCTCATTGAGGGGATTCGCCCGTCCATCGCCATCCAACAAGGCAATACCGTCAAGACCTCGCGCTCCACAGTGGGCACAATGACGGAACTTTGCGATTGGTTTAAAGTGTGGTTTGCGCATCGCGCCCAGCTGCACGACCCCGCCACGGGCGACATCATCCGTGCGCACCATCCGGAAAGTGTCTGGGATTCCCTGTCGAGACAGCATCCCGGCGCCACCGTATTGGCTGGCTTTGCCGTGGAGCGACCCGCGCAACTGAAGTGGTCGCTCGTTCTCGCGCCATTCATCGCCCAAGGCTACGTCCGCGGCGTGTTTGCAGGCAGGGTGATGCACCTCGACAAGGCAGGCACAGGGGAGTTCGCCAAACAGGAAAAATGCCTCGTCGTGCAAGACCGCATCGCTGTCCTGCCAGAAAATCGCGAACGCTTCATTGAGGCGGCGACTGTCGCCTTTCGCCTCGGGCGGGGGCGCATGAACGTGCTCTTAGAGGACACCCAGGGGCAACTGCGCGCGGACGCCGACAGCACTCTCTCTTTCGCCGGAGAGCTCACCTCGCAGGCCGGGAAGCGCTTTCGGCCAGCCATCCCGGCGATGTTTTCCTTCAATTCGCCTATCGGTGCATGCCCGGATTGCCATGGCTTCGGGCGCGTCATCGGGGTGGATTGGGAAAAAGTCTTCCCTGACCCAGACAAGACCCTCGGCGAAGGCGCCATCGCTCCTTTTCAAGGGCAGGTCTACGGAGAAAGTCAGCAGGATTTGCAACGTTGCATGAAAAAACTCGGCGTGCCGATGGATGTGCCTTGGGGAAAGCTAACCCAAACACAACGTAGCATAGTCATCGAAGGCGAACCGGGCTACGACACCGAGAGCAAAGGGCGGCCACGCACTTGGTACGGCGTGCGCGAGTTTTTCAAGTGGCTCGAGAGCACAGCCTACAAGATGCACGTACGTGTCTTCCTGTCACGTTACCGCAGCTACACCACCTGCCAACACTGCGGTGGGCGGCGCCTTCAGGAGGAATCGCTCTGCTGGAAATGGAGCCCCGGGACACAGGCATCCGCCTTGGATCTGCCTCAGCTCTACGCCCTGCCCGTATCCGCGCTGCTCGCCACCTTGCGCCCGCACCGTGCGCCCCAAAGCCGCCACCCGGCAGACCAAGCGCTGGAAGCCATCCTGTCCCGTCTGGCCTACCTTGAAGACGTGGGACTGGGCTACCTCACGCCCGACCGGCAGTCGCGCACGCTCAGCGGAGGCGAAGTGCAACGCGTCAACCTTACAGCCTGCCTTGGCGCAGCACTGGCAGACGCACTCTTCGTGCTCGACGAACCAAGCATCGGCCTGCACCCGCAAGACCTCGGGCGAATGACGAATATCCTGCGCCAACTCGTGGTACAGGGGAACACAGTCGTCGTCGTCGAGCACGATGAATCTGTAATGCGCAAAGCGGATTTTCTTGTGGAAATCGGCCCAAGGCCCGGGCGTGGCGGCGGCCAGCTCGTTTACGCCGGAGATATGCGGGGCATGGCTCAAGCGGCGCATTCGGCGACAGGCCCATGGCTGTCTGGAAGCCGAAAACCGCCCGCATCCATGCAGCGCAAGGTGGATGCACAGACACCACGTTTGCGCCTGCACAAAGTCTCCGTGAACAATCTGCGCAATCTCTCGCTGGATGTGCCCCTCGGACGTTTCGTCGGCCTATGCGGCGTGTCAGGCTCCGGGAAATCCTCCTTGCTCAACGAAGTGCTGGCACAGTGCGCGACGCCATCTGCCGGAACGGGTACGGGAGAATCCAAAACCATATTCTCCGCATCCTTCGACAGCCGACCCGACGAAGTCGCATTAGTAGATCAATCTCCCGTAAGCCGCACCCCGCGCTCCAACCCTGCCCTCTACGCCGGCGCTTGGGGCGCCATTCGCAAACGCCTCGCCGCCACGCCCGAGGCCAAGGAGGCAGGCCTCACCCACTCACATTTCTCCTTCAATAGCGGCGACGGACGATGCCCGCATTGCGGCGGCTCAGGCTGGGAAACCGTCGAAATGCAATTCCTCGCCAACGTCCACATCCCCTGCCCCGCTTGCGAGGGCAAACGCTTCCGCCCAGAGATCCTCGCCTTTCTTCACCGAGGGAAAAGCGTGGCCGACATCTTGGAACTGACCATCGAGGAAGCCCTGCCTTTTTTTGCCGACGACGCCAGCGTGACGCGCCCACTATCCCTCCTCGCCGACGTGGGCCTGAGCTACCTCACCCTCGGCCAACCGCTCAACACCCTCAGCGGTGGCGAGGCTCAGCGCCTGAAACTCGTGCGCTTTCTCGGAGCCTTCGACACAAACAAGCACGCCCTAATCCTCCTCGACGAGCCGACAACGGGCCTCCACCGCGAAGACGTCGCACGCCTCATCGCCATCCTACAGCACCTGGTGGATGCCGGCCATAGCCTCGTCGTCATCGAGCACCAAACGGACATGCTCAACGCGGCAGATTGGCTGCTCGAACTCGGCCCAGGCGCAGGCGATGCGGGCGGGCGCCTCGTCTACCAAGGCACCCCGGGCGAGCTCGCCAGCCATCCCACATCGCCCACTGGAAAATTTATTTGCCCCCAATAACACCACCCGGGACAGGCCGCCAAAATGCTCGTGGACAAGCCTGGCGTCTTTATCTTTATGCCCCACCACCATGCCCAAGATGACCTGTGCCCTCGCCATCGCGTCCATACTCCTGATGACAAATCTCTGCGCCAGCCTGCCGCCACCTCCTGAAACGCCCCGCGATGCAACGCTTGAACTGTTGCACGGCGAAAGAATCGCAGACCCATATCGCTGGCTCGAAGGCTCGGCGGCGCCCGAATTGACCAAACCCGACGACGCCTTGGATGCCCGCATCCACGCCTGGTCAAAAGCGCAAAACGCCCGCACCCGGGCCTACATGGACGCCCTCCCCGGGCGCGTTTCTCTGGAAAAACGCTTTCGCGGACTTTTCAAAACAGACTCGCTCAGCACCCCGACCACACGGGGCGAGAAACGCTTCTACACACGACGGCGCGGCGATGAAAGCAACGCCGTCCTCTTCATGCGCGCCAGCAACGACGCCCCCGAGCGCGAACTGCTCAACGTGAACACCCGCTACCCGGACGGGCGCACCACCCTTGCCTGGATAAGCATCAGCCACGAAGGCGAGCGAGTGGCTTTCGGCCTCTTCAAAGCTGGCGACGAGAACACCACCCTCCACATCCTCGACACCGGCACAAGCAAATGGCTCGCCGACACCATCCCAGGGAGAGCCAGCAGCGCGAGCTGGCTGCCGGGTGCCAGAGCTTTCATCTATCGCAAACTCGCCGACATCAAGAACCCATACTCAGGCGAAATCCGTTTCCACAAAATCGGCGATCCACCATCCAGCGATCGCCTCATCTTTGAGCAATACAAGACCGGCCCACACGCCGCCACCTACGGCCCGAGCGCTTGGCTAGACAGGGGTGGGCACTGGCTCGCCCTCTCCTACTCCACAGGCACATCCTCCAACGACCTCTGGGTCTGCAACTTCCCCCTCTGGCTGGAAACCGGCGAGCTGCAGCGCATCACCATCAGCGAAGGCAACGACGCCACCTACCACGCCACGATCCGCGACGACACCCTCTACCTCCACACCACAGAGGGCGCACCCAGAGGCCGTCTCTTTAAAATTGATTTACGAAAACCTGAGCGCGGCGCGTGGCAGGAAATCGTCCCGGAGCACGATAAAGCTGTCCTCACCGACATTTCTCTGGCAAAAAATTTCCTCGCCCTCACTTGGAAAGAAGACGCCCTCCGACGCCTCGAATTGCGCGACCTCGACGGTGGCAACCCGCAAACATTTCCGCTCCCGGGCATCGGCTCAGCCTCGCTCATGACGGACTCCGATACCGACGACGCCCACCTCGCCTTCAGCAGCTACAACATGCCCCCTTCCATCTGGAGCCTCTCCCTGGCCACGCCCGCCCAACGCACACTCTACTTCCGCCCCGATTACGCCGTGGATAGCGACCGTTTCACAGTTTCCCAACACTTTTATCGCTCGAAAGACGGCACACGTGTCCCACTCTTCCTCGCCCACCGCAAAGATATCCGACTCGACGGCAGCAACCCTACCCTGCTCTACGGCTACGGCGGTTTCTCCATTGGCATGGTGCCCGCCTTTTCCAGCAACATCATCCCGTGGCTTGAAGCGGGCGGCGTTTACGCCGTGGCTGGCCTACGCGGCGGCGATGAGTTTGGCGAGCCCTGGCACCGGGCCGGGATGCTCGCCAAAAAGCAAAACGTGTTCGACGACTTTATCGCCGCAGCCGAGTGGCTCATCGCCAGCAAATACACTACGCGGGGCCACCTCGGCATCCACGGCGGATCAAACGGTGGCCTGCTCACAGGCGCCGCCCTCGTACAACGCCCCGAACTTTTCGGCGCAGTCAACATCGTCGTCCCCCTGCTCGACATGCTCCGCTACCAACATTTTCTCATGGCACGCTACTGGATCCCCGAGTACGGCACCGCCGAACGCGCAAAGGATTTCACATGGCTGCGCGCCTACTCTCCCTACCACAACATCAAGGATGGACGGCAATACCCTGCCACGCTGATCGTCGCCGGAGAAAATGACTCCCGCGTACACCCCCTGCACGCGCGCAAAATGGCCGCACGCCTCCAGTACGCCACCGCACAAAACACCTCACAAGCCCCCATCCTCCTTTGGGTGGATTTCGATTCCGGACACGGTTCCGGCAAATCCTTCGAAATGCGCATTCGCGACACCACAGACACCTATCTCTTCTTTGCCAACCAACTCGGCCTCAAATTTTAATCTTACCTTCCAATGAGAATTAGTTTCCCATCCACACAGGTGCCTTTTCAATCCAACCAGAAAGCGAACGAATCAATGACTACCATGAAACTTAAATGCGGTCTTGCGGGGCTGGCGATGTTTGCCGCCGCGGGCGGGGTTGCCGCCAATGCGGCAGAAGATAAATTGATCGGGCGGTGGACGTTTGACGATGGGTCGGGCAGAAATGCCGCCTCGGATGCGTTCCACGCCACGAGTGCCGCGCCGCTCAAGACGGTTCCGGGCGTGTTTGGCAATGCCATCGAGATCACGGCGCCTAACACGAAGATCGAGGTCCCGGCGTCGGTTTTGCCGGAAAAAACCCGCGCGGTGACTTTCTCCGCGTGGATTGCGCCCACCGCGCTCAACGGGAATATTTTCCGCAAGGAGGATGTGGGGCGGTATGGGGAAATGCGCCTTTTGATGGCGTTGCAGGACGGAAGGTTCCTCACGCTTGGGTTGAATTGCGGAAACAGTTACCGGGAGTGCGATGCGCTGATTTCGCCGGATGAATTGCTGGATGGCGGATGGCATCTCGTCACGGGGACTTTCGACGGAAAGACGATGCGCGTCTATCTCGACGGGCGCGAGATTGGCTCGATGGAGCGTCAGGTGCCGTTGATGACCGTCCACGATTATTCGCCGGTCACGGTGTCGCGTGACGATATCGCGACCAAAAATTACAAGACCTTGGATGCGGTCACGGAACGCGGGGTGCCGTTGCGCATTGGGTCGGAGAATTACAAGGGGGACTCGTTCCGGGGCAAATTGGACGATGCGCGTTTTTACACCACCGCGCTTTCCGCGGCG
>JAITHA010000059.1 GCA_031280235.1 Puniceicoccales bacterium | reverse complement strand
GAAACAAGCCCTTGACTCACCCTCATAACTTCACAAGCTCCCGCTCCTTTTCCAACCTCAACAACCAATTTGCTCTTTCTAAGACCAACGCAATTTACAGACAAAATGACTCGCAGCCTTTTTTCCGCGGTGAAACGAGCTGCCCGTGGTTATCGCACAAGCACCAATCTAATCACGATGCTCTACTTCCACGCCGCGAAACTGACTTTCTCCTGCCACCAGCACTCCCGCCTCAGAGGCTTGGAACGAAATTACAGACAAAGCGGGACACCCGCAACCCGGGCACAATTTTGCGCTCGCCAGCAAGAATGACAATATGGACCTCATAACCGAAAAAGCAGAGCAGTTGGCAATTACAGCGCGTTGGAAAATCGACGCGCCACGAGAATCTGTTTACGCAATTGCATCAGACTTCAAGGCTATGCCGACGCATTTCCCAAAACTCGCGCATTCCGTTTCGATCCTCTCTCAAGCAGGAAATCATCTGAAGCTCGAAGCAAAGGCCGCTTCGTTTGGTCGCTTCTTCCCTCGCGCAACGATTCTAATTGATGTCGAACTCATTCCAGAGTGTGGCTTTCGAGCCTCAACATTCGTTAAGACCTTTAACACGACTGGCAAAGAACAACTGCTGCTTCACGATTCGGACGACAGTACCGAGATTGAGTACACTTATGCCGTAACCGTCAAACACAAATGGTTGCGCCCACTTTATGGTTGGCTCGTGCGAACATTTGCTCTTCCGTATTGGAAAAGATGCTATCTTGCGCCGCTGACGAAATACGCGCAGGAACACCGTCGATCACAATCGCTGGCGAACAAGGCGTTGCACACGGAACCGCAGGTTTGAGCGGTTTGACAAATGGAAACCTCCGCCCAATCACCCGGGATGCGACACGTAGCCATAGACGGCGAAATGTTTCTGGCCTACGTCGAAAAACAACTGCCCTCAGAACTCATCCCCGGCGACATCGTCATCCGCGACAACCTTTCCTTGCACAAAGGTGCTTATGTAAGAAAAGTGCTCGAACAATACGGCAGCCAGTTGCGACACCAGCCCCCTACAGCCCTGAGCTCAACCCCATCAAACAAGCCTTTTCCGGACTCAAAAACGATGTGCGCTCCTCTTGCGCCCGCCAATACGCTCCCCTACTCAACGCCGCCGCATCCTCCGTTCTGAGCTTTTCCTCCTCAACTCTGTAAAAATCTCTTCTCCCATGTCCAATATGCGGCTAATTAATCAGGAAAGTAATCTAGGACCAGCTTCAAGAGGGGCAGGCCGTTTTCCTTGTCCGCGTGGCTTCTCCAGTGGTTGTAATGGGAATACACGGTCTGTCTAGTTCGGGTAGTCGTGCGGCAGACTTCTCCACCGACAGCCTTCTTTCAGCACGTAGATCGCGCGTTGACGATCTCTCGCAAATCTGTTTCCAACGGCTTGGTTCTCGCTCGCGAGGACTCCAACAGCGCACGGATCTTTTCAAACTACTCCTCCGTCAGGTCGCTCGGATAACTCTTCTCCTTGGCTCGGGCTTTCGGCATCTCTTCATCCTTCAGAGATTGTATGAAATCTCAAACAAGTGTTAAGAGCAATGCCTTTCCCATGAAAGGTGGCTATTCTGCGCACCTTCCTTTTCCCTTGTGGTTGCAGGCCGTGCATGGCGGTGCGAGAACAATCTTGGGGCAAGCAGATTCCAGATTCATCGGAGGGCGAGGACCGGCGGCGAAAACGTTGCCATCTTTTCGGGCAGGGCTAGGGGCAAAGCGAAGTGGTGGCGAGATATTTTCCCGAGGGGGGGGATTTGTCAGATTGGACAAGCCAACCAAATTGGTGCTCCCGCTGGGACTTGAACCCAGATCGCCGGCTTCGGAGGCCAGAATTCTATCCATTGAAATACGAGAACAGTTCCCAAAGGAGCACTACTGTCCGTGCTCAGCCCGGAGAGTCAAGCTCAAGATCTTCCGGCGTTTTTTGTTTTCGTCAGCGATATAGTCTTTGACAAGGAAAGTGTTTCTGTATTCCCTCCCGCCCGTACACTTTTCGTCATCTCACCTTTTGCACCGCTTGCGCGCCGCCAATGCTTAAACGTCTGCCTGGTTTTTCCAACGCCATCGGGATTGATCTCGGTACTGCTAACACGCTCATTCATTTGAGGGGTAAGGGGATCGTGTTGGATGAGCCAAGCGTGGTCGCTATCCACAAGGAGTCGAAGAGGCCCATTGCCGTCGGGGCTGACGCGAAGCGTATGTTGGGGCGCACGCCCGGTGCCATTGAGGCTGTGCGCCCGATGAAAGACGGCATCATCGCCGACCCGGATGTGAGCGAGCACATGCTGCGTTTCTTTATCGGCAAGGTGGCGCGCAAGGCGATCCTTTCGCGTCTCAAGGTCGTCGTCGCCGTGCCGTATGAGATTTCCCAAGCCTCTGAGCGTGCGTTGACAGACTCCACTTACCGTGCCGGCGCCGACGATGTGGAAACCATTCGCGAGCCTGTCGCTGCAGCGCTTGGGTCAGGTTTGCCAGTCGGGGAACCCGCTGCGAGCATGATCGTGGACATCGGCGGCGGAACGACCGAGGTCGCCATTCTTTCCCTCGGCAACATCGCTTGCGCGAAAAGCTTGCGCGTGGGCGGAGACGCTTTCGACGCCAGCATCATTGAGCGCATCAAGGTGATGTATAATCTCAACATCGGCCCGCGGATGGCCGAGGACATAAAGATCAAGATAGGCTCTGCCGTCCCGCTGAAACAGGAATTGCGCATGGAAGTGAAAGGGCGCGATACTTTGCGCGGTGTGCCGCATTCGATCATTATAGGCTCAGAGGAGGTGCGTGATGCTCTCAAGGGAAGTCTGGAAGCCATTACCACGGGCGTACGCGATGTGCTTGAGCGCTGCGCTCCAGAGCTCTCGGCAGATCTTGTGGACCGGGGAATCGCCCTCGCTGGTGGCGGTGCCCTCCTGCGTGGTGTGGATAGGCTTATCAGCGATGTGACGGGGATCCCGGTCTTTGTGGCAGACGACCCGATGCGCGCTGTCGCCAACGGTGCAGGCATTTTCCTCGAGAACAAAAACTGGCGTTCGCGTTGATAGCTGGGGCTTTCGCCGTCCCTTGATCCCGCTCTCCCTGTTGCCGTGCCCAAGCCCACCCACATTGACGTTCGCCCCTTTCTTTATCTCGCCCTCGGCTTGGCCACTTGGTGGCTCCTGCCAGTCGTCGTGCGCAGTTTCGTCAGAGACAGTTTCATCGAGTTGCAGGCTCCCGTCGTCCTTGCCGAGTCGCGCCTCGGCGATTTGCAGCGCTACTGGGAAAAATATCTGGCGCGTTCGCAGCGGGATATGATCGCCATCACGCGCGACATCGCGCGCGTCAACAACGGCTTGATGCTTGAGCGCCGCCGCCTTCTTGCTCTGGAACAGGAAAACAAGCGTCTCGTCGATCTTCTCGGTATGCCGGGATCGCCCGAATATCGCACCCTAGTGGCGCGCGTGGCCCAGCGCGATTTGAACACTTGGTGGCAACGGCTTGTGCTTCGCCGCGGGCGTGTGGACGGCGTACGCGAAGGCAGTCCTGTCGTGGCCGGCGGCGATTATGTCATCGGGCGCGTCGTCAAGGTCGCGCGACATACTTGCGAGGTGCAGCTGGTTTCCGACCCCGGTTTTCGCATCAGCGCCAACATCGAAGGAGACGAGCGCGCTGTCGTTTACCAAGGGCGCATGAACGAACCCTTTGTGCCTCCGGCAGGGATGCTGACTCACTTGCCGGTTGACTATGCCATCCCACCAGAAGGCTATGGCACGGGAGTGAACGTGTACACTTCGGGCTCTGGAGGCATTTTCCCCGGAGGTTTGCTCATTGGCACGATTTACGGCGAGCTCGTTAAAACGAAGGATGGCTTGTTTTACGAGTCCGATGTCGCCCTTAACCCCCAGCTCGCTTCTCTTGAGGAGGCTGCTATCCTCATCCTGTTGAAGCCAGAGATTTTGCCGTAAGCCGATGCGCGCCACCTTGAAATGGCTCCCCTGCATTGCCACCGCCCTCCTTTGGGCGCGCCTCGGTGCTTTGGCGCAAGTATGGACTTCGCAGCTCGGCCTCTTGTTGTACACGGACGGGGCGCTCCTGCTTTTTGCCGTGAGGTTCATGCCGCGTTTCCCCGCAGTGTTGCTGTTGTTGCTTGGCACGCTCTTAGGTGATGCCTCGCGCACGGGCAGCATCTTTGGCCTGTCGGCGAGCCTGTTCCTGCCCGTGTTGTTGTTTCTCCACTCGCGGCAGGAAAAACTTGTCGCTTGGCCATGGGTACAGTGGCTCTTTCTCGTCGTGGGGATTAATGCCGTTGCCTGTGCCACATCCATGGTGTTGTGGACCTTTCGTTTGCCCGCTGCCTGCTTCGCCCAACCTGCCTGGCCTGTCATCCATTCTGGCGTTACCTTGCTGGCCCTTGCTGGAGGCCTTCTCGCCTCGTCGCTCTTCATCCTGCTGCTTGGGTATTGGTTTGAAGCTCTGCAATGCGCCGTCGCTAAGTGGGCAGGAAACAAGCTCTCCCAAGCTCACGAGTAGCTCACTAGGCATGGCTGCAGTTGTGATTCCGAAGCGTTCCATTTTGGTGCACTGACGCAGGCGGGCAGCAGATCGTCAGCACAGTTGGAAACGACGGCAAAGTAGAAAATCTTCACTCCGCTGAAAGTCGTCCAAATACGCGGTTTCGTCGCAGAGTTCATCTCAGCCAATAGCATGATCACCGCGAACACAGTAGTGTGCCGTGAGCTTCCGAAGTACCCTAGCCCTGTTGTGATATTATTTTCAGTCTCAATAGGAATTTTTCACTGTGCGTAAGTGCCGATAAAAAGCCCGACAGAGGCTAAAAACTATCATTTTGAGCCAGGAATTTGATGTGTTTTTCGAGTTATTGAGGCGAACGCGTATATCACAACACATCCGCTGTGATGCTCGCCTCGGCAGCCATAGCGGCGCGGGCACGTACTCTATAATGTCGCTAGTACAAAGACATTAGAGCAGCTGTGAAATAAGCTTGCCAGTCTCTTATTTCACAACTGCTCTAATACCCGAAAATGTGAAAGTTGCCGGGCCGTTTCTCACGAGAGAAAAGCGCGCAGGCACGCATGGGCCGAGTTTTGCCGGAAAGACGTCGGGCAGGGCGCACGCGTCGTAGGGAAAAGGCTTGCACGGGGTAGCTCAGTTTTCATGATGTTGGTCGGTTGCCACTTTAGCTCAGTTGGTAGAGCGGCTCATTCGTAATGAGCAGGTCGTCAGTTCGAGCCTGACAAGTGGCTCCATTTTTTTTGAGGCATCCCGTTGGGGAGTGCCTCTTTTTTTGTCGCTCAGATGGTTAGGCGGCTTTGCGCGTATTCACGCAAGATTTGGCTCGTTTTTTGCGGATCCTGTTCGGCGTAAGCTTCGTTGACGAGCTTGTTGAGCGCCGTGGCGTCGGAGTGCCGCAAGAGATAGCGGACTTCAGGGATGGCCGTGGGAGTCATGCTGAGCGAGTCTGCGCCGAGGGCGATCAGAAGTGGGGCGAACATAGTGTCCCCGGCAAGTTCGCCGCAGACGGAGACTTCGATGTGCTTATCTTTAGCGGAGCCGATGACGTGTCGCAAAATCCCCAGCACGGCCGGGTTACAGGGATCGTAGAGATGGGCGATGCGGCTGTTGCCACGGTCAACGGCGAGCATGTATTGGACGAGGTCATTGGTGCCGATGCTGAAGAAATCACAATGTGCGGCGAGGAGCTGGGCAGAGTAGGCAGCGCTGGGAATCTCGATCATGGAGCCGATGGGAATATTCTCGTCGAAGGGGATGCTGTTTTGCTTTAGCTCCGCGCAGACTTTGTCAAAGAAATCGCGTGCTTGCAGCAACTCGTCGAGCGAGGAGATCATCGGGAACATGACCTTGACGCGCCCGTGGATGCTGGCGCGGAGGATGGCGCGAAGCTGAGTGCGGAAGACATCCTTGCGTTCGAGGCAATAGCGAATGGCGCGGAAGCCCATGAAGGGATTGGCCTCCGCGACGCCTCCGCTGAGCAGAGTGTCGTGCGGCTTGTCTCCACCGATATCAAGCGTGCGCACGATGACCCTGTGGGGTCTGGCAGCGGTCACCACATCGCTGTAGAAGGCGTATTGGGCCTCCTCGTCCGGGAGGTGGTGCGGATCTTTTAGAAATATGCCTTCGGTGCGAAAGAGGCCAACCCCTTGGGCGTGGTATTTGTGCACGCCTTCCATATCTTCGATGCCGTTGACGTTGGCAGAGAGTTTAAAGGGTTTCCCGTCTGATGTGGAGTTGGACAGGGCGACTTCGGCTTGGACGCGATGGGCGAATGCGGTGCGCATCTTCTCGATATGTCCATAGCGCCATAGGGTTTTCTCGGATGGGTTGACGAAGACGATGCCTTCGTGGCCGTCCACAAGTACGTCATCACCTGCGGCGATTTTTTTCGTGGCAGACATGAGACCGACTACAGCCGGGATGCGCAGGGAGCGCGACATGATGACGGCATGGCTGGTGCGGTTGCCGCTGTCGGTGACGATGGCAAGGGCATGTCCTTTTTCCATGCTCGCCGTGTCAGATGGGCTGAGATCCTCGGCGACGATCACACGTTTGTCCGTAACCTCGGAGAGCGTGCGTTGCGAGAGGCCGAGAAGGTTGTAAAGGACGCGTTGGGCGACATCGCGCACATCGCCCACGCGTTCTTTCAGGTAGTCATCCTCCAGAGACGAGAAGCACTCAATGTACTTTTCAGCGACGTGGTGAAAGTTGCACTCAATGTTGGTGCGCCTCTGGAGCATCAACTGAATAGGCTCGGAGATGAAGGCCGGGTCGTCGAGCACGAGCAAGTGGGCGTCGAAGATGCCAGCTTCCTTTTCTCCCAAGTCCCGCGCTACTTTGTCGCGCAGGACGACGAGTTGCTTGCGTGTGGCGACGAGGGCATCGAGGAAGCGCTGCCTCTCGTTTTCGAGGGAAGATTCCGCAATGCTGTAGCAGGGCACCTGCAGGCCCTCGGCAAAGAAAACGAAGGCAGCACCACGAGCTACGCCGGGCGCAGCTGGAATGCCTTGGATACGAATTTCTTTCTCGTCTCGTACGTTGTTCATGCAGGCGCAGGCGGTTGGTGGGTCAGCCTTTCGGGGCTGAGGCAATTTCCTCAAGCAGGCTGACGACTTTGCCCATCCATGTAAGAGAAAGGGCAGCCGCCAGAAAAGAAAGGGCAAGAGGCAACCCGACAACGCCACTTGTTGCTGCCGCAGCATTGCCACTGGCAAGGCCCACGATGAGGAGTACGAAGAACACCAACGCGGCTAAGGCGAAAAGGACGGCCAGCACATAGGACGTCACGCGTATGGTGGTGCTAAGCCAAGTGGAGCGCATCGAGAAACCTGAAAAGCCGCTGGGCGGAAACCCTGCTGGCGTGGGCATCATCCCCCGAGGCGCACCCATCGGCGCCATGGGCTGCGGTTGCGCCTGATAGACGTTTTGTGGGCGCACGGGGGCTTGCGGTTGTTGCGCTTGCGCCGGGCGTACGGGGGCTTGTGGCGCAACGACAGCGGGGCGCACGGGGGCAGCCACAGGCGCGGCTGTGGGCGCGGCGCCGCCGACGGTGTAGGGGAGCCAGCGGCTGTCTCCAGGGCGCGCGACCAGAAGCTCACGGCCATTCTGGCGAAATGCTTCAGCAAGCTTTTCGATTTCTTCGATAGAGACTGGCCCAACAGTTTTGCCCGATTCATTGAGGTAGTGATAGTTGCTCATGAGAGTTCTCTTGCCTTTCAACACTTCATCCGGTGAGCCGCAATCCCAAAGGAGCGGCAGGGCGGGGCTTACTGCTTGGCTAAAGTCGCCCTTTTGAGCTGCTTCACTTTGGTCTGTATCTTTTGCAGATCCCTTTTTTCCATGCGGTCGATGAAGAGTATGCCTTGACAGTGGTCGTATTCGTGCTGGATGCATCTCGCGGGTAACCCGTCGCACATGAGCTCGTGGGCCATCCCCTGCAGATCCTGATATTGCAGTCGCACTTTTTCGCAGCGCGCCACGTTACCCGTAAGCCCTGGGAAGGACAGGCAGCCCTCGGAATACAGCCACTCATCGTCGGGCAGGATTTCCAAGGCAGGGTTTGCCACGGCGAGCGGCATGATCATCTTCAAAGGCAGGGTTTTTCCATCAAGGGTAAACGAAAACGTATCCTCTTCATCCTCAGGGGAATGCCTTAGATCCATGACAAAAAACTGCATGGCAAGGCCGACTTGTTGGGCCGCCAAACCGATGCCTCGTGCGGCACGCATGGTCTCAAGCATGTCTGCCGCCAGCTTCGTGAGCGACGCGTCGAAGGTCTCCACCCGGCTCCCCTTCTCCCGCAACACGGGAGTGCCAAACTTGCAAATGGGCAATAACATGGCGGTGCAGGAAACGCATCCTGCCACGCTTGCAAAGGACAAAGACTCCTCGCCCCACTTACCTATCCTCCCGGCTGCGTCCCGCTCAATAAAGTTTGCCAATTTTGCGCTCGGATGCACCTTCTCCGCGAATCTTTCAGCACTGCTCTCCCGACACATGAAGAATATTGACTTCACCAAGCTTGACTACCGCGCGCCCGCGCCCTCAACCGACGCCACTACGGCCTACGCGGAATGGCGCCGCGGCATCGAGGCCGCCACGGGCAAACCCCTCGACGAGCTTCACACCCAGACGATGGAGCAAATCCCCGTCAAACCCCTCTATACCGCCGCTGACTACCAAGGCATGGAGCACCTTGGGTTCACCGCGGGCCTCCCGCCGTTTTTGCGCGGCCCCTACGCCACCATGTATGTCATGCGCCCGTGGACGGTACGCCAATACGCCGGCTTTTCCACCGCCGAGGAGTCCAACGCCTTTTACCGACGCAACAT
>JAITHA010000060.1 GCA_031280235.1 Puniceicoccales bacterium | reverse complement strand
CGTAAGGGGCGCTAAAACCGGCGCGCCCGGCATTGATGTAAAAAGGGCAAAAACTGCAGCGGTGCGAACAATACGGGACGTGCAGGTAAAGGGAAAATGGTGCGTCGGGCACAATCGCGGCGGCGGCGGAAAAAGCCTCCGGGGCCCAGTCCGCAAAACCACCTTGCGGAGCCGCCGGCAAATCCGGCTTGGGCCCGCCACGCCCCATCGCCCCCATTGCCGCCCTACCATGCCCGATCGCGGGAATATCGGGAAAAGCCTGCGTCATCGGATCACCATCCACGCGGGCAAAAAACGCCTCCAAGGGCATTTTCCCCGGCACAGGCATGGCAGGCGGCATCGGATGCGCGGCGGGTGCGTGAGGAGGAGTCGGCGCTTTCATCCGACTTGCCCCCGCGCCAATTGTTGTCCCAACAATATCTGCTCAAACTGAGTCGGCATTCTTTTCATGAGTATGAGTCTTGGTCTCAAAGACAAATTCAGGCAAGTGTATACGTATTTCGTTACGGACTACCGACATCCCCCATTACTGGCCGCAGATGTACCCCCAAAGCCTTCCCCGTTTCCAATACACCATCCGCTGCGAATCGACTGGGGCGAAGTTCGTCTCCTATGCGAGCGAACTGTCCAAAACCTACGCTACCCTCGCATGCTTGAACACCTGAAAACCCACGGCGTGGATCTCAAACTCGCGGAAGTGTGCACTGATCTGGGCACCGAGTTTGACGGCGCCACCGTTCATTATCACCCCGAGGGCTTTCACGGCGCCATTGCGGCCATAGGCGCGCGCCACCGCTTCAATCCGTCCGCGCGCACCAATTGCAACGTCGACGTCGAAAGTGTCCACGCCACCATCGAAAACGAGTTCTTCGATTTGGAAAATTTTTCGGGCCGCGCACGCTTCATGGCAGCTGCGGGCACCTATCAACACTATTACAACTTTGCCCGGAAAAACCGCTCGCGCGCCAACAAGACCCCGGTCGAGTTGTTCCGCGAAAAGGCCTCCAATCTGCCCCCCCCGCATCCTCCTTTTACACCCATGCCTGCTCGACGCCCACATGGGTCAACTTCTGTCTGGATCTCCCGTGTTGTGCTAGTGTTGGGCTGGCTGGTTTTCCCCGTATTCATTCCTTGGGTTTGGTGTGTGGCGCTGTCTCGGCGGGCATCTTTTGTGCGGCCTGTTGGAGGGCGGTGAAGACTTCGGCTTCTAGGGCACGTGCGGTCGCTATCTCAGTTCGCGTGGTCTCCCAGAGGCGGAGGAGGGCGGAGTTGTCCATCCGGGTGTCGCCGAATTTTTCCAGAAAAATCCCGTAGGCGAGCCACGCGTTGTGCCAGACAGGGTTGATGTGCTGGAGGCTTACCTTGAGGGAAAGGAGGCGTGCGGAGATTTCTGCTTGCACGGCGTTCTGGTCGCGCAGGGGGACGAGCTGGATGGGCGTGAGGTGCGCGTCGGCCCCCTCTATTGCGAAGACGAAAGAACTCGCTTTCTCAAGGAGTATGCGTGAATCGGCCATAGAGTGTGTGCCGACCATGCGGTTCCGGGTCATTTGCGCGTACCCCATCGGCCACCAGAGGGCGCGCCGGTCGGCGTCTTCCCATTCTTCGGGGAAAGTTTCGGCGAGAAAATTGGCGAGAGTTTTGCCGCGTGCGAGTTCGGCGAGGAGATGTCCGTGAAGTTTTTTTTGGGCTGAGAGTTCTTGGTTCAGGAAACGCAGGAACCAAAAGGCTTGGAGAGAAAAGCGCTCATCGGCGGGAGCTGGGGAGGCGGGGGCGCCTTGGGCGTTTGCACGGGTAAATGTCTCAATGGGCAGGGGACGCATGGCGATGGATTGGCGCGCCCATTCGTCGAGTACGGAGGGCATTTCGGCCAGGGTGAATTCACGTGTGAGTGCTTCGACGAGCCAGACTGGCACTGTTTCGGCGGGTTTTGCCGCGTTGTACGCCAGAAGGATACGCGCGTACAGCGCGTGCACGAGGGCGCGCGTGAAGTCTTCGGGGGACAAGGCGTTGTCCCAGCGGATGCGCAAGGAGACGGGCGGTGAGGCAGCATCGGCCGAGAGGCTGTAGGGCGGTGGCGTCGGCGCGTTGGGCGGTGAGGTGCGCTTGGGTGGGGAGGACGTCGGCGAGTCCAGTTCGACGTGGATGCGCCATTCCTTGTTCTGGCGTCTCCAGGGCGAGATGGTTGTGAACATCTGTTCGAGCCGTGTGCAAGCTGCTTGGACGTACTCCGTCGAGGCGGCGTCCCCGGTGTTGGAGGTAATGCGGAAGGTGTTGGTCAGCCTCTCAGCGTTGTTGGCCAGTTCCCGTGTGTTGGTGGCGGCTGGGTATTCACTCACGAGGCTGGGCAGGCAGAGGAAAAGAGCTGCTAGAGTGAGGATCTTGCGGGGTGTACTCATGGTGATTTGCCTGTTAGCCTTGGGCCTGCGGGGGCTTCAAGCCGGGAACTCTGGGGTGTATTCCACCGTGTTGCCTGGGGGGATGTCGAGGGGGGCGCTATTGGCGCGGCGGATGTCGTTTTGCCAGATGGTGATGCGGGCACCCTTTGTTGGTTCGGGGGAAATCCATTGCCAGCGTCCCGGCTCAATTTGTGTCATGGGCGTGCCGAGGTCCTCGCTCAAGCCCGGGCCAAAGCCACGGAGATAGGGCATCCCGCCGACGCTACGCGGAAGGTTGATGATGAGTACGCAGGCGTTTTCGGTCGTCGTGCGCCTGGGTTTGCGAGGAGCCTCAGGATGTTGAAAATCAAAACTGTCGAGCAAATCAAATTGCAGGGGCACAAGGGCATCTTGCTCGGCTGGGTTGGGTGCCAGCCTGATCTTGTTGTCACGCGCCAGTTCGTTGTCTGCTTCGGGGTGTTCTTCCAGCTCGGCATCCTCTTCAAGATTCGCTTTGGGCGTGGAGTCTAGCTCAGTGGAGAGCTCTATGCCAGAGTCGAGCAATTCCGTTCCCGAAGCGATGTCAGGTTGAGAGAGCAGGAATTCGTCTTCCTGTGCATCGTCCTTTTCCGTGGTGTCGATGCTTTTCGTATTGTTGTTTTCTTCTGTGGGTTTGGTTGAGGGAAATGTGATGTCGGATTCTTCCAGTGAGGGCACTTTCATGTTGTCAGGGGTGCCTTGGGGTTCGGCGGGAGGAGCGAACTCGAAGTTGTGTTGGGCTTCGTCCAGGGGCTCGGGGAAGGTTTTGGGGAAAAGGGCCGCTGGGCTGTCGTCGTCGTCTGGTTCATTTGCCTCGGCGTTTGCCATGTCTGCGGCGGCAGTCCAGATCTCATCTTCGATGGGTTGTCTGTTTTCTGTGGTGCCATGCATGAGCTTGGCGTCGGGATCGGGCGCGTTGCTGGGCTTGGTTGTTTTGGCGGGCGCGCCATTTTCGATAATGCGCGCGATGGCGTTGCCCGAGGTCTGGCTTGTGGAAAAGGCTTTGGCGACGAGAGAGGGCGGCAGGGTACCGTCCGGATCCACTAGGGCTGCTGTGTGGGCATCGTGCTGGTATTGCTCCAGCCGAGCCTCAAGGCGCAGGTTGGCCTCTATGCATTCGTCAAGGCGCGAGGCGATATCGTCGAGAACGGGTTGCAAATCAAGGTTGCGATTTTCGGTCAGAATGCGCGAGGCGAGGGCGTCGAAACGGGCGAGGATGCTATCGATCAGCGCAGGTGGAATGCCTTGCTTGGGGGCGTCGGTCTGAGTGGAGGTACTTTTTTCTGTGGCAGCACTATAGCGTGCCAAAGTCTCGGAAAGCGTGCGGATGGCGTCGTGGATGCTGCGCTGGTTGTCCGCCACGTCGTTGCGCATGACCTCGAGGGCGGCCATGGCATCGCTGCGCGAACGGCGCGAATCAAGCACGAGCGGGATGACGAGAAAGAGCCCTGCTGCGACGACGGCAGCCATTGCCGCGATCGTGCCCTCGTTGCTCTGCGGGCTGAGAAAATGAAGCCCTATGATGGAGACGACGGCGAAGAGATCCGCCGTCGCGAGGTAGGTGTACTTGTTGTGGCCCGTGCGCAGGATGGTGCGGGCTGGTGATGTGCGGGTCGGCATGGTGAGAACGGTAGGTCGTGTTGCGAGAGAGGAAACGCTGCAAAAGGCTGCCCGCAAGCACTACGTGTTGCTCCCCGAAATTTAAAGCCCAAATATAGACAGGTGCGACGGGTATCTTTCTCTGAGCAAACGCGGAGCCCGCCACGACAAGCGTTTGCTTGACCAAAAACAGGTAATTGCGTACATCCCACCCGAGGTGTCGGTTCTTGCCGACAGCGGCTT